>CAZEFK010000245.1:0-9808 GCA_964511405.1 uncultured Comamonadaceae bacterium | reverse complement strand
CCCAAACCCCCCGCTGGGTGGGCCGGCCCCCCCCCACAACGCCCCGGGCTTGGGCAACCGCCATTGCGGAGACACGCTCCTAGCGGCTCAGAAGCGGGCGGCGAAATCGAACAGGATGCGCAGCGGGCGCCGGCCATTCTCGGTCGATGGTGCGCGCGTCAGCGGCTGTGCTGCTTCGACGGTCGCAGTGTAGTCGCCCAGCACCGTGAAGCGCACGCCGGCACCGGCCGAGGCCAGCGACGGCGTGCGGTCGGACGGCTGGTGGGTGTACACCGTGCCGTAGTCGTAGAAGACGTAAGGCTGCATGAAGGTCAGATCGCTGCTGTCGAAGCGCAGCTCCAGCGCGCCGCCATAGCCATCCCGGCCCGAGATCTCCGATGGATCGTAGCCGCGGCCGATGCGCGATCCGCCCAGCGAGAACTCCTCGCCGGCGTAAAGCGGCGTCATCGAATATTGCGCCAGGAAGTTGGCCGACAGGCTGACCGGGCCGAACAGCGGCTGGATGCGCCTGACATCCGCGGTGATCTTGGTGAAGTTCGGCGAGGCCTTGGCGCGCGACAGATCGGGCGCGCCGGTGCCGCGCGCGCCCAGTCCCTGGAAGCCGTGGCTGACGTCGACCACGGCGCCGAACGAGCCGTTCAGCACGTCGGCGGCGGTGTAGTTCACGCGGGCATCCATCGACGGATAGATGTCGCGGGTCAGCAGCTGGCCGAGCGAGGTCGACGTCGACTGCTGATAGCTCAGGCCGCCATCGACGGTCAGGTTCTCACTGCGCGAGCGGATGACCGGATAGGCCAGACGCGGGCCAATCTTGAAGCTGTGCGTCTTGATGTCGAAGGGCTTGAGGTTGAAACCGGGCTGGCCGACCGAATAGAGCGACTCGACCGAGGCGACCAGGCCCTGCTCGCCGATCGGCTGCTGATACCGGCCCGACAGATAGCGCTGCTCGGCGGTGTGCGGCAGGGTGAGCGAGGCGCCCAGGCTGATCTGCTCGTTCAGCCCGAGATAGCCGTTGTAGTTGATCACGCCGAAGGTGCTGAACGGGCCGGCATATTTCGAGCCGCGGTTGGTGCCGGTGACGACGCCGTCGATGGTGGTCTCGACCACCGTGACCACCAGCTCGGTCGAGCCGACCTCGTCGCCCGGCCTGAGGATCCCCGACGCCGCGACGCCGGGCAGGTCGCTGGCCAGCAGCAAGGCGCGCTCCAGCGCCGGCAGCGCGATCGGCTTGACGTTGACCAGCGGCCGCAGATAGGCCTCGATCTGGGCCTGCACCTCGGGACTGGCGTTCTCGACGCTGACGCCCTTGATGAAGCCTTCCAGCACGGTGATGTGGAACACCCCCGTACCGGTGCGCTGCGGCGGCACGAAGGCCCGGCTCAGCACATAACCCGCCGCCTTGTAGCGCGCCTCGATCTCCTGGGCGATCTTGGTGATCGCGCTCAAGCCGACGTTCTTGCCCTTGACCTCGTCGATCTGCTTCTGGAAATCCGCGATCGGGAACACGGTCATGCCGTCGATGATCACGTCGCTGACCGGGAAGGTCAGCTCGTCCAGCGCTTGCGGTTCGCCGGTCGCGCGCGGGGCCTGGATCTGGAAGTCGAAATCGGCCTGCGGCACCTCCGCGGGCGCCGGGGCCGGCTGCGGTGGGCGGCCCGGCTCCACTTGCGGCGGCAGCTTCGGCGGCGTCTGCGCCATCGCGGTTGCCGACAGCCCGGCCATGGCCAGCGGCAGCAGGCCCGCCTGGAGTCGGCATCCCAGCGTCCGGCGCGCGCGACGGCCAGGCGTCAATGGTGCGGCTTCGGTGCGAATTGGCCGGCGCCCATCGGTACAGGGGGCGCCATGCGGCGCCAGTGCGGGCTCAGACTCGATGGAAACAACACCGACAGGGGTCCACTCCGTTGCAGATGCGGTTTGCGAGTAAGCCGGTTCCCGGTCAATAAGCCATCAATACTAGGGAAAAATCAATCTTGGTTAACGTGATTTGATAACAACGCTAGCCAAGCGCCCGCCCTGACACGATACTGTGGCTTCCGCGAGATCAGCTTTACGGCACGGCTGCAAGCCCCAAATGGATCACCTTGGCCGGCCGGGCGGCCGGCAGCGCGACAGGCCGGAGCGCGGCATCTTACTAGTTATTGCGGTGCTTGCAATTCGCGCCACCAGATCTGTACAGTTCCAGCGTTACGGATCGATCCCGTCCCGTGACCGCCGTCAAGGCAGCTTCTATGGCTCTCACTTCCGTTCGCGCGGCCCAGTCAGCGATCGTGGCACCTCCTTCGACGACCAACTCTTCGCGACCGCGCTCCGCGCCCTTCCAGCTGCGCGGCAGCAGCTTCACCATGATGGTGCTGCGCCTCATCGACCCGACCGATCCGCGGTTCGAGCAGCTGCTGGCGGAGAAGGTTGCCCAGGCGCCGGGCTTCTTCCGCAATGCACCGGTTCTGGTCGACCTGGAGGACGTGGCCGGCGCCGGGCTGTTCATCGATTTCGGCCGCCTGGTCGCGCTCTGCCGCGCCATCGGGATGGCTCCGGTCGGCATCGTGAACGGCGACGCCGCCCAGTCCCAGGCGGCGATCGCCGCCGGCCTGGCGCTGTTTCCGCCGGGACGGGCGGCGGCCAATCCGCCGAACCCCCGTGAGCCGAACCCCCGTGAGCTGGCCGTCCGCGAGGCGCCGGCCGCTGCCGGGGCCCCGGCGCCGGCGACCGTTGCCGCACCGGCACCGGCTGGCCGGGCCACGCGCACCGTGGCCGAGCCGATTCGCTCGGGCCAGCAGATCTATGCCAGCGGCGGCGATCTGATCGTCCTGGGGCCGGTGAGCGCCGGCGCCGAAGTCGCCGCCGACGGCAACATCCATGTCTATGGCCGGCTGCGCGGCCGGGCGCTGGCGGGGCTCGGGGGCGACGCCCAGGCCCGCATCTTCTGCCATTCGCTGGAGGCCGAACTGGTCTCGATCGCCGGCCTCTACCAGGTCAGCGAGAACATCGATCCCGCGCACTGGGGCCGGCCCGTTCGCATCGCCGCCGCCGGACCGGCCCTGGTCTTCGAGCCGCTCATCTAACATCCCTCCCGGAGACACTGCCGTGAGCAAGATCATCGTCATGACATCGGGCAAGGGCGGGGTCGGCAAGACCACCTCGACCGCGGCCATCGGCACCGGCCTGGCCCAGCGTGGCCTGCGCACCGTGGTCGTCGATTTCGACGTCGGCCTGCGCAACCTGGACCTGATCATGGGCTGCGAGCGGCGGGTCGTGTTCGACTTCGTCAATGTCATCGCCGGCGAGGCGAAGCTCCACCAGGCCCTGATCCGGGACAAGCGGTACGAGAACCTGTACGTCCTGCCGGCGTCGCAGACGCGCGACAAGGATGCGCTGACTGTCGAAGGCGTCGAGCTGGTGCTGGGCCAGCTGCGCGAGGAGTTCGACTATGTGATCTGCGACAGCCCCGCCGGCATCGAGAAGGGCGCGCAGCTGGCCATGTACCTGGCCGACGAGGCGATCGTGGTCGCCAACCCCGAGGTGTCGAGCGTGCGCGACAGCGACCGCATCCTGGGACTGCTGGGCTCGAAGACCCGGCGCGCCGAGCGCAACGAGCCGCCGGTCAAGCAGCATCTGCTGCTGACCCGTTACGACCCGCAGCGGGTCGAGCGCGGCGACATGCTGAAGGTGGCCGACGTCCTGGAGATCCTGGCGATTCCCCTGCTGGGAGTGATCCCGGAGAGCGAGGCGGTGCTGCGCGCGTCCAACACCGGGACGCCGGTGATCCTGGACGCCAAGTCGACGGCCGGCCGGGCCTATGGCGATGCCGTGTCGCGGCTCCTGGGCGAGCAGATCGAGCACCGGTTCATGGCCCCCGAGCAGCGCGGCCTATTTGCCAAGCTGTTCGGGAGGACGGCCTGATGGCGATCTTCGACTTCCTGCGCCGACCGCCGAAGCCATCGGCGGTGCAGGCCAAGGAGCGGCTGCAGATCCTGTTGGCGCATGAACGCGCCGACCGCGCCGGCGCCGACTTCCTGCCGATGCTGCAGAAGGACATCCTGGCGGTGATCGCCAAGTATTGCGAGATCGAGCACGACAAGGTGCAAGTGAAGCTCGACCGCAACGCCGGCGTATCGTTGCTCGAGGTCAATATCGAGCTGCCCGGGCCGGGGGCGGCCGCGCGCCCGGCGCCCCTGCGCACGAGCGAGCGGTTGGCCTGAATCCCGCCGATGCGGGTGGTGGCCGTCGCCAACCTCAAGGGCGGCGCCGGCAAGTCGACCTTGGCGGCGCACCTGGCGGTTGAAGCGGCCGCCGCCGGCCCGGTGGTGATGGTCGATCTCGACCCGCAGCGGTCGACGGCGGCGTGGGCCGAGCTGCGCGTCCAGGGGGCGAAGCCGCCGGCCTTGGGCGAGCTGTATCTGGACGTCCCCAGCCGGCACCAGCTGCACAACCGGTTGGGGCTGTTCGCCAAGCATGCTCTGGCCGCCTGTATCCTCGACACGCCGGCGGCGCTGGTCGACGAGGTCGATGCGGCGATCGGCGCGGCCGACCTGGTCGTGATTCCCGTGCGCCCGACCGCCACCGACCTCGGCGCGCTGCAGCGGACCATCGACCTGGTCGGCCGCTACCGTGCCGACGCGGCGGTGGTGCTGTGCCAGGCATCGCCCACCACTCGGCTGGTGGCCGATATCCGCCAGCAGCTGGATCCGAGCGGGCGTCTGCTGCCGGTGGTCGTCCATCAGCGCACGGCGTTCCCGTCGGCCATGGCGATCGGGCGGGTCGCGCGCGAAATCGAGCCGGCCGGGAAGGCGGCGGGCGAGATCGCGATGCTGTGGAGACTGCTGGCCGATCGTCTTGGCCTGAAGACTACCTGGCATGATCGTGGATTTTGATTGAAGTTCAGACGCATTCCTTGTGTTGACCCTCGGTGCTGGCTATGGTGCAACAAGGGGCGGTCACGCTTGCACAAAGCTTTGCGTCGGCGTAGGCCTGCTCCGGATTTCGCCGCGCGTGAGGGAGCAAAATGCAGGCCGGCCTCGCCCATGGCAGCCAACTGGATCTTCCGGGTTTCGTCCAGCGCTACCAAGTGGACTTAAGTCTTCGTCCGATGAGTCTCCTGACGGGGCTGCCCGAGGCCTGCCTGGAACGGCTGGAAGCGGCGGTCAGTTGGCGGCTGTTTCCGCGCCAGACTACGATCCTGGCCCAGGACGACGTCACCCGTGATTTGCTGTTCGTGGCCTATGGCATGGTCCGGGTGGTCCAGTTCACGGTGTCGGGCCGCGAGATCGCGTTCGCCGACATCGGGCCGGGCGGCAATGTCGGCGAGATGGCGGCCATCGACGGTGGTCGGCGATCCGCCTATGTGCTGGCGTTGACCGACGTCGTGACCGGAATCCTGAGCCAGGAGGACTTCCTTGGCGCGCTTTCGGAATATCCGGCGTTGGCGCTCAATGTGATGCGCCACCTGACCACGCTGATTCGGGGCATCAATGCCCGGGTCCGCGACCTCTCTGGCCTGAAGGCGCCCGAGCGCGTGGCCGTCGAGCTGCTGCGGCTCGCCCAGCAGCTCAGCCCCAACGGCCCGGCGACCGCGATCACGATCCGGCCGTCACCGACCGCCACCGAGATCGCCAACAAGGCCGCGACCACCCGCGAGACCGTGGCGCGCACGGTCAGCGCCCTGATCCGGCGCGGCCTGCTGCGCCGCGTCGGCCCGGATCTGGAGATCGTGAACGTGCCCGTGCTCGAGGATTATATCGAGCGCGCGTCGCTCGCCTGAGCCGCGGCGGCCAGGACCGCATCGACCTCGGCGTCGGTCGTGGCGTAGTTGGTGACCAGGCGGATCAGCGTCGGCGCGCCCGGCGTCCAGACGCTGTACCCGATCCCGGCCCGGTCGAGCGCCCGCAGCACCGGATCCGGCAGCGCCACGAACACTTCGTTGATCTCGGTCGGCCAACGGGCGGGATGGCCCAGCCGAGCCAGCCCATCGGACAGGCGGCGGGCGCTGCGGTTGGCCGCGGCGGCCCAGCGCAGCCAGCGACCGTCCTGGAGATAGGCGGCCAGCTGCACCGCCAGGTAGCGTGCCTTCGGCGTGACATGGCCGCCGCGCTTCATGCGGAACCCCAAGTCGGCCGCCAGCGTCCGGTCGAAGACCACGATCGCCTCGGCGCCGAGCGTGCCGTTCTTGGTCGAGCCCAGCACCAGCAGGTCGACGCCGCGCCGCCAGGTCAGGTCCGCCGGGCTGCCGCCCAGGGCGGCCAGGGCATTGGCCAGCCGAGCGCCGTCCATGTGCAGGCGCAGGCCGTTGGCCTTGGCCACATCGGCCAGGGCCGCGACGTGGTCTAGCCCATAGACGGTGCCGCACTCGGTGGCCTGGGTCAGGCTCAGGCTGGCCGGCTGCATATGGGTGATGCGGCCGCGCTCGGCACGGTCCAGGGCGGCTGCCAGCGCCGCCGGTGCAATCCGCCCGTCGCCGCCGGCCAGCGGCACGATGCGGCCGCCGCCGGTGTAGAACTCCACCGCGCCGCATTCCGCGCTCAGGATGTGCGCCGCCTCGTGGGCGTAGACGATGCCGTAGACCGGCGTCAGCGCGCCCAGGCACAGGGCGTTGCCGGCCGTGCCGGTGGCAATGGGGAAGACCGTGGTCTCGGTCTCGAACACGGCGTCGACCAGCCGCTGGAGCGCTTGGCTCTCCGGGTCGCGGCCATAGGGCGCCATGGCGCCGCGGCTGGCGCGGGCCAGCGCCTCCAGGATCTCCGGGGCGGCGGGGGCGACCAGGTCGCTTTGGAAATCCATCAGCGGGTGGGCATCAGCGAGCGGGCATCAGGGGGCAGGCAGGGGCGCGATCGCGGGCGGCGGGGCGATGGTCGGCGGCAGCTCCGGGGCAGCGGCCGGCGGCGGCGCGATGGGCGTGGGCGCGCCGGTTGCGGGTGGCGGCACCGCTGGCAGGGGCGCGGCGGTCACCGGCGCCAGCGGCACGGCCACCGGCGGCGCCGGCTCGATCAGCGGCACCGGGGCCGGCGCCGGCGTCACCGCAACCCGCGGCGTGGACACCGGCGATTCGGGGACGGCATAGGCGGGACCCGGCGCCGCCAGCTGGCCGCGGTCGCCGCAGCCGACCGTGCGGTCGAACGGGCGCGCGAACTCGTCGAAGCAGGTCATGCCGTAGCAGCCCGACAACGCGATCGCGGTGCCGGCCAGCGCCAGGGCCTGGCGGATCATCGGACGGCCGTCCCGGCGGGGGGCAGGGCCTGTTCGGCGAGGATCAGCGGGCAGCCGCAGATCGGGCAGGTCGCCCGCTGCAGCTCGGCGGTGAGTGCCGCGGTGTCGATGGCGACGCCGCGGGCCTCGAGCTGGGTGCGCAGCTCGGCGACCAGCTCGCGGTGCAGGCCATCATGGCTGGCCGAGCAGTGATTGGCGATCAGGTTCGCCGTCCCGGCGTCGGCAGGTTCGATCGACAGTGCCCGAGCCGGCCGCGCCCCAAGGGCGGCCGCGCCGAGGGCGACCAGCGATGCTCCCGAGATCAGGCGCCTGCGGCTGAGCCTGGGGCGCGAGTCCGCCCCCTGCAGGTCCGCCTGGGCGACACCATTTTGAGTGCCCCGGTTGGTGACGGTCGGGTTCACGCGAAATCTCCCCGCTACCGGTCGATCGGCTCAAATGCGACTGTAGTCGACGGCATCCGGGCCGCCAACCCGCCGCACCCGCTTCACTTTGGCGCGAGCAGGCCGCGCTCGTGCACCAGGGCCAGGGTGTCGTCCAGGGCCTTGCCGAACAGGTCGAGCATCAGGTCGATCTCGGGCTCGGCGATGATCAGCGGCGGGCAGAACCCGATCGCATCGCCGAGCGCCCGAATGATCAGGCCGTGATGGGCGGCGCGTTTGGCGAGGTATGGGCCGACCGCGTCCGTGGGATCGAACGGCGTGCGCGCCGCCTTGTCGGCGACCAGTTCGACCGCGCCGATCAGCCCGATGCCGCGCACCTCGCCGACCAGCGGATGGTCGCGGAACCGCCGCAGGCCCTCCTGCATGCGCGGGGCAACCTGGCGGACATGGCCGAGGATGTCGATCTCCTCATAGATCTTGAGGGTCTCGAGCGCGACCGCCGAGGTCACAGGATGGCCGCTGTAGGTGAAGCCGTGGCCGAAGGTGCCGATCTTCTCGGACTGCCGGACCAGCGCGGCATAGACCGCCTCGGACATCATCACCGCGCCGATCGGCAGGTAGGCGGCCGACAGCGCCTTGGCGCAGGTCAGGATGTCGGGCTTCATGCCGAAGGTCGTGGTGCCCCACATGGCGCCGGTTCGGCCGAAGCCGCAGATCACCTCGTCGGCGATCAGCATGATGTCGTACTTCTTCAGGACCGGTTGGACCTTCTCCCAATAGGTCGCCGGCGGCAGCAGCACGCCGCCCGCACCCATGATCGGCTCGGCGATCATGGCCGCCACGGTGTCCGGCCCCTCGGCCAGGATGCGGGTCTCCAGCGCCTCGGCCATGCGGGTGGCGAACGCCTCCTCGCTCTCGCCGGGCAGGCCGAAGCGGTACCAGTGCGGGCAGTCGACATGCACGATGTTGGCGATCGGCAGGTCGAAGTCGCGGTGGTTGTTGGGCAGGCCGGTCAGGCTGGCGCTGGCCACGGTAACGCCGTGATAGGCCTTGGTCCGGCTCAGGATCTTCTTCTTCTGCGGGCGGCCGAGCGCGTTGTTGTAGTACCACACCAGCTTGACGACGGTGTCGTTGGCCTCGGACCCGGAGTTCACGAAGAACACCTTCGACATCGGAACTGGCGCCAGGCCCAGCAGCTTCTCGGCGAGCTCGATGCCGACGTCGTGGGCCTTGTGCGCGAACTGGTGATAGTAGGGCAGCTTCAGCATCTGCCGATAGGCCGCCTCGGCCAGGCGCCGCTCCGAGAAGCCCAGGCTGGCGCACCACAACCCGGCCAGGCCTTCCAGATAGCGCTTGCCGTCCTCGTCGCGCACGAACACGCCCTCGCCGGCGGTCATGACCGTCGGGCCTTCGGTCTCGTGCAGCTTGAGGTTCGTGTAGGGATGGATGCTGGTCGCGATGTCGCGAGCGGCCAGGGAATTGCTGCGCTCAGCCATGACGGTCACCGCCTGCTTGGAAGAGGGTGCGCCCGGTCCGAGCGAATCGATCCGCGCGACGCCGATTGCCCGGCGACTATAGGCGGACCACCGGGGGGATCGGCAAGCCGCCTGCTGCCTCGGGTTTGGCAGGCGGCGTTGCAGCGCGGACGGGGCTGTGGCAGTGCTGCGCCATGAGCAACGGGCGCCGGTCCTATCTGTCTGGGGCGGGCAGCCGCGGGATGCGGCTCGCCGCTCTGTCCGCCGTCGCGGCGCTGGCCGCCGGCTGCAGCAGCCTGGGGCTGTCGTCCGACACCCCGGCGCCGCCGGCCGCGCCGCCGGGCCCGTTGGCGAGCGCCCTCACCGATGCGACCCGCCAGGCTGCGGCCAACGGCAGCAACCAGGTGCTGAGCGGTCCGGTCGCGCTGCCGATGCCGGTGCGCATCGTGCCCGACCAGACCGGCCTGGCCCCGCCTGAATCAAGCGGCTACAGCGTCACCGGCATGAACCTGGCCCACGACGTCCGCCAGGCCATCCCCGGCGGCGGCGCCCGCGCCGGCATCACCGTGGCGCCGTTGGACGGCCCGCCGCCGAGACCCGTCGTCACCGCCGCTCTGCCGCCCCCCGCTCTGGCGCCGCCCGCTCCCGGATTGCCGGCCGCGACCGCGCCGGCCGCCGATGTGCCGGCGTCGCCACCGGTCGCCACTGCCGCTCTGGCGCCGCCCGCTCCCGGATTGCCGGCCGCGACCGCGC
>CAZEFK010000244.1:0-9846 GCA_964511405.1 uncultured Comamonadaceae bacterium | reverse complement strand
ACAAACTCTGCTTTTTCAATAAGATGGTGAGGTAGCGCATCATGTCACCAGCCCGCACGGCGCCGCGATCATCATCGGCAGCAACGACGAGATGTGGCTGCGCTGCGCCCGCGTGCTGGACGCGGCAGTGCTCGACCGGCCGGAGCTCCGCACCGTCGACGGCCGGCGCGCGAACCGCGAGCGATTGGTCGGCCTGCTGAGCGGGATCACCCGCGGCTTTGCCACCGACGCGCTGGTCGCCAAGCTCGACGGCGCGAAGGTGGTCGCCGCACCCGTTCTGGATGTCGGCCGGGCGGCCGAGGACCCGCAGCTGCAGGCGATCGGCCAAGTCGTCCGCTACGCCGGCGAGGGCCGGCAGATGAAGGCCGTGGCACCGCCGTTCCGGCTGGATCGGGTGCCCCCGCAGGCACCGCGGATGCCGCCCGCGCTTGCCGCCGATACGGGACAGGTGCTTCGGCAGATGGGCTATTCGGATGCCGAGGTGACCAAGCTGAAAACGGACGGCGCCTTGGGTTAGTGGCGCCTGGGCGCTCTGCGTTTCGCCCGGATGTCCATGACCAGCTGTGCTGCGTCGATTGCCTCGTCGCGTGCGGCCTGGCCGAATTGCGTCGACACTCGGTTTTACAATTAATGCAGTGTCACCGTATTTCCCACTGCTCCTGCTCAGCCTGTTGGGCCGCGCACCGGCCGCGATGGCGGCCGAGGTCACTACCTTCAAGGCCGCCGACGGCGTGCAGGTCTATGCCGAGGTCACCCCCGCCGCCGGGGCGCGGCGCGGCACCATCCTGCTGTTCCACATGGCCGGTTCCAATCACGGCGAATACGCCCCGATCGCGCGCAGGCTCGCCGATCTCGGCTTCGACGCCGTCGCGGTCGACCAGCGCTCGGGCGGGCCCGCTTGGGGCCAGCCGAACGAGACGGTGAAGCGCTTGGGCCGGTCGACCGACTACGAGCCGGCGTTGGCCGACCTCGATGCGGCCTTGGCCTTCGCGCGTGCCCGGAACCCAGGCCAGCCCGTCCTGGCCTGGGGCAGCAGCTATTCGGCGGCGCTGGTCTTTGTGCTCGCCGCGCGCCACCCGGCCGAGGTCAGCGCGATACTGGCCTTCTCGCCGGGGGAATATCTCCATATGTCGGTCAGGGCCGCAGCGGCCCAAGTGCGCTGCCCTGCCTTTGTCACGTCCGCCAGCGATCCCGGCGAGATCGCCGCCGCACGGACCCTGCTGGCGGCGATCAGCGCCCCGATCAAGCGCCAGTTCGTGCCCACCGCGGGCGTGCATGGCTCGTCCACCCTGCGCCAGGACCAGAACCCGCGCGGCGCCGAGGCGAACTGGCAGGCCGTTGCCGCCTTCCTGGACGACATCGCCCCTCGCCGATAGCCGGACACCTGACGTCCGCATCGGGCTCGGGGCGCTCGCCACCGAGCGCCCCTTGCCCCCTCACCCCCGCCGCGCCGCCTCGATCGCCGCGACGTCGATCTTCCGCATCGTCATCATGGCCGCGAACGCGCGCTTGGCCTGGTCGCCGCCGGCCGCCAGGGCGTCGGTCAGCGCCCGCGGCGTGATCTGCCACGAGATGCCCCATTTGTCCTTGCACCAGCCGCACGCGCTTTCCTGGCCGCCATTGCCGACGATGGCGTTCCAGTAGCGGTCGGTCTCGTCCTGATCGTCCGTGGCGATCTGGAAACTGAAGGCTTCGTTGTGCTTGAACGCCGGCCCGCCATTCAGGGCGAGGCAGGGAATGCCGGCGACGGTGAATTGGACCGTCAGCACGTCGCCCGCCTGACCCGACGGGTAGTCGCCGGGCGCCCGGTGAATGGCCCCCATCCTGCTGTCGGGAAAGGTCTCGGTGTAGAAGCGGGCCGCGGCTTCGGCATCCTTGTCGAACCACAGGCAGATCGTGTTCTTGGCCACCGCCATGGCTGTCCTCCTGCTGATCCCGATGGGCTACTGTCTGATCTCTGGTTCGACCAGCCGGGCCAGGTTCCGAAGCGACTCCTGCCACCCCAGATAGCAGGCCTCGACGGGAATGGCGTCGGGAATGCCGTCCTGCACGATCGCAAGCTCTGTCCCCACCGACACCTTTTTCAGCGTCACGGTCACCTGCATCTCGCCGCGCAGGTTGGGATCGTCGAACCGGTCGACATAGCGCAGGCGCTCGCCCGGAACCAGCTCGAGATACTCGCCACCGAACGCGTGGCTGTGGCCGGTGGTGAAGTTCCGGAACGACATCTTGAAGGTGCCGCCGACGGCCGGCTCCAGATGGTGCACCGTGCAGGCAAAGCCGTTCGGCGGCAGCCATTTCGCCAGCGCGTCCGCCTCCAGGAAGGCGCGGTACACCTTCTCCGGGCTGGTCGTGAGAACGCGGTGCAGGCGTACGGTTCCAGGCATGGTCTCTCTCCTCGGTGATCCCGATCGACGACCCAAGGACGGACGAGGCTCGGCCAAACCGACAGGGCTGTCTCCTGTTTTTTGGACCGCGGCCGGGCGACGTGCTAAGGCCTGTGGCCGAGTTTCCAGCCCGAGGCCTGCCGTGACCGAACCCTGCGACCTGACCGCGATCGAGGCCCGCCGCCTGATCGGCGCCAAGCGGCTGTCCGCGGCCGAGCTCCTGGACAGCTGCATCGCCCGGATCGACGCCGTCGACCATGCCGTCAACGCCATGGTGGCGCGCGATGTCGAGCGCGCCCGCGCCGCCGCCCGGGCGGCCGACGAGCGGACGGCGCACGGCGCCGCCCTGCCGCCGCTGCACGGCCTGCCGATCGGGATCAAGGACCTGGAGGATGTCGGCGGCCTGCGCACCACCTATGGCAGCCCGCTGTTCCGCGACCATGTGCCGGCCCACGACCAGCAGATCGTGGCCGCGGTGCGCCAGGCCGGCGCGATCGTGCTGGGCAAGACCAACACGCCGGAATGGGGCGCGGGCGCCAACACCCGCAATGCCGTCTACGGCGCCACCGGCAACCCCTTCGATCCGCAGCGCTCGGCGGCGGGCTCCTCGGGCGGCTCGGGCGTGGCGCTGGCGACCGGCATGGTGCCGCTGGCCACCGGCTCGGACACCGGCGGCAGCTTGCGCAACCCGGCCGCCTACAACGGCATCGTCGGCTTCCGCCCGACCCCCGGCCTGGTGCCCAGCGAGAAGCGCGCGCTGGGCTGGTCGCCGCTGGGCGTGCTGGGGCCGATGGCGCGCACCGTGCCTGATTTGTGCCTGCTGCTGTCGGCGATGGCGTCGGACAGCGCGGCCGATCCCCTGGCGACCACCATCCACGGCGCGACGGTGCGCCGGCCCGAGGATTTCGCAGCACCTGTCCCGGTCGACCTCGCCGGCCTGCGCGTGGCGCTGACGCCCGATTTCGGCTTTGCCCCGACCGAGCGCCACATCCGTGAGGTCTTCGCCGAGAAGACCGGGCTGTTCGCCCACGCCTTCGCCGCCGCCGAGCCGGCGAGCCCCGACTGTGCGGGCACCGACGAGACCTTCGAGGTGCTGCGCGCCCTCGCGTTCCTGGCCGGCCATCACCGGCGCGTCGCCGAGACGCCCGAGCTGGTCGGCCCCAATGTCCGCGCCAATGTCGAAGAAGGCCTGCGCTACAGCGCCCTGGACGTGGCGCGCGCCATGGCCCACCAGACCGTGCTCTATCACCGCTGGCAGCGCTTCTTCGAGCGCTGGGACGTGATCTTGAGCCCCGCCGTCACCCTCAGCCCGCGGCCCTGGACCGAGCTGTACCCGGCCGAGATCGACGGCCGGCCGACCCGCACCTACTTTCATTGGCTGGGGCTGGCCTACGCCCCGACCGTGGTCGGCCATCCGGCGCTGTCGCTGCCGGTCGGCCTCGACCGCAACGGCCTGCCCTTCGGGCTGCAGATCGTCGGTCCGCGCGGCGGCGATGCCAAGGTGCTGGCGGTGGCCGCCGCCCTGGAACGGCTGCTGGCCGGCGACCCGCGCACGGCGCGGCCGGTGCCCGACCTCGCCCGGCTGAAAGCGGCACCCAAGCTGAGCGACAGCCCCGGTTTCCTGGGCTTCGGCGGCTGATCGCGGACGGTCACGATGCGCATTCCCGCCTCTCGAACCCTGATCGCCCCGGCCCTGATCGCGCTGGCCTGGCTGACATCGGCCGCCCCGGCCGCCGCCGGACCGCGCACGGCCGTGGTCGCCGTGATCAACACCCAGGCCATCCAGCAGGGTGCCGCGGCGATGCAGTCGATCCGCACCCAGATGCAGACGCTGTCGGCCAACGACGTCCACGAGTTCGCCAAGCAGGAAGACGCGCTGCGCAAGGCCGAACAGGACCTGGCCGCGCAGCGCGCCTCGCTGTCGGCGCAGGCGTTCAAGGATCGCTCGGCGGCCATCGCCCAGCAGATCACCGCCTTCCAGCAGCATGTCGTGGCGCGGCGCCGCCAGCTGGACGCCGGCCTCCAGAGTGCCCTCGACGCGGTCAAGGCGGCGCTGGCCGACATCATCGGCCAGCTGGCGCGCGAGCGCGGCCTGGAGCTGGTGCTGGACGGCCAGTCCGTGGTCGGGACCGCCGGCGATGTCGACCTGACCGCCGAGGCCCAGGCGCGGCTGGACCGCCGGCTGCCGCAACTGACGCTGAAGCTGCCGCCGCTGGCCACCCAGTAGCCGCGGCGGCGCGCCCGCCCCAGTCCCCGCTCGGTCCCGGCTCAGTCCTTCTGCACCTCGATCGCGTCGACGCGCCCCGGATAGAACGCCAGATGCTCGCGGATCGCGGCGACCGCCGGATAGGGCGCCTCGTAGCTCCACACCGCGTTGGTCGAGCGCGGGCCGCCGGCGGGGATGCTGAAATAGGCGCAGTTGCCCTTGTACGGGCAGTAGGTCTGGTTGTCGGTGCGGGCGAGCTGCCCCATGTCGACGTCGGCGCGCGGGATGTACTGGACCGGCGGATAGGTCGCCTCGCTCAGGGTCAGGGCGTTGCGCGTGTCGGCGATGGTGCGGCCGGCGACCGTGACCACGACGCGGCCGCGGGTCGGCTCGATCGTGATCGGGTGGTCGGGACCCGGCGTCTTGATCGGCTTGGTCGTCATTCGCCTGCCTCCAGGGCGGGTTGTGGTGTCCTGTTATCTGGGATCGCCAGTGCCTGGATGGAAAGGATCTCGGCCAGCCGCGCCTTCAGGCGGGGTGCCGCGAAGTCCAGGAACGCCCGCAGCTTCAGGGGCAGCCGGCCGCCGCCGGGATAGACCAGGCTGACCGGCAGCGGCGGCCGCTCGAAGCCGCACAGCAGGGTCAGCCGCCCGGCCCGCACGGCGTCGGCGACCTGGTAGCAGAACAGCCGCGCCATCCCGATCCCGGCCGCCGCCGCGTCGACGGCCGCCTCGGCCGAATCGACGACCAGCCGCGGCCGCAGCGTCACCGCCTGGACCGCGCCGCCGTCCGGCAGCTCCCAGACGTCCGGCCGGCCGAAGGCCCGATGCGCCACGCAGTCATGGCCGGCGAAGTCGGCCGGCGACGCCGGGGTGCCGCGGGCGGCCAGATAGGCCGGGCTGGCGCACACCACGCTGCGCACCGCGCCGACGCGGATCGCCATCAGCGTGCTGTCGGGCAGGTGGCCGATGCGCAGGGCGACATCGACATGGTCCTCGACCAGGTCGACGACGCGGTCGGACAGCATCAGCCGCAGGTCGATGTCGGGATAGGCGCGCAGGAACTCCGCCGCCACCGGCACGACCTGAAGCCGGCCGAAGACCTGCGGCGCCGTCACGATCACCTCGCCCTTGGGCGCGCTGTACTCGCCCGATGCCGCCCGCTCGGCCTCCTCGACGTCGTCCAGGATGCGCCGGCAGGCCGCGACATAGGCCGCCCCGGCATCGGTCAGGGTCACGCGGCGGCTGGAGCGGTTGAACAGCCGGGCCTTGAGCTGGGCTTCCAGGTCCGAGACGCGGCGGCTGACCGTGGCCAGCGGCATGCGCAGCCGCCGCGCCCCGGCGGACAGACTGCCGCCGTCGACCACGGCCAGCAGCGTCGACATGGCGTCCAGGCGATCCATGCTTCCTTCCATGAAATGGATGGATGGCTTCCGATTTTGCCTGATCCTCGCGTCCAACGGAATGGCCATCTTTCGTGGCGTCGCCATCCGGCGCGCCACCTGAGGAGCCCCATGACCACGTCCCCCGGAACTGCTCTCGTCACCGGCGCCTCCGCCGGCATCGGTGCCGTCTATGCCGACCGCCTGGCCCGCCGCGGCTACGACCTGATCCTGGTCGCCCGCGATCGCCCGCGCCTGGACGCCCTGGCAGCCGAGCTGCGCGCCACCGGCGCCGCCGTCTCGGTGCTGGCCGCCGACCTCGCCGACCCCGCCGGCCGCCTTGCGGTCGAGCGGCGCCTGCGCGACGACCCGGCGATCACGCTGCTGGTGAACAACGCCGGGACGGTCACGCCGGCGGATTTCGTCGGCGCCGACCTCGACGCCCTGGAGCGCATGATCGCGCTCAACGTCACCGCCGTAACCCGCCTGGCCGCGGCCGCAGCCGGCGCCTTCGCGGCCCGCGGCCGCGGCGCCATCATCAACGTCGCCTCGGTCTTGGCGCTGGCGCCCGAGCAGTTCCACGCCACCTACAGCGGCACCAAGGCCTTCGTGCTGACCCTATCGCTGGGCGTGCACCAGGAGCTGCAGGCGAAGGGCGTGCGCGTGCAGGCGGTGCTGCCCGGCGCCACCCGCACCGCGATCTGGACCCATGCCGGCCGCGACGCGTCGGACCTGCCGGCCGAGATGGTGATGGAGCCCGGCGAGATGGTCGACGCCGCCCTGGCAGGCTTCGACCAGGGCGAGCTGGTGACCATCCCGTCCCTGCCGGATGCCGCCGACTGGGAGGCGTTCACCGCCGCCCGCCTCAAGCTCGGCCCCAACCTGTCGCGCAACCGCGCCGCCGACCGCTACCGGGCAATCGCCTGACCAGAGTGCCGGCTTCGGAAGGAGGCCACGATGCCAAGCGCCGTCCTGGAGCGGGACACCCAGGCCCCAGCCACCACCACCCGCCGCCGCGCGCCGGTCAAGGCGCTGCTGCTGGCCGGCATCGCGCTGGCCGCGGCGGCGTGCGGCGGCCGGTACGGCTATGATTGGTGGACCACCGGCCGCTTCGTCGAAACCACCGACGACGCCTATGTCGGCGGCGACGTCACGACCATCGCGCCCCATGTCGCGGGATTCGTCGCCGAGATCCCGGTCGCCGACAACCAGCCGGTCAAGGCCGGCACCGTGCTGCTGCGGCTCGATCCGCGCGACTTCGAAGCCGCCCTCGCCCATGCCGAGGCCGTGGTCCGCGAGCGCGATGCGACGCTCGCCAGCCTCAAGGCCCAGGTGATGCTGCAGCAGGCCCAGATCCGCCAGGCCGACGCCGATGTCGCGGCCCACACCGCCCAGGCCGCGTTCGCCACCGCCGATGCCCGCCGCTATGCCGCCCTGGCCCAGACCAGCTACGGCACCGAGCAGCAAGCCCAGAAGAGCCGGGCGGCCGACCAGCAGGCGCGCGCGGACGTCGCGGCGGCCGCGGCGGCGCTGGACGCCCAGCGCCAGCGGCTGGCCGTGCTCGACACCCAGATCCAGGCCGCCGAGGCCATGGCCGCCCAGGCCCGCGCCGACCTGGCCACTGCCCGGCTCAATCTCGGCTATACCGAGATTCGCAGCCCGATCGACGGCACCGTCGCCAACCGCGCCGCCCGGGTCGGCGCCTATGTCGCCCAGGGCGCCTACCTGGTCTCCGTGGTGCCGGCGCGCGGCCTGTGGGTCGATGCCAACTTCAAGGAGGACCAGCTCGCACGCATGGCGCCCGGCCAGCCGGCGACGCTGGTCGCCGACGCCGCGCCCGGCCGCGCGATCCATGGCCGGGTGGTCAGCCTGGCGGCCGGCACCGGCGCCGTGTTTGCCGTGATCCCGCCCGAGAACGCCACCGGCAACTTCACCAAGATCGTGCAGCGGGTGCCGGTGCGCGTGGCCCTCGACGACGCCGACGCGGCGCTCGGACGTCTGCGCCCCGGCCTGTCGGTCACGGTCGCGGTCGACACGCGCGGTACCCCCGGGGGCCGGCCCGAAGAGACCCGGCCATGACCGCCACGCGCCCCGGCATCCTGCCCTTCGTGGTGATGTGCGCCGGCATGTTCATCGCGCTGCTGGACATCCAGATCGTGGCGTCGTCGCTGCAGGACATCGGCGGCGGCCTGTCCGCCGCCCAGGACGAGATCAGCTGGGTCCAGACCGCCTACCTGATCGCCGAGATCGTGATGATCCCGCTCTCGGGCTGGCTCACCCGGGTATTCTCGACGCGCTGGCTGTTCACCGCCTCGGCGGCCGGCTTCACCGTGGCCAGCCTGCTGTGCGGCCTGGCCTGGGACATCCAGAGCATGATCCTGTTCCGGGCGCTGCAGGGCCTGCTCGGCGCCTCGATGATCCCGACCGTGTTCACCTCGTCCTTCCACTTCTTCCCGGGGCCGCGGCGGGTCTATGCGGCGGCGGTGGTCGGCACCATCGCCTCGATCGCGCCGACCTTGGGGCCGGTCATCGGCGGCTGGGTCACCGACGCGCTCGACTGGCACTGGCTGTTCTACCTGAACCTGGTGCCGGGCATGGCGATCAGCCTGCTGGTGCCGGCGCTGGTCAGGATCGACGAGCCGAACCTGAAGCTCCTGCGCGGCGCCGACTATCCCGGCATCGTGCTGATGGCGATCGGCCTCGGCACGCTGGAATATGTGCTCGAGGAAGGCACCCGCTGGAACTGGTTCGACGACGACACGATCCGCCGCTGCGCTGTCATCGCCGGCATTTCGCTGGTGCTGTTCGCGGTCCGCAGCCTGACCTTCAAGAACCCGGTGGTCGATTTGCGGGCGCTGACCAACCGCAACTTCGCCCTGGGCTGCCTGCTGTCCTTCATCACCGGCATCGGGATCTTCACGACCATCTATCTGACGCCGCTGTTCCTGGGCTATGTGCGCGGCTACAGCGCCTGGCAGACGGGGACCGCGATCTTCTCGACCGGCGTCGCCTCGCTGGTCGGCACGCCCGTCTACATCCTGCTGGCGCGCAAGATCGACACCCGCTGGCTGATGATGTTCGGGCTGGCCAGCTTCGGCCTGTCGATGTGGAGCTTCAGCTTCATCACCAGCCAATGGAGCGCCGCCGAGCTGTTGGTGCCGCAGCTGCTGCGCGGCTTCCCGCAGGTGTTCGCGGTGGCGCCGGCAGTCAATCTCGGCCTCGGCAGCCTGCCGCCCGAGCGGCTGAAATATGCCAGCGGCCTGTTCAACATGATGCGCAACCTGGGCGGCGCCGTCGGCATCGCGATCAGCGCCGCCCTCCTCAACCAGCGCACCAACTTCCATTTCCTGACCATCGCGTCCAACCTGACGCCGGCCAACGGCGCCATGACCCGCCTGGTCGCCGGCGTCGCCCAGCGCTACGCCGCCCGGCCCGGCAGCCTGGACGACGGCCAGGCGGCGGCCCTGAAGCGGCTGTGGTCGCTCGCCTATCGCGAGGCCTCGACGCTCGCCTTCGCCGACGTCTTCCTGGTCATCCTGCTGGCCTTCATCGCCGCCACCCTGCTGGTGCCGCTGCTGCGCCCGGTCGCGGCGCCGAAGCTGCCGGCCGGCGGCGGGCATTGAGGGCCCCGCCCGCCTGTCGCGGTCAGCCGATCCGCATCGACAGCTCGACGTCCTCGGCGAACGGCGTGGACAAGTAGCCCCGCGCCGGCGCCCGCACGATCGCCAAATATTCGGGGCTGTCGTCGGCGTTGTCGGCAACGATCATCGCGCCCGGGCCAAGGCGGCTTTCCACCAGGCCCAGGATCTCGGGATAGAGCGCCTTGGCGCCGTCTAGCAGCAGCAGGTCGATCCGCTCGGGCAGGACGGGAC
>CAZEFK010000243.1:0-9858 GCA_964511405.1 uncultured Comamonadaceae bacterium | reverse complement strand
GTTGATCGAGAACCCGAAGACATGCATTACCGCGAAGGTGCCGACGATCGATACCGGCACCGCCAGCAGCGGGATGATCGAGGCCCGCCAGGTCTGCAGGAACAGGATCACGACCAGCACGACCAAGCCGAGCGCCTCCAGCAGCGTGTGGACGACGGCGTCGATCGAGCCGCGCACGAACACCGTCGGGTCGTAGACCACCGAATAGTCGACGCCCTCCGGGAAGCTGCGCTTGAGCGCCGCCATGGTGGCGCGCACGTCGTTCGAGATCTGGATGGCGTTGGAGCCGGGCGACTGGAAGATCGGGATCGCGACCGCCGACTGGTTGTCGAGCAGCGAGCGCAGGCCGAACTGG
This sequence comes from uncultured Comamonadaceae bacterium, assembly GCA_964511405.1. Classification (GTDB taxonomy): domain Bacteria; phylum Pseudomonadota; class Alphaproteobacteria; order Elsterales; family Elsteraceae; genus CAZEFK01. The sequence goes on along the minus strand of CAZEFK010000243.1, from coordinate 9,503 downwards.
GCGGCGTCGATCTCGACCCGCGCCACGTCCTTCAGCCGCGTCACCGCGCCCGAGGCGTCGCGGCGCACGATGATCTCGCCGAACTGCTCGGCGTCCTGCAGCCGGCCCTGGACGTTGATCGGCAGCTGCAGCTCGACGCCGGTGCCGTAGGGCGGCCCGCCGATGACGCCGGCCGACACCTGCACGTTCTGGCCGCGCACGGCGGCGACCACCGCCTGCGGGGTCAGGCCGCGCTCGGCGATCTTCTGCGGGTTCAGCCAGATGCGCATGGCGTAGTCGCCCGAGCCGAACAGCTGCACGCTGCCGACGCCGGGGATCTTGGCCAGCTGGTCCTTGACGTTCAGGACCGCGTAGTTGCGCAGATACAGCATGTCGTAGCGCCCGCCGGGCGACGTCAGGTGCACGACCATGGTGAGGTCGGGCGAGCTCTTGGTCGTCGTCACGCCCAAGGCCCGCGTCACATCCGGCAGGCGCGGCAGCGCCTGGTTGACGCGGTTCTGCACCAGCTGCTGGTCGAGGTTGGGATCGGTGCCGAGCTGGAAGGTGACGGTCAGGGTCAGCTGGCCGTCGGACGAGGCCTGCGAGAACATGTAGAGCATGCCCTCGGTGCCGTTGACCTGCTCCTCCAGGGGCGAGGCCACCGTCTCGGCGATCACCTTGGGGTTGGCGCCCGGGAACTGCGCCTTGACCACCACGGTCGGCGGCACGACCTCGGGATATTCCGAGATCGGCAGCCGCAGCACCGAGACCGCGCCGGCCAGGAAGATCACGACCGAGATGACGCCGGCGAAGATCGGCCGGTCGATGAAGAAGCGCGACAGGTTCATTGAGCTGATGCGGCGTCGGGCGCCGCCTCCGTCGGCTGGACGACCATCTCGGGCCGGACATGCTGGACGCCGTCGACGATCACCTTGTCACCGGCCGCCACCCCCTTGAGCGCCACGCGCGCGCTGCCGACCTGCGGGCCGAGCTCGACCGCGCGGTAGCCGACCTTGCCGTCGGCGCCGACCACCAGCACGAACTTCCGGCTTTGGTCGAAGCCGATGGCGCGCTCCGGCACCAGCAGCGCCTCGCGCTCGGCGCCGCTGCCCAGCCGGACCGAGGCAAACATGCCCGGCACCAGGGCGCCGTCGGGATTGTCGAACTTGGCGCGGGCGCGGATGGTGCCGCTGGCCGGGTCGATGCGGTTGTCGAAGCTGTCGATGGTGCCGCGTACCGCCGGTGCCGACGCGCCGGGCAGCATCAGCTCGACCGGGATGCGGCGCTCGGCGGCGCGGCCGCCCTGCCGGACGCTGTCGAGGTAGGTCTGCTCGTCGACCTGGAAATCGGCATAGATCGGGCTGTCGGCCACGATGGTGGTGAGCAGCGGCGCTGCCGCCCCCGGCCCGACCAGGTTGCCGACCGTCACTTCGGCGCGGCTGGTGCGCCCGGCGATCGGGGCCCGCACATGGGCGTGCTCCAGATCGAGGTTGGCCTGCTGCAGCTGGGCGTCGGCCGCCTTGACCGAGGCCTCGGCCACGCGCAGGGCGTTCAGGCGCTCGTCATAGGTGCTGCGCGGCACCGCCTGGGTCGGCAGCAGCCCGGCGGCACGGTCGAGCTGGACCTTGGCATAGGCGACGTTGGCCTGGGCCGAGGCCAGGTTGGCCTGGGCGCGCGCGACCGCCGCCTCGAAGGGTCGGGGATCGATCACGAACAGCACGTCGCCGGCCTTGACCGTCTGGCCGTCGTGGAACAGCACTTGGGTGATGCGGCCGCCGACCTCGGGCCGGATCTCGGCCGCGTCCACCGGCCGCAGCCGGCCCGAGAACTCCGACCACAGCCGCACCGGATGCGGCGACAGGGTGCGCACGCTCACGGCCGGCGGCGGCGCGGCCGCCGGGGCCGCCTGCCCGACGCCGGCGCCGCGCGTCGCATAGAGGCCGCCGGCCACGGCTAGAGCGATCAGCGCCGTCGCGCCCAGCCCCGGGCGCGCCATCCGTCCCACAGTCATGTCACGAATCCCTGAACGGTTTCAGGCCATTGGATCAGCCGACGGGATCGGCCCTCGGCGCTGGATATCGGGCCTTGATTTCCACGGGACAAGTACTCACCTTTTTGTAAGTATCAGGAGCGCATGGCATGGGCTACCCAAGCTACAGCTGCGGCCTGGAGGCCGCCCTGGCGGTCGTCGGCGGCAAGTGGAAGGTGCTGATCCTGTGGACGCTGCGCAACGGCCCCCGCCGCTTCGGCGAGATCCGGCGCGAGGTCCCGGGCATCAGCGAGAAGATGCTGATCCACAGCCTGAAGGAGATGGAGCGGGACGGCATCGTCACGCGCCGGGACTTCCAGGAAGTGCCGCCCCGCGTCGAGTACGGCCGCACCGAACTCGGGGATTCCCTGTGCGCCGCCCTGGCGCCGCTATGTGCCTGGGGCCAGCAGCACATGACCCGGATCGGGGCCGGAGTCAGCGAGGCGGTCGCCTAGCCGCTCCTGTCAGGCCTTGCCGGCCTCACGAAGCCGCATGATCGCCAGTTCTGCGGCACGCCCGTCTTCCACGCCATAAAACCCGCGACGTCGAATTGAGTCACCGTCGCCAGTCCTTGCACGCTCACTACGGAACAAAAGGGTTGACCTGTTTCCAAATACATCGCGCCGATCTATGCCATTGATGTCGGCAGGCTCATACGATTGGACTCGCCGCCTCAGGAAAAGCTGAAGTATTATTATTCTTTGATTGGTCACCGCGTATTTGACGTATGGCGCGGATAGATATGCAACGGGAGCGCTTGACGCGAGCCACACGCCGACACCCACAAATGGAACGAGAAAGACTTGAAAAAATCCAATCCCAGAAAAATCGCCATCCCAACTCTTAAAGAACTGAAAATACGTAGACAATGGGACCGACAGAAAGAAACAGCCAAAAACGCTGGCCCACAGCTGACCCAATGCCAACAAAAGCGCAGAAGGTTGGCCTTGCCAATAAATTAGTTCACCCTGACGAAGCTCCTGCCTCAGATCCGAGTCATCCAATTCAGACTGCACGTCTCTGGCCTGTCATTACGGGATTTGCGGCTCGTTCATCGCCGTTCGAGCGCGGCATCGCAGATCGCAGCCCTTCCGCAATCCGGTTGCTAAAATGCCAGACTTTGCAGCGTCCGGGAAGGACCTGCGCGGGGCTCGATCACCCCGTGCCGTCGGTCTGGACGCGCCCTACCCCGCCCCGCGCACCAGGAACGCCCCCGGCAGCCGCGCCGTGCAGGCCATGACGTGGGTGATGGCGTCGGTGTCGTAGGCGTCGCCGGCGCGGTAGTCCTCGAAATAGGCGATCAGGCGCCCGACGCGGTCCAGGTGCCGGCCCACCGCCTGCAGCCCCACGGCGATGCCATAGTTGGTGAAGGCGAAGCGGACGTGCCGCTCGCGCCGGCTGCGGGCGAAATAGCCGGGCGGGTCGACCCACAGGCGGTCGAGGGCGGCGAGCGAACGCTCCGTCTGCAGCCGGGCCCAGTCCTCGTCCGGAAAGGCGTGGGCCAGCCACAGCATCATGCCGAGGCCGAGGTCCTGGTCGATCTCCAGGTCGCGGTACTGCTCCTCGATGATCGTCCGCATCTCGGCGGTCTCGCTGGCCAGCGCCGCCTCGTCCAGCAGCCGGTAGGCGACATAGCCGTCGAAGGCGTCCATGGCGCCGAGCCCGAAGCCCGGATAGGGCCGGGTCAGATCCTCGGTCATCTTCCAGAACACGCCCGTGCCCGGGATGACGAAGGCGCGGTGGACGTCCTTGGCGATGCGCACCGCCCGCTCGCGATAGCCCGGCAGGTGCTCGCCCAAGCGGCCGAGCGCGAACAGCCACATCGCCAGATAGTGGAAATACTGGCCGTCGCGCTCCGGCGCCTCGCCGATGCGCAGGCCGCGCGACCGGCCGAGCGTGCGGTCGACCGCCAGCACCAGCGCCTCGGCCTGGTCCAGCCACGCCTCGTCGCCGGTCCGGCGGAACAGCGACACCAGCAGCACCAGCCCGAAGGCGTCGGTCCACAGATAGCGCAGGCCGTTCGGCCAGATGCGCTGGGCCCGCATCCAGTCCAGACGCTCGAGGACGGCGGCGGTCGCGTCAGAGGCCAAACGGATAGGTCTCCTCGGGCCCCTTGCGCTGGCGGGCCGGCAGCGGCGTCACCGCCGCGGTGCGGTCGAACCAGACATAGGCGTCGAACTGCTGCGGCAGCGAGCAGGCCGAATAGTGGCTCCACCGCTCGGTTTCGGGCCGGTAGATGACGCCGATGAAGCGCTCGAGCCGCGGCTCGAGCAGCCGCGCGCGCAGCGACCCGTGCACCCCCGGGCGCAGGTCGAGCAGGAAGCGCTCGACGCCGCTGTCATGGGCCAGCCGCTCGTAGCTGTCGGGCCGCGAGGGGTTGACGGCCTTCACCTCCATCGGCAGGTCCCAGTCGCTGGCGCAGGCGACCGTGCCGGTGTGGGTGCCGAAGCCGATCAGCGCCGCATCGCGGCCATGGCGCTCGCGGGCCAGCTGGCCCAGATTCAGCTCCTCGCGCACCGTGCCCATCTCGGTCTTGGAGGCGTCGCCGATATGGGAGTTGTGCGCCCACACCACGGCCTTGGCCTCCGGCCCGCGGGCGTCGAGCAGGGCGCCCAGGGTCTCGGCCATGTGGGTGGCGCGCAGGTTCCAGCTCTCGGCCGCGCCGTAATACATGGCCCGGTAATAGGCCTCGGCGTTCTTGACCAGCCGGGCGTTGGCGGCGGCGTCCAGGAAGCTCTCGCCGTCGCGCGTGGCATAGTCCAGCCGGCGGGCGAGCAGGTCCTGCAGCATCTGGACCACTGCCTGCTCGCACCGGCCATAGCCGGCGGTCAGAGCCATGCGGCCATAGGCTTGCGGCTCGGTCGCCCAGGGCAGCAGGCAGCCATAGCGCTGGCGGGCGACCACCGCCGTCGCGGGATCGACGCGGTCCAGATAATCCAGCACCGCCCGGATCGAGCCCGACAGGTTATAGAGGTCCAGGCCATGGAAGCCGGCCCGGGCGGCGGGCGGCTGGCCGTCGTTCCAGCGGCGCAGCCAGACCAGGAAGGCCTCGACGTCGGTGTTGCGCCACATCCATGTCGGGAAGCGCTGGAAGGGCGGCTCGGTATCCGCGGGCGCCGGCCGGCCGCGGACGAAGCGGTCGATCACCGCGGCATCGGGCCAGTCGGCCTCGACCGCCACGATCGAGAAGCCATGGGCCTCGACCAGGCGGCGGGTGATGGCGGCGCGGGCGCGGTAGAACTCCGAGGTGCCATGGCTCGCCTCGCCCAGCAGCACCACGCGGGCCTGGGCGAAGCGGTCGAACAGCGCGCCGAAGGCCGGATCGTCGAGATCGGGCAGCGGTTCGGCGGCCTCGGCGATCAGCTCGGCCGGGCTCCGCCGCAGCGCCGCCGCCGGCGGCTTGGCCCAGCCCTGCTCGCCGATCAGCGGCACGAAGCGGACGTCGCCCAGTTCCTCCTCGACGAAGCGGCCCTGGCGTGTGCGCGTCAGCTTCAGCAAGCGCTGGTCCCCGGCGTCGCCGACCGGCATGACCAGCCGGCCGCCGACCGCCAGCTGGTCCTTGAGCGCCTCAGGCACCGCCGGCCCGCTGGCAGCCGCCAGGATCGCGTTGAACGGTGCCGCCTCGGGCCAGCCGAGCGTGCCGTCGCCGGTCCGCAGCCGCACCCTGTCATAGCCCAGGCCCTTCAGGCGCTCGGCCGCCAGCGCGGTCAGCTCGGCGTGCCGTTCGATGCCGTAGACCTCGGCGGCGATCTGGCCCATGACCGCGGCCGCGTAGCCAGACCCGACCCCGACCTCCAGCACGCGGTCGCCGGGGCGGATCTCGGCCGCCGCGATCATCAGGGCGACGATGTAGGGCTGCGAGATCGTCTGCCCGGCCTCGATGGGCAGCGCCGTGTCGTCATAGGCGAACTCGCCCAGCGCCGCGGGCACGAAGGCCTCGCGCGGCACCGCCCGCATCGCCCGCAGCACATGGGGGTCGCGGATGCCGCGCCCGACGAGCTGGCGGTCGACCATCCGGTCGCGGGCACGCGGGACGTCCAGGGTGATGTCGGGCATGGCGGCTTCCTCCACCTGACTGGAGTCCGAACAGCGGGTCGCAGCCCGATGTTCCGGCCGCTCTCTGCCGCTTAGGGCAGATGCTTCAGCGCCGCGCCCGCCAGCGCGCCCAGCCGGCGGATCCCGGCCTCGATCCGCGCATCCCAGCCATAGCCGCAGCTCAGCCGCAGGCAGTGGCCGAAGCGGCCGCTGGCCGAGAACACGTCGCCCGGCGCGACTGAGATGCCTTCGGTCAAGGCCGCCTCGAACAGGCCCGGCCCGTCGACCGGGCCGGGCAGCTCCACCCATAGGACGAAGCCGCCCTCGGGCCGGCTGGCGCGCGTGCCCTTGGGAAACGCGGCCTCGACGGCGCGGACGGTGCGGTCGACGGCATCGGCGAACACCCGCCGGATCCGACGCAGGTGGCTGTCATAGCCGCCCGTGGCCAGGAACTCGGCGAAGGCCGCTTGCGGCAGTGCCGGGCCGCACAGGGTCAGGGCGAACTTGTGCTCCAACATCCGCTGCAGCCGCCGGCCGGCGGCGATCCAGCCGATCCGGTAGCCGGGCGCCACGGTCTTGGAGAACGAGCTGCAGGTGATCGTCAGGCCATGCCGGTCGAGGGCCGCGAACGGCCGCGGCCGTTCGGCGCCGAAATGGATGTCGCCGTAGATGTCGTCCTCGATCAACGGCACCTGGTGCCGGGCCAGCAGGTCCAGGATCCGGCGCTTGCGGTCGTCGGGGATGGTCGAGCCCAGCGGGTTGCTGAAGCTGGACGCGAACAGGCAGGCGGCGATCGGCCCGCGCGCCAAGGCCCCGGCCAGGGCGTCGACGTCGACCCCGGTGCGGGGATCGGTCGGCAGCTCCAGCGCCTTGAGGTCCAGGACCTCGATGGCGTGGAGCAGGCCGAAATAGCTGGGCGACTCGATGACGACGGTGTCGCCGGGCCGGGTGACGGCCTTGAGCGCCAGCGCCAGGGCTTCGGTGCAGCCGCAGGTGATGGCGATGTCGTCGGGCGCCAGCGCCTGGCCCCAGCACAGGGCGCGTCGCGCGATCTCCCGGCGCAGCTGCAGGTCGCCGCGCGGGCCGGTGTAGATGTTGTAGGCCGTGCCCTTGGTTCGCGCGGCTCGCGCCAGGAAGCGATCGAGCCCGACCGCGGCCAGCAGCTCGGCGCTGGGAATGGCGCAGCCCAGCGGCACCAGGCCGGGATCGGCGGCATGCTCCAGCAGCCGGAGCACCAGGCGCGATACCGCCACGCTGGCCGCCCGGGCCGGCGGGCGGCTGACCGCCGGCGGCTCCAGGGCGACGGCGCCGCGCCGAGCGACGTAGAAGCCCGACTGCGGCCGGGCCTCCAACACGCCGCGGTCCTCCAGCAGGCGATAGGCCTGCAACGCCGTGGTCAGGCTGATCCGCTGCTCGCGGGCAATGGCGCGCAGCGACGGCGCCCGCGCGCCGGGCGGCAAGGTGCCCGCATCGACCAGGCCCGCGATGACGCCGGCGAGCGCTTCGTAGCGGGGGCGCGGGGTCGCGGGCAAGGGTGGCGGCTCCGCCGATAACAGCGATGGCCGATGCTAACTGTTATGGCAACAATTGCAAGGATCTGTATCTGTTATCGTTCGGAGCCGCTTGGTACATCTGCGGCGCACACCCAACGGGAGGCACGGGATGCAGCGCTTCGCGGACAACGGCATCATCGCGCTGGTCGGCGCGGCCCCGCGCTACGATCTGGCCGAAAGCGTGGGGCCGAACCTGCGGCTCGCCGACCTCATGGCCGACGGCCTGGGTGACCTCGTGCTCGGCTACGGCACCGCCCCCGGCGAGCCGCGGCTGCGCCGGGCGATCGCCGACCGCCACGGCGTCGACGCCGACGACGTGGTGGTCACGGTCGGCGGCATGCATGCCCTGTTCCTGCTGGCGTTCGTCCTCTGCGACCGGGGCGACGAGGCGGTCGTGACAGCGCCGCTCTTTCCGCCGGCGCGCGCCACCCTGGAGGCGGTCGGCGCCACGCTGCGGACCGTGCGGCTGTCCTTCGACACGGGCTACCGGATCGATCCCGCGGCCGTCCGCGCCCAGCTGTCGCCGCGGACCCGGCTGGTGAGCCTGGCATCGCCGCAGAACCCCTCTGGCGTCGCGATGGCCCGGCCAGTCCTTGCGGAGATCCTGCGCGACATGGCTGCCATGTGCCCGGACGCCCGGCTGCTGGTCGACGAGACCTACCGCGAGGCGGCCTTCGGCAACGACCCAGTGGCGTCGAGCGCCCTCGCCCTCGGCGCGCGCGTGGTCTCGGTGGCCTCGCTGTCGAAATGCCATGGCGCGCCCGGCCTGCGGATCGGGTGGGCGATCACCCGCGACCCCGGCCTGCGCGCCCAGCTGACGCTGGCCAAATTCAACAATGTCGTCTCCTGCTCCGCTGTCGACGAGGCCCTGGCGCTGCGGGTGCTGGCGGATGCCGATCGCATCCTGGCCGAGCGTCGCGGCCACCTGGCTGCCGGTCGCGACCGGGTCGCCCGCTGGATCCGGACCAACAGCCGGGTCGTCGAGTGGGTCGCGCCCGATGCCGGCGCCGTCTGCTGCGTGCGCCTCAAGCCATCGGTGTTCGACGGCGCCGCGGTCGCCCGGGTCCATGCCGCCCTCGCCGCGGCCGATGCCCGGGTCGCCGACGGCGCCTGGTTCGGCGACGACCCGCATGTGATCCGCCTGGGGTTCGGCCTGCTGCCGCTGCCCGACCTCGACACCGCCCTCGCCCGCGTGACGGCGGCGCTCGGCCAGGCTGTCGCGTCGGACGGTCTTGGCGCTACCATGGGCACGTGATCGCACGAGCCCTTGTCTATCTGGTCGACGACGACGACGCGATCCGCGATTCGCTGGCCGTGCTGCTGGAGACCGAGGGCTACCAGACGCAGGGCTTCGCGTCCGGCCGCGCGTTCCTGGACGGCTTCGACCCGCGGCGCGCCGGCTGCCTGCTGGCCGACCTGCGCTTGCCCGACATGAGCGGGCTGGAGCTGCAGGACCAGCTGGCGGCGCGCGGCGTGCGCATGCCCACAGTCATGATCACCGGCCATGCCGACGTGCCTGTGGCGGTGCGCGCGATGAAGGCCGGCGCCCTTGATTTCATCGAGAAGCCGTTCGCCGATGCCGTGATCCTGGACGCCGTACGGCGGGCGGCGGCCGCGGCGGGCGACCCGGGCGCCGCCGATGCCGCCGCCCGGTTCGAGGGCCTGAGCGCCCGCGAGCGCGAGGTGCTGCACTGGCTGGTGCAGGGGCGCCCCAACAAGGTGATCGCCTACGAGCTCGGCATCAGTGCCCGCACGGTGGAAATCCATCGCGCCCGGATCATGGAGAAGACCGGCGCCGGCAGCCTCGCCCACCTGGTGCGGCTGGCGCTGGCGGCGGGTGTCGCCACAACGGCTTAGAGCCTGACTCAAAAGTTTTGATTCGGCGTCAGGCGGTTGCAAGACGGCGG
>CAZEFK010000242.1:0-9867 GCA_964511405.1 uncultured Comamonadaceae bacterium | reverse complement strand
GAGCCGACGACGGCGCTCGACGTCACCATCCAGGCCCAGATCCTGGAGCTGATGCGGGAGTTGAAGGCGCGGCTGGGCACCGCGATCATGCTGATCACGCATGACCTGGGCGTGATCGCCGAGACCGCCCAGCGCGTGGCGGTCATGTATGCCGGCCGCAAGGTCGAGGAGGCGCCGGTCGCCGAGCTGTTCCGGCGGCCGCTGCATCCCTACACCCGCGGCCTGATGGCCTCGGTGCCGCGGCGCGGGCGGGCCCACCGGCCGCCCGGGGCGCCGCGGCCCCGACTGCAGGAGATCCCCGGCCTGGTGCCGTCGCTGATCCAGCCGCTCCAGGGCTGCGCCTTCGCCGACCGCTGCCCGCAGGCCGGCCCGCGCTGCCGCGCCGAGCCGCCGCCGCTGGTCCGCCATGGCGACGGCCATTGGACGGCGTGCTGGGAAGCCGCGGCATGACCGACGCCGTGCTCGAGGTCGACGACCTGGCGGTGCGGTTTCCGGTCGGCGGCGGCTGGTTCGGGCCGCCGGCCGGCCACGTCCACGCCGTCGACCGGGTGAGCTTCGTCATCCAGCCCGGCGAGACCCTGTGCCTGGTCGGCGAATCGGGCTGCGGCAAGTCGACCGCGGGCCGCGCCATCCTGCGCCTGATCGAGCCGACCGCCGGCCGCATCCGCCTGGCCGGGACCGACATCACCCGGCTGCCGGAGCCGGCGCTGCGGCCGCACCGCCGCCAGATGCAGATGGTGTTCCAGGACCCCTACGCCTCGCTCAACCCGCGTCTGACCGCCGGCGCGATCGTGGGCGAGCCGCTGGAGAATTTCGGCATCGCCCGCGGCCGCGCCCAGCAGGAGGCCGTGGCCGAGCTGTTCCGCACCGTGGGCCTCCGGCCCGATGTCATGGTCCGCTATGCCTACGAGTTCTCGGGCGGCCAGCGCCAGCGCCTGGCGATCGCCCGCGCCCTGGCCGTGCGGCCCAAGCTGATCGTCGCCGACGAGCCGGTGTCGGCGCTGGACGTCTCGGTCCAGGCGCAGGTGCTGAATCTGATGATCGACCTGCAGGCCCAGACCGGCCTCGCCTATCTGTTCATCAGCCACGACCTGGGCGTGGTCGAGCACATCGCCGACCGGGTCGCGGTCATGTATCTGGGCCGGCTGGTCGAGATCGCCGACCGGGCGGCGCTGTTCGAGCAACCGCAACATCCCTACACCGAGGCGCTGCTGGCCGCCGCCCCGATCGCCGACCCGGAGGTCCGACGCGAGCGACGGATCATCGAGGGCGAGCCGCCCAGCCCGGCGACCCCGCCCGCCGGTTGCCACTTCCACACCCGCTGCCCCTATGCCCTCGACCGCTGCCGCAGCGAGCCGCCGGCGCTGGCAGAGGTCGCACCGGGCCACCGGGTCGCATGCCACCTGCGAACGCCGGGCTGACGGGACAAACCCGCCCGCGCGGGAAACCGTAACACAATCGGGGCAAACAACCGGCAGCCGGGAGGCGCGCCATGACCGGTATCCCGACCTTCTCCACCCCGCCCGGCTTCCTGGGCCTGACCCGCCACGATCCCGGTGCCGCCCTGTGCGTCGCCGGCATCCCGCTCGATATCGGCACCACCAACCGCAGCGGCGCCCGTTTCGGGCCCCAGGCGATCCGCCAGGCCAGCCGCATGCTGGTGGACGGCGCCCATCCGCGCGCCGGCATCGAGCCCGCAGCACTGCCGGTCAGCGACATCGGCGACTTCCGCATCGCGCTGGGCGACATCGCCGCCAGCCTGGCGCTGATCGAGGCGCAGGCGGCACCGGTCCGCCACCTGCTGGCACTGGGCGGCGACCACGGCGTGACGCTGGCGCTGCTGCGCGCCCTGCACAAGCGGCGGGGCCCGGTCGGACTGGTGCATTTCGACGCCCATGTCGACACCTGGCCCGACAGCTTCGGTCAGCCCTGGGGCCACGGCTCGGTGTTCTATCACGCGATCCGCGAAGGGCTGGTCGACCCGCGGCGCATGATCCAGGTCGGCATCCGCTCGCCGGTCCAGCGGGACGTGGTCGAGTGGACGCTGGCGCAGGGCGTCACCGTCCTGGCCGCCGACACGGTCCACGAATGCGGACCGGCCGCCGTGGCCGAGCGCATCCGCGCCGTGGTCGGCGCGGATCCCGCCTATCTCAGCTTCGACATCGATGCGCTCGACCCGGCCTTCGCCCCCGGCACCGGCACGCCCGAGATCGGCGGCCTGGCGACCTGGCAGGCCCAGGCCATCCTGCGCCGCCTGGGCGGACTGGCCTTCGCCGGCATGGACGTGGTCGAGGTGGCGCCGGCCTACGACGTGGCCGAGATCACCGCGCTGGCCGCCGCCACGCTGGCCTGGGAATACCTGGCGCTGATCGCGCCGGCTCTGTAACCGCATTCGGAGCGAGGCCATGTTTCCCAACCCGACCAAGGTCTTCCTGACCCGCGGCGTCGGCGTCCACCGGCATCAGCTGACGGCATTCGAGTTCGCGCTCCGCGACGCCGACGTCGAGCAGCAGAATCTGGTCTATGTCTCGTCGATCCTGCCGCCGCGCTGCCAACTCATCGAGCGCGCCGCCGGGGTCGAGACGCTGCGGCCGGGCGAGATCACCTTCTGCGTGATGGCGCGTTGCGAGACCAACGAGCCCGGCCGCCGGATCCATGCCAGCGTCGGCATGGCGCGCCCGGCCGATCCGGCGATGTACGGCTACATCTCCGAGATCCATGGCCATGGCATGACCGGGACGGAAAGCGGCGACCATGCCGAGGACCTGGCGGCCACCATGCTGGCCTCCACCCTGGGCATCGATTTCGATCCCGACGCCGCATGGAACGAGCGCAAGCGCCAGTATGAGCATAGCCACCTGATCATCGACAGCCTGTCGATCACGGCGGCCGCCCAGGGTGACGATGCCGGCCTGTGGACGTGCGCGGTGGCGCTGGCGGTGTTCCGCTTCGACTGAAAGCGGGTGAAGCAATTGGCGCGCGGGCTTTTCTTGGTTCGTCATCCCGCGAAGACGGGGGTCCAGTTGGCTCGACGTCAATATCATGTGCCGAGGCTTGGAGCTTGCCACAACGGCTGGATCCCCCGCGTTCGCGGGGATGACGACAGGGGTGTTGAGTGGCTGAGCGGGGCGGCGGGCCGCTGCGGCAAACTGGCGCCTACCCTTGCGATTTGTGATTGCTACTCGCAAATATCTATTTGACAAGCGGCGCGACCCGGCGGAGCTTGTTGCAGTGCAACATGAGGCGTAGCCCATGACCCGTCAAGCCGCGATCCCGGTCCCCGCCGTCGCCCCCGAGCCGGTCATTGTTCCGTTCCCGACCTGCACGAGCCCCGAGCGCCGCATCCTGGTCGCCCTGAGTCGCATGGAAGCCGAAGGCCGGCAATTGCAAGCCAGCGCGGCGACGCTCAGCCGCTCGGCGAATGAGCTGCGTGCGCTGGCCGACAGCATGGACCGGTCGCTCGCCCGCCTCGACCAGATCCAAGACAAGCTGTCCGCGCAGCGGGCTCGCTCGCGGGCGATCGCCGCCGAGGCCGACCGCATCGAGCAGATGATCACCGGCGGGCAACTGGCCCAGGCCGAGGTCCGTTATCACGCCCTGGCCGCGACGGTGAAGGCCGGACGCTCCTAGCTCCCCCCGTCGTCCCACGGCGGCGGATCGGCAAAACGCTGGGCCAGGAAGTCGATGAAGGCGCGCGTCTTCGACGCGAGGTGGCGGTGGCCGGGATAGACGGCATGCACCCCGATCGGGGCGAGCTGGTAGGCCTCCAGGAGCGGAACCAGCTCGCCGGTGCGCAGCAGGGGCGCCGCCAGGAAGCTGGGGACGCGGGCGATGCCCAGGCCGGCGCGGGCCGCGCACATCAGCAGCTCGCCATTGTTGACGCGGAGCGGCCCGCCGACCCGCACCGACCGCGGCGCGCCGTCGATCTGGAACTGCCACTCCGCACCGGCCGCGACGTTGGAGTAGACGACACAGCGATGGCCGGCCAGGTCGCGCGGATGGTCCGGCCGGCCGGCGCTCTCCAGGTAGGCCGGGCTGGCGCAGGTGATCAGGCGCATGCTGGTCAGGCGCCGCGCCACCAGCGCCGAATCCGCCAGCCGGCCGATGCGCACGGCGACGTCGATGCCCTCCTGCACCAGGTCGTGCTGGCGGTCGTCGAGGTCCAGGGTGATGTCGACCCGGGGATGGGCGACCAGGAAGGCGACGACGGCGGGCGCCAGATGCTGGGTCCCGAACGACATGGGAGCGGCCACGCGCAGCGTCCCGGCCAGGTCGGCGGTCCCGGCGGCCGCTTCCTCGGCCGCGGCGTCCAGCTCGGCCAGGATCCGCCGGCAGCGCTCGTGGAACTGCAGGCCGGCTTCGGTCAGGCCCAGGCGCCGGGTCGAGCGGTTGACCAGCCGCACGCCCAGGCTGTCCTCCAGGTCCGACAGCCGGCGGCTGACCACCGATTTCGACAGCCCCAGGCGCCGCGCCGCCGCGGTCAGGCTGCCGGCCTCGGCGACGGCCACAAAGCCGACGATGTGCTCGATGCGCTGGATCGACACGCGCGTCAGCCCAGCAGGTGCTGGAGCACGGCGTTCAGCCGCTGGCGGCCGGCCGCGGTGGCGGCGATCCGGTCGGTGTCGAGCGTCAGGAAGCCGCCCTCGATCAGGTCGCGCAACGCCTGAGGCGGCAGCAGCCCCTCGGGTTCGGCGCCCAGCTCGCGCCGGAACCGCGCCCGCGGAATGCCTTCGGCCAGGCGCAGGCCCATCATCAGCAGCTCGGTCAGGCGCTCGTCCGGACCGACCTCGACGTCCTCCGTGCAGCCACCATCGGCCGCGACGGCGGTCAGCCACGTCTCCGGTGCCTTGTGCTGGCGCGTCGCATGCTTGCGGCCGTCCAGGGTCAGCCGGCCATGGGCGCCGGGGCCGACGCCGACATAGTCGCCATAGCGCCAATAGAGCAGGTTGTGCCGACACTCGGCACCCGGTCGGGCATGGTTCGAGATCTCGTAGGCCGGCAGCCCGGCGGCGGCCAAGTGGGCGTCGGTGGCTTCCAGCAGGTCGGCCGCCGCCTGCTCGTCGGGCAGGGCGAAGGCGCCGCGCCCGAACTCGGTGAAGAACCGTGTGCCGGGCTCGATGGTCAGCTGGTAGAGCGACAGATGATCGGCGGCCAGGGCCAGCGCCTGGTCCAGCTCGGCCAACCAGGCTTCCGGCCGCTGGCCGGGACGGGCATAGATCAGGTCGAACGAGAACCGCGGAAAGGTTCGGGCCGCCAGCCCGATCGCGGCGCGGGCCTCGGCCGCATCATGGGTCCGGCCCAGGAAGGCGAGGGCCTCAGGATCCAGCGACTGGATGCCCAGCGACAGCCGGTTGACGCCGGCGGCGCGAAAGCCCTGGAACCGGCCGGCCTCGGACGAGGTCGGATTGGCCTCCAGCGTGACCTCCGCCCCTGGGGCCACCGCCCAGTGGCCGGCGATGCGGTCGAGCACCCGGCCGACGGTCGTGGGATCCATGAGCGACGGCGTGCCGCCGCCGAAGAACACTGATTCGACCGTGCGGCCCGGCGTGCGCGCCGCCTCGTGATCCAGCGCCTGTTCCAGGGCGGCCGCCCAGGCCGCCTCGTCGATGGCGGCGCGGACGTGGCTGTTGAAGTCGCAATAGGGGCACTTCGACCGGCAGAACGGCCAATGCACATAGATCCCGAACGGCGCAGGCTCGATGGACGGGGGCTCCCGGTCAGCGCCGCTCGAAGACGGCGGCCACGAGCTGGGCGAAGGCGCGGGAGCGGTGGCTGTCGGCATGTTTGGCGGCGGGCTCGATCTCGCCGAAGGTCTGGATTTCGCCATTGCGCACGAACATGGGGTCGAAGCCGAAGCCCTTCGAGCCCCGGGGCGGCCAGACCAGCGTGCCCTCGATCCGGCCCTCGACCGCGGCCTCGGGCCCGTCCGGCCATGCCAGCGCCAGGCAGCAGACGAAGGCGGCGCGGCGGTCGGGATTGTCGCCGATCAGGTCGTTGACCCGGGCCATGGCCCGGGCGAAATCGCGCGGCTCCCCGGCCCAGTCGGCGGTATAGACGCCGGGCGCGCCGTCGAGGGCGGCGACCTCGATGCCGCTGTCGTCGGCCAATGCCGGCAAGCCGGCGCCGGCGGCCGCGGCGCGGGCCTTCAGCAGCGCGTTGGCCTCGAAGGTGGTGCCGGTCTCCTCGGGCTCGGGCAGCCCCAGCTCCTTGGCCGAGACCACCTGGCACCAGGGCGCCAGCAACAGCCGGATCTCGCGCACCTTGCCTTCGTTGTGGCTGGCGATCACCAGCCGCTCGATCGGCGGATAGGCGGCCATCAGCCGGCGATCGCCCGGCGCTGCAGGTCGATCAGCTGGCCGATGCCGGCGCCAGCCAGCGCCAGGAGTTCGCCGAACTGCTCGCGGCTGAAGGGCACGCCCTCGGCGGTGCCCTGGATCTCGACGATGCCGCCCAGGCCGGTCATGACGAAGTTGGAGTCGGCTTCGGCCGTGGAATCCTCGGCATAGTCCAGGTCGAGCACGGCGCGGCCGCCGACGATGCCGCAGCTGACCGCGGCCACCTCGGTGATGATCGGCGACGCGGCGAGCGCGCCCGACTTGACCAGGCCGGCACAGGCCTGGGCCAGGGCCACCCAGGAGCCGGTGATGGCGGCGGTGCGGGTGCCGCCATCGGCCTGGATCACGTCGCAGTCGACGCGGATCTGGCGCTCGCCCAGGGCCATCAGGTCGATGGCGGCGCGCAGCGAGCGGCCGATCAGGCGCTGGATCTCCTGGGTCCGGCCGCTCTGCTTGCCGCGCGCCGCCTCGCGCTCGGTGCGGGTGTGGGTCGAGCGCGGCAGCATGCCGTACTCGGCCGTGACCCAGCCCTTGCCGCTGTTGCGCAGGAACGGCGGCACCTTGTCCTCGACCGAGGCGGTGCACAGCACGTGGGTCTCGCCGAAGCGGGCCATGCACGAGCCTTCGGCATAACGCGAGAAGCCGGGCTCGAGGCGGACGGGGCGCAACGCGTCGGGCCGGCGGCCGGACGGGCGGGCCGGCGCAAGGATAGTCATCGATGGACTCGCCTGATGGTCTGGCCGCGGACGCTACTCGGGCGGGCCCGCGCCGTCCAGCGCCGTTGACGTCTTCGGCCAACCTAACTACCTAATCGCCTTGGTTTCAGGACCCTTTTGCGGGGAGATGGAGTCATCGAGCGGCCGGGCGCCATGATCAGCGAACTCAACGAGCGGAGCCGCGAGATCTTCCGCCACATCGTCGACGCCTACGTCGAGACCGGCGAACCCATCGGCAGCCGCACGCTCGCCCGCCGGCTGGGCATGAGCCTGTCGCCGGCGACCATTCGCAACGTCATGGCCGACCTCGAGGATGCGGGCCTGCTCCACGCGCCGCACACCTCGGCCGGCCGTGTCCCGACCGATGCCGGCCTGCGCCTGTTCGTCAACGGCCTGCTGGAGGTCGGTGCGCTGACCGCCGCGGAGCGCGCGGCGATCGACGTCCAGTGCGCGGCGGCCGGCCGCAGCCTGTCGCAATTCCTGGAGGAGGCGACCAGCACGCTGTCGGGCCTGTCGCGCTGTGCCGGCCTGGTGCTCGCACCCAAGGTCGACGCCGGCCTGCGCCACATCGAGTTCGTGCAGCTCGGCCCGGGCCGGGCGATGGTCGTGCTGGTGACCGAGAACGGGCTGGTCGAGAACCGGATCATCGAAGTGCCGGTGGGCATGCCGCCGGCGACCCTGGCCCAGGCCAGCAACTATCTGTCCGCACGGCTGGTCGGGCGCACGCTCGGCGAGGCCCGCGCCGCTGCCGCCGATGAAGTCGAAGCCCACCGCGCCCAGCTGGACGAGCTGACCACCCGTGTGGTCGAAGCCGGCCTCGCCACCTGGGCCGGGCCCAACCTCAACCAGGGCAGCACCTTGATCGTGCGCGGCCAGGCCAACCTGCTGGGCGACGTCACGGCGCTGGCCGACCTGGAGCGCATCCGCGCCCTGTTCCAGGCCCTGGAAGCCAAGGAGGCGATGGTCAAGCTGCTTGATGCGGCCAACCAGGCCGACGGCGTGCAGATCTTCATCGGCGCCGAGAACGACCTGTTCAGCCTGGCCGGCTGCTCGGTGGTGATCGCGCCCTACACCAATGCCCGCGAGCAGATCATCGGCGCCATCGGCGTGATCGGCCCGACGCGCATCAACTATGCCCGGATCATTCCGCTGGTCGACTACACGGCCAAGCTGATCGGCCGAATGATCCGCTAGCCACTCCGTTACCCACTCATAAGGACGCATGATGACCGACGGAACCGAAACCGTTCCCGGCGCCGAGGCCGGCCAGGCCGGCGATCCCGGGATCGACATCCCGGCTGTCCCGGCCGAGGACGCCGCCGCCGAGCCCAAGGTGGCCGAGCTGGAGGGCGAGGTCGCACGGTTGAAGGACCAGCTGCTACGCGCGCTGGCTGACCAGGAGAACCTGCGTCGGCGCGCCGAGCGCGACCGCGAGGACGCCGGCAAGTTCGCCATCGTCGCCTTCGCGCGCGACATGGTGTCCGTGGCCGACAACCTGCGCCGCGCGCTCGAGAGCCTGCCGCCCGAGGCCGAGGACGAGGACGAGACCGTCCGCAACCTGCGCCAGGGCGTCGACGCCACCGAGCGCGAGCTGGTGGGCGCGCTCGAGCGCCGGGGCGTCAAGCGGATCGACCCCATGGGGGAGCGCTTCGACCCGAACTTCCATGAGGCGATGTTCGAGGTCCCCGGCGGCGACCAGCCGGCCGGCACTGTGGTCCAGGTGCTGCAGCCCGGCTATCTGATCCATGAGCGCCTGTTGCGCCCGGCCCGCGTGGCGGTGGTCAAGTCGGACGCCCAGCCGCAGCGCGTCGACACCACTGCGTGATCGGCGGGGCGCCTAATCGACCGGGGTGCGGCGATCCTGCTTGACGCGGCTGGCCCGGGCCTTGGAGGCCAGGCGCCGCTCGACCGAAGCCTTGGTCGGCCGGGTCGGCCGTCGCCGCTTCGGCACCACCCAGGCTTCGGCGACCAGGGCATCAAGCCGGGCGACCACGTCGGCCCGGTTGCGCGCCTGGCTGCGGGTCGCGTCCGACGTCAGCACGATCACGCCGTCCTTGGTCGCGCGCTGGCCCGCCAGGCGGATCAGCCGCGTCTTGACCGGCGGCGGCAGCACCGCCGAGCGGGCCGCGTCGAAACGCAGCTCGACCGCGGTCGAGACTTTGTTGACGTTCTGGCCGCCCGGGCCCGAGGCGCGGATGAACTGGAATTCCAGCTCGTCCTCGGGAATGGCGGGAGGCGTGCCGTAGCTGCTCATGGCGACCGATTATCCCTCACTGCGACATGGAATAAGGCGTTGCAGCGACCGCTTCCATCCCCCATCTACACGGCAGACAGTCGGGGCCGGCGCTGCCGCCCCTCACGCGAAACTTGTAAGGGGGTCCCCCCGGTGCCGCCGTCGCTCCGCTTTTCAAGCGTCCGGTGACATCAGGGCCGCGGGAACCTGCTGATCGAGAGGAAGACGAATGGGCAAGGTAATCGGTATCGACCTCGGCACGACCAACTCCTGCGTCGCGGTCATGGATGGCAAGAACGCCAAGGTGATCGAGAATGCCGAGGGCGCGCGCACGACGCCGTCGATGGTGGCCTTCACCGAGGGTGGCGAGCGCCTGGTCGGCCAAGCTGCCAAGCGCCAGGCCGTGACCAATCCCGAGAACACCTTCTACGCCATCAAGCGCCTGGTCGGCCGCCGCTATGACGATCCGACCGTGGCCAAGGAAAAGGACCTGGTCTCGTACCGCATCATTGGGGGCGACAACGGCGACGCCTGGGTCGAGAGCCGCGGCAAGCGCTACTCGCCCTCGCAGATCAGCGCCTTC
>CAZEFK010000241.1:0-9873 GCA_964511405.1 uncultured Comamonadaceae bacterium | reverse complement strand
AGGTGCTGGACGACGGCCGCCTGACCGACGGCCAGGGCCGCACCGTCGACTTCCGCAACACCCTCATCGTGCTGACCTCGAACCTCGGATCCGAGCATCTGGCGGCGCTGCCCGACGGCGCTGATGCCGAGCAGGCGCGCCCCCTGGTCATGGAGAGCGTGCGCCAGGCCTTCCGGCCCGAGTTCCTGAACCGCCTGGACGAGATCCTGCTGTTCCGGCGCCTCTCGCGCAGCGACATGGCCGGGATCGTCGCCATCCAGTTGCAGCGCCTGCAGGCGCTGCTGGACGAGCGCAAGCTGACACTCGAGCTGGACGACAAGGCCCGCCGCTGGCTGGCCGACGCCGGCTACGACCCGGTCTACGGCGCCCGGCCGCTGAAGCGCGTGATCCAGAAGGAGCTGCAAAATCCGCTGGCGCTGAAGATCCTGGACGGCACCATCCATGACGGCCAACCGGTGCATGTCACGGCCACCCCCCTGGGCCTGGCGATCGAGCCCGAGGAGGCGGCGCACCCGCACGCGGCGGAATAGGCGAGCGCGGCTTCTGTGCGTCAGAGCCGCCGAAGTTCCTGCTCCAGCAGGTCGGCCGCCCGGTCGAGGGCGCCGAGCGGCCCGGCCCTGACAATCGCAATGGTCATGTGCATTTCACGGTGCGGATTTGGTCAGCCATTTACTTCATTCCCAAAGCGCTTCGCTTCGAAAGGTTGGGCGACTTCACCGACGAACAAGCGCATGAAGCTCGAAGATGGACACGGTTGAGCCGGTATCGGCCATTGCTCGAGGCCGGTTCGGTCATCGCCCAGTGTATTGCGGTCGTACACTTCGCGTCGCGATGAACGCATTTGCCGCCGCCCCGAGACGGCTCGGCAGGTCGGCGGCCACCTCGCGGTTATGCTTCGCCGATCAGGCGGCGGCTCGGGCCGGCATCAGGCGCCTGGGGTCGAAGGCCGTGATGGATCGGCGCGTGCCGGTCCCGACGATCAGGTCGCACAGGATCGAACCCACGACCGGAACCAGCTGAAAGCCATGCCCGGAAAAGCCGAAGGCGTGGAACAGGCCGGGCTGGGTCGGCGACGCACCGATAACCGGCAGAAGGTCGCGCGTGGTGGCCTCGATCCCGGCCCAGCATCGCGCGATCCGCACGCTGCCCACCCTTGGAAACAGGTCCACCGCCGCCCGCGCGCCCTTGGCCAGCGTCGCGAACCGCACGTGGCTGCGCCGGCCGGCGAGATCGGCGGCGCCTTGCAGGCCCCCGCCAATGACCAGCGTGCCTTGGGCCGTCTGCTTGAACGACAGGGCGCGGCCGACGACCATGACGACCGACGCCAGGAGCGGCGCAACCCGTTCCGTGACGATCATCATCGGCGCCGTGACGTCGAGTTCGATCTCGTCGCCGAACAGGGCGGCGAGCCGTCCCGCCCAGGCGCCGCCGGCATTGACGACCGCGGGTGCCGTGAAGCGGCGCGAACCCGCGCGGAGGAGCCAATCCGGGCCCTGCCGTTCGACGGCGTCGACGCCACAGCCTTCGATGATCGTCACCCCCGCTGCTTCGCCGGCTCGCCGGAAGGCGGCAATCGTGCGGTGCGGATCGGCCGCGCCGTCGCGGCGGGCGACCAGCGCGCCCACGCAATGGGGGCTCAAGGCCGGAACGAGGCGCCGCAGATCCGGGCCGTCGATGAGTTCTTCATGTGTGTAGCCGAGCGCGCGCATCCGCGCCTCGCGCTGCAGCAGGTCCGGCCAATGGCTCTCGAACTCGGCGACCAGGAACTGGCCATCGGCGTGAAAGCCGCAGTCGTCGCCGACGATCGTGGCGATCCGATGCCACATGTCCATCGCCTCGAGCGAGATCGGCACCTCGGCAATATCGCGTTCCAGCGTGCGCACGCCGGCCGCGGTCGCGCTCGATGCGTGGCGCCCCACCCAGGTGCGCTCCAGCACCAGCGTGCGCCGACCGGCCCGCGCCACGTGCAGCGCGGCTGACAGGCCGTGCAGCCCGCCGCCGATCACGGCGACGTCGAAGCCGGTGCTGGTCACGACGCCGCCTCCGTTTCATCGAGGCTCGCGAGTTCGCCAAGCGTAACCGGCTTCAGCGGCGGCCTGATGCGATAGAAGCCGATATCGCCGACGGGGCGCTGCTGGGCTTCGGCGAGAATCTGCATGACCGAGTAGCCGCACTGCCGGCCCTGGCAGGGACCCATGCCGGCTCGGGTGAACGCCTTGAGCTGATTGGCGCCGGGCCGTCCCAGCACCGCCCATGCCCGAATGTCGGCAGCCGTGACCTCCTCGCAGCGGCAGACCACCGTCGCGTCGGCGGGGGCGAAGATCTGGGACCGCGGCGCAAACAAGGCATCCAGGAACGGGCGCAGCGCCAAGGCCTTGCGCAGGCGATGACGCAGGGGGCGTGCCTCGGTCTCAGCCGCCGCCTCGCTCACGCCCCCCAGCCGCACCGCCGCCCTGAGTCCAGCCAGCTGTCCGCGCAGCTCCGCCGCCCGGGCGCCGCCAATCCCGGCGCCATCCCCGGCCACGAAGATACCCGCCTGAGAGCTTTCGCCCCACGCATCGAGCGTCGGGACCCAGCATTGCTGGCCCGCATGCCACTCGACCGCACATCCCGATGCCAGCGGCGCATGGATGCTCGGGACCACGCCCTCATGCACCAGCAGCACCTCGGCCGGCACGGTCTCGCCGCGGCCGTCTTCAGTGCGATAATGGAAGGCCTGCAGCTTGCCCTCCCCTTCGGCGACCAGCTCGGTGACATGGCGGACCACGCGGACGCCGGCGCGTTTGAGCGCCAACCTCCAGGCCAAGCCCTTGCCCAGGTCGATGAGTCCCGAGAGCGTCCTCGGCACATGAGGCAAGGCCGCCGACAGGCGACCGGCGGGAGTCGTGTCGCAGAAGCCGGCAATCTGGCCGCCGGCGGCCAAGAGCTGAGTCATGTAAAGGAGCGGCAAAGGCCCCGAACCGGCAATCCAGACCGGCTTTTTCGGGACCGCGTCGGCCGTCTTCAGCAATATCTGCGCCGCACCAACGGTCAGGACGCCAGGCAGCGTCCAGCCCGGGAACGGTGCCGGGCGCTCCTGGGCGCCGGTCGCGAGGATGATGGCCTCCGCCGAGACGACCCGCGCCTTGCCGGCGCGCGTCAGGAAAGCGCGAAAGCCGGGTTCGATTTGCCAAAGCTGGCTGCCGGGTTCGTAGTCGGCCCCGCAGGCACGGAACGTCGCCGCCCGCTCGGCGCCCGCCCGATAGGCCGCGCCGAGGCGGGCGCCGCGCGGGGTGGCGGCAATGGTCTCGACCGCGCGCCAGATCTGTCCGCCCGGAGCGGGTTGGTCGTCGACGACAAGAACGGCAATCCCGTGGCGGCGAGCGGCGACGGCGGCGCCCATGCCGGCGGGGCCGGCACCGACGACGAGCAGGTCGACCGCCATCATGCCTCCAGCACCCGACGACCCAGCTGGCGGACCACACGCATGCCGGCCTTCACCGGCGTCATGCAGGTCTGGACGGAGGCGATGCCGTCGACCTCGGCCAGGCAGTCGAAGCAGACGCCCATGAGGCAGTAGGGCGCCCGGCGGCTGCCGGAAACCGGCGTGGTTCTGGCCCAGGCCGCGGGCTGCCGCAGCAGCACGGCGGCCAGGCTTTCACCGGCCTCGGCGACGACGGCCTCGCCATCGATGGTGATCGTTGCGGCGCCGGCGCCGGCATCATGCAGCTTGCGGAACATCGAATCGACTCTGGTGAAAGGGGACGAGCGCGTCGGGCAGGCTGCCCGACGCGATGGCGGCGGCAAGCTCGCCAGCGTGAAAGGCGGCGAGCGTGACACCGGAATGGCAGACCGCGACAAAGGCGCCGGAATGGCTCTGCGACTGGGCGTAAATGGGATAGCCGTCCGGCGTCAGTACCCGCAGCCCGGCCCATTGCCGGACGAGGCGAGCGCCGGCCAGGGCCGGGATGATGCGCGTGGCGCTTCGGCTGAGACGGCCGGCGGCTTCGCCGGTGGTCGAGAGGTCGTATCCGACGTCTTCGTTGGTCGAGCCGATCATCACCGTCCCGTCCGCGGTCTGCCGCAGGCCGAGCGCCGGCAACGGCAGGAACCGATCGAGCCGTTCGGCAACCAGGATCTGCCCGCGCTCGGGCCGCAGCGCTATGTCGAGGCCGACCTGGCGGGCCAGAGCCGAGCTGCCGAGCCCGGCCGCAATGACGATGCGGGGCGCCGCGATGACGTCGCGGCCGATGGCCAAACGGAAATCGGGCGCTGATCCGGCGATCGCGCGCACCGTCGCATGGCTACGGACCGTACCGCCAAGCCGGGTCACTGCGGTGTGCAGCGCTGCCAGCAGCCGCAGCGGGTTGGCATGGCCGTCGCGGTGGCCGAGGCTCGCCCCGGTCACGTCGGGCCCCAGCCTCACCGTCGGCAGCAGCCGCTCCAACCGCGAACGGTCGATCATCTCCCAATCCGGATCGCCGCCGCGCCATTGATCGTGCAGCTGCTGCAACTCGCTGCTGCGATGCTCGAGCGATCCGACGCCAAGGCAGAAATCCAGCCCGCCATTCTGCTCGTAGCAGAGGGCAAGGTCGCTCCACGCCTCCAGCCCGTCCGCGAAGTTGCGCCAGCACCCGATGCTCTGTCGCGTCAGCGTCTGGTAGGCCGGCATGCCGAAGCCTTTGCCCTGCAGCCAGACCAGACCGAAATTGGCGCGGGCGGCTCGCAGGTCTCCGTCGCCGCCATCGAGCAACAAGACCCTGGCGCCGCGCAGCGCAAGACCGTAGGCGATCGCCGCCCCGACCGTGCCGGCTCCCACGACAACGATATCGGGGTGCCCATCCGTCGGACGGCCGCTCATTGGACCGGCTCGGCACGGCGATCGAGGGCAGCGCCGAGGTGCTCGTCGGTCAGCTTGCGGATGAAGTGATCGGCCTGCTGGATCAAGTGCTCGAAGTGCCGTCCCAGCGACGGCGTGTGCACCAGGCCCTCGTTCGTCGCGGCCGCGGCGGCGGCAACCAGCCCCGCCACCGTCTGCAAGGTGCCGGCAACCGACTCCGTCGTCACCACCGTCGCATCGGCCTTGGCCGCGATCCGGCTGGTCGTCGCGCCCTGCTGCTCGACGGCCGCTGCGATGGCGCTGGCGCTTTCCTCGGACCGCCCGGCGAGATCCGAGATCGACCGAACCGTCGCTGCGGCTTCCGCGGTCGAACGCTGCACGGTCTCGATTTTCCCGGTTATCCCTTCGATCGCCTGGGCCGTCTGCGTCGCCAGCGCCTTGACTTCCGAGGCCACCACGGCAAAGCCCTTGCCGACATCGCCGACGCGGGCCGCCTCGATCGTCGCATTCAGCGCAAGGAGGTCCGTCTGCGCAGCGATCTTCCTGATCATGACCGTGATGTCGCCGATCGCCACCGCTTGCGCCACCAGCACATCGATGGCGTTGCGCACGGCTTCGGCCGCCCGGTTCGTCGCCGCCGCATAGCCCGCCGCCTGGGCCGTGCGCGTCGCAATCTCCAGGCTGGCAGCCGAGAGTGCCGCCGATGCCTGGGAGACCGACCGGATATCCGCCAGGCTGCGCTCGGTGGCGCCCATCATCGACCGGGTATTCGCGTCGACCTCGCTGATCTGGGCTTTCATGACCTTGACGTGGTTCGACATTTCGGCCGCGGCCGCGATGGCATCGTCGATGACCCTGGCGACCGTCTGTTGGAATTGCTGCGCCGCGGCGTCGCGGATGAAATGCCGCGTCTCGTCCTGCTCCTTGTGCAGCCGCCCAAGGAACGTGCGCAACCGCGGATTGCTTGGATTCGCGAAGAACTCGACCGGCGTGCCCTCGGCTTCGACTACGCCCTGATGCAGGAACACGATGCGGTTCGAAACCTCGCGCGCGAAGCCCATCTCGTGGGTCACGACGAGCATGGCGCGGCCCTCGTCGGCCAGTCCGCGCATGACCTGCAGCACCTCGCCGACGAGTTCGGGGTCGAGGGCCGAGGTCGGTTCGTCGAACAGCATCAGCGCCGGGCGCATGGCCAGCGCCCGGGCGATGGCGGCGCGCTGCTGTTGGCCGCCCGACAGGTGGGCAGGGTAATGGTGGCGCTTCTCGCCGATGCCGACCTTGGCGAGCAGGGCCTCCGCTTCCTCGACGCATTCGGCGCGCGGCCGCTTGTGGACGTGGACCGGCGCCTCGATGACGTTCTCCAGGATCGTCTTATGCGACCAGAGATTGAAGCTCTGGAAGACCATGCCGATGCGGGAGCGCAGGCGGACGACCTGCTGTGGATCCGCGGGCCGTGCCGCGCCGCGGCGGCTGGGCGCCAGCTGCACCCGCTCGCCCGCGACCTCGATCTCGCCCGCGTGCGGCATCTCGAGCAGGTTGATGCAGCGCAATAAGGTCGACTTGCCCGAGCCGGAGCCGCCCAGGATCGAGACGACCTCGCCCTCGCGGGCCGTGAACGACACGCCCTTCAGGACTTCGAGGCCGCCAAAGCGCTTGTGCAAATCGCGGAGGCTTACCGCGACGGCGCCGCTGCCACCATTCATCGTGATGTCTCCACAAGGATGCCAGGCGCCGCCGGGGGCGCGGGCCGCAGATCCGGGGTCAGCCAGCGTTCGCCGGCGGCAATGAGGCGGGTGAGCGCGAAATTGATGGTCAGGTAGATCGCGCCGGCGACCACGAAGACCTCGACGATGCGGTAGGTCTCGGACACCAGCTTGGCGGCAATGCCGGTGACCTCCATCAAGGTTATGATCGAGGCGAGCGCGGTCGCCTTGACCATCAACACGAGCTCGTTGCCGTAGATCGGCAGCGCCTGGCGCAGCGCCAGCGGCGCCACGATCCGGCGAAAGGCGAGGGCGCGCGACATGCCGCAGGCACGCGCCGCTTCGATCGCTCCCGGGGGTACCGCCACGAGGCCACCGCGGATGATCTCGCTCGCATAGGCGGCCGTGTTGAGGGTAAGGGCCAAGACCGCGCACCAATAGGGTTCGCGAAGAAAAGGCCACGCGAAACTTGCGCGTACCGTGCGGAACTGACCGAGCCCATAGTAGATCAGGAAGATCTGCGCCAACAACGGTGAGCCGCGGAACGCGAAGATGTACAGACGCGCCAGCGCATCGAGGACGGCGATCCCGGACAGGCGCATGGCCGCGAGCACCAAGGCGAACACGGCGCCGAACCCGATCGACAGAAACGCCAGCTGCAAGGTCAGCGGCACGCCGGCAAGGAGCCTGACGAACGCGTCGGCCATGAACGACAGGTCGATCATGCGCGGACCATGCCTTTGACGGTGTACCGCTCGGCCCAGCGGAAAGCCCAGCTCGACACCGTAGTTATGGTGAGATAGAGCAGCGCGGCGGCACAGTAGAAATCGAACGGCTGGCGCGTCGATCCGGCGCCGATCTGGGACTGCCGCATCAGTTCGACGAGGCCGGTCACAGAGACCAGCGCCGATTCTTTCAGCACCAGCTGCCAGACATTGCCGAGCCCGGGCAGCGCCGTACGCACCACCAGCGGCGCGACGATGCGGCGGAACCGCAGCATGGTGCCCATGCCGACAGCGCGCGCCGCCTCGATCTCGCCAGGATTGACGGCGCGAAAGGCGCCGCGGAAGACCTCGGTGTGGTGCGCGCCACAGACAATTCCCAACGCCATCAGGCCGGCGATGAAGCCCGGCATGCCCATGAACCCGGCGGCGCCGAACCAGTGGCCGACCGCCGACAACGCGGCGCTGCCGCCGAGGTAGAAGAGGTAGATGACAAGAAGATCGGGCACGCCCCGCAGCACCGTGGTGTAGAAATCAGCTGCGGCGCGGACGGCGGGGCCGCCCGCGATCTTGGCCCAAGCGCCGAGCGTCCCTGTCGCCGCGCCAAGGAGGAAGCCGCTGACCGCGACGGCGACCGTCATCGCCGCCCCGAGCAGCAGCACCGCGCCCCAGCCACCCGGTCCGAAGCCGAGCAGCCCGAAATACCCAAGCGGGTTCATGATTATTGCTTCGGCGAGATATCGACCTTGAACCACTTCACGCTCAATTTGGACAGCGTGCCGTCCGCCCGAGCAGCGCCGATCGCGGCATCGAACTTCGCCTTGAGCTCGGCATCCGTCTTGCGCAAGCCGGCCGCGACGCCGGGGCCGAAGACCCCGCCCGAGAACCGCGGACCGGCCAGCACCAAGCCGCTCATATCGGGTTTCTCCAGCGCCGCAGTCAGCGAGGGAACCCCCTCCATCACGATGTCGATGCGCCCGGAAGCCAGATCGAGATGTTGTTGCTCTGCCGTCTTGTATTCTCGGACTTCGACGACGTTCTTGAGATACTTGTCGGCGAAATCGGCTAGCGTGGTCGACGCCTGCACGCCAAGCACCTTTCTTTTGAGGAGCGGCGTCATCGCGGCGATGAGTTCCTTGCCTTTCGCTTCATTCGCCGTGAGATCGACCTGCTCGCCGGCGCCGGGCAGCTTCGCCAGCGGCCCGTCGCCGGCGACGCCGAACGCTTCGACGGCAAAGGTGTAGGGCGTGGTGAAGCCGATCACTTCCTTGCGTTTATCGGTAATGCTCAGCGATGCCATGATCGCGTCGTAGCGCCCGGCATTAAGGCCCGGGATGATGCCGTCCCAATCTTGCGCGAAGATCTCGCACTTCGCCGTCATCCGGCGACAGAGGTCATTGGCAAGCTCGATCTCGAACCCGTCGAGCTTGCCGCTGGCGTCACTGAAATTCCACGGGGCATAGGCGCCTTCGGTGGCGATCCGCACAGTCTCCCATCTCGGAGACTGGGCGACGGCGCCGGTCGCCACGAATGCGATGCACACTGTACTTGTCGCCACGACCCGCAACAGTCCCATTGCACGTCCCTCCTCTTGGCTCAGCGTTCGTCGAGTTTGCCGTCGTCCAAGTAAAGCTGTCGTGGCCTGAGGATAACGTCAAATCTCATTTGTTGATGCTACGATGCGCTGATATTATGCTGGAGCGATGGGACCAAGTTCCAGGCAAGTCGAGGCCTTTCGCGCGGTGATGCAGTCCGGCGGAGTGACTCGCGCGGCGGAGATGCTCCATGTCAGCCAGCCCGCAGTGAGCCGGCTGCTGCGCGATCTCGAGACGGCCCTCAAGCTCCGTCTGTTCGCCCGGCGCGGCAATCACCTCATCCCGACGCGCGAGGCCTATTCGCTGCTGAGCGAGGTTGAGCGCTCGTTCGTGGGTCTCGATCAGATCGGCGCCTATGCCGCTGCGCTGAAGTCGCAGGAGGTGGGATGGCTGCGCGTCGCCGCGATGCCGGCGCTCGTCTCGGGCGCGCTCACGCGCTTTCTGGCGCGGTTCCTCGAGAGGCGGCCCAACGTCCATGTTTCGATCATGGGCGCGCCATCCTATCGGGTGATCGACGCGGTGGCTTCCGGCCACGCCGATCTCGGCTATGCCGACGGCCCGACCGCGCCCTCAGGCCTGGTCGTCAGCCGAACCGAGATCCAAGCCGTGGTCGTCGTGCCGGAGCGTCATCGGCTCGCGTCCCGTGCTGTCATCGAGCCCAAGGATCTTGCCGGCGAGCGGATCATCGGCCCGAGCCTGGGAACCCTCCATCGGTCGCGGATCGATGTCGCGCTGGCCGGGCTCGGCTGCGACATCGTCATTGAAACGCCGCTGTCCCATGTCGCATGCCTGCTCGTCGCCGAAGGCGCCGGGGTCAGCATCGCCGATCCCTATGTGGCCGTGGAGTTCGAAGGACGCGGTCTGGTCATCCGGCGCTTTGCCCTGGCGATCGATGCCGGCTTTCTCTTCGTCCGATCCGAGCGGCAACCGGCTTCCGTTCTGGCCACGATTTTCGCGAAGGAATTCGATGCCTACATTACCGTAAGCGCTGTTCTCAGGCCACCTTTGTCGCGTTAGGGACTTGAGCGAAGGTC
>CAZEFK010000240.1:0-9909 GCA_964511405.1 uncultured Comamonadaceae bacterium | reverse complement strand
CGAAGATGATCAGGCCGATGATGAAGTTGCCCTGCATCAGCAGGGTGCCGAAGGCCTTGATGACCTGTCCCGCGGAATCGTGGCCCTCATGCCCGCGGCTCAGGATCAGCCGCGCCGATGCCACGTTCAGCGACAGCCGCAGCATCGTCGAGATCAGCAGGATGGTCGGGAAGCTGTTGAGATCGAGCGGCCGCTCGATGAACAGCGAGGTCATCAGGATCAGGACCGAGACCGCCAGCGACAGCGACAGCCCCAGGTCCAGAAGCATCCGCGGCAGCGGAAACAGGAGCATCGTCAGGATCAGGACGATGCCGACCGCGAGCGCGATCTCACCCCGCTTCAGGGCGTTGGCGGCCTGGCGCGCCAGTCCCTTGGCGCGGCCCTGATAGCTGAACGGGATGACCGCCACGGCGTGCCCCCTAGAACACGGCCGCGGCGCTGTCGCCCGCCGGCGGCACGCCGACGCCGGCGTCGGCGTAGAGCTTCAGCTTGTTGCGCAAGGTCCGGATCGAGATGCCAAGGATGGTCGCGGCATGGGTGCGATTGCCCAGGCAGTGGCTGAGCGTGTCGATGATCAGGTCGCGCTCGACATCGGCAACCGTGCGACCGACCAACCCGGCCAGGGCGCCAGGGGCCGCCGCCATGGCCGGGGCTGCGGCGGAGGCCTGGGGGCGTCCGCTGCCGGCGCGGCTGGGCGTGATCACGATGGCGTCGGCATCGATGGCCGGACCGGACGCCATCAGCACAGCCCGGTGCAGGGTGTTCTCGAGCTCGCGGATGTTGCCCGGCCAGTCGTGGCCGCGCAGCCGCTGCTGGGCCGCCGTGGTCAGCGGTCGCTCCTCGACGTTGTTGAGCTCGGCATATTTACGGGCGAAATGCTGCGCCAGGGGCGCGATGTCGCCCGGCCTGGTGCGCAGCGGCGGCAGCTCCAGGTTGACCACGTTGAGCCGGAAGAACAGGTCCTCGCGGAACCGGCCTTTGGCGACCTCTTCGGCGAGGTCGCGGTTGGAGGTGGCGAGCAGCCGGATATCGACCTTGACCGGTGCGCTGCTGCCCAGGCGGTCGATTTCACGCTCCTGGATCGCCCGCAGCAGCTTGGCCTGCAGCCGCACGTCCATCTCCGAGATTTCGTCGAGCAGCAGGGTCCCGCCGTTGGCTTCCTCGAACTTGCCGAGGCGGCGCGCGACGGCGCCGGTGAAGGCGCCCTTCTCGTGGCCGAACAGCTCGGATTCCAGCAAGGTCTCGGGGATCGCCGCGCAGTTGACCGACACGAACCGCGCCGCGCGCCGCCGGCTGCGGCGGTGCAGGTAGCGCGCCAGCACCTCCTTGCCGGTGCCGCTCTCGCCGGTGATCAGCACACTCGCCTCGCTGGGGGCGATCTGGTCGGCCAGCTTCATCAGCCGCGCCATGGCCGGGTCGCTGTGCACCAACGCATGGGTATCCTCGGCGACGGCCTCGAGTACGGCCGCGATCAGGTCGGCGTTGGGCGGCAGCGGCAGATATTCCTTGGCGCCGGCCTTGATGGCCCGCACCGCGGCGGCGGCATCGTTGGCGATGCCGCAGGCGACCACTGGGATGGTGATGCGCTCAGCCTTCATGGCAACGATCAGCGCCGCCACGTCGAGCTTGACGTCGACCATCGCCAGGTCGGCGCCCTGGCCGGACCGCATGTGCGCGAGGGCACCGTCCCGGTCGTCGGCATGGGCCACGGTGGCACCGCGGGCGAGCGCAATCTTGCCCGCTGCCGACATATGCCCGTCCAGCGACCCGACGATCAGCAGACGCATGCCCTTGCACCCCCTCAGTTGAGCTTGTCGGACTTGATGATCTCGGTCATCGTCACGCCCAGGCGCTCATCGACGATGACCACCTCGCCGCGCGCGACCAAGCGGTTGTTGACATAGATGTCGATGGCCTCGCCAACCCGGCGGTCGAGCTCGACCACCGCGCCGCGGCCCAGCTTCAGAAGCTGGCTGACCTGCATGGTTGCCCGCCCCAGCACCGCCGACACCTGCACCGGGATGTCGTAGACCGCCCCCAGCTCCTTCGGCTTGCCGCCGCCTTCGGCGTCGCGGCTTTCCTGAAGGGCTTCCTCGAGATCCGAAAGGTCGAACCCTTTGCTATCCGACATCGCTCGCGTCCTTCTCCGGTCCTGCTGCGCCAACCACTAGGGTGCCAACTCGTCCTGCTCGGAGCCTGCGTCCTCGCGGCCCCATCCCATGACCGTGCCCGCCGGGGCGACGGTCTTGTCCAGCGCCTCGATGGCGCGCGTGACGATCGCCGAGATCTCGCTCCAGGCCCGGGCAGCCAGGCGCTCCGCGCCGCCGTCGCCCCAGTCCGCGCGGACGTCGCTGTCGCCCAGGGTGGGGTCGGCGCTCACCATCAGCCGGCCGGCGAACCCGGCGAGGGCGGCCATCTCGTCGATCCGGGGCCGCATCAGCTCGACATTGGCAGGGCTGAGCCGGAACAGGATGCGCGGGCTGTCGACGGCCTTCTCCAGGCTGCCGACCACCACGGCCTCGATCTCGGCCAAGCCGTAGCGCCGGCTGATCTCCGGCAGCATCTTGGCGACCATGGCGTGGGCCAGGCGCGCGGCCTCCTTGGTCAGGCTGGCCGCCGCCGCATCCCGGTCGACCAACAGGCCCGGCAGCTGGGCAAGGGCGGCTTCCATCAACCGGCTGGTCTGCGCCTCGGCCGACCGGACGGCGGCGGCGTATCCGGCGGCCTCGCCCTCGGCACGGGCCACGGCGCGCGCCGTGGCCAGCTCGCTGGCATCGAACAGCGGCGCGGGCGGGGTCTCGGGCTCTGGATCGACCGGCTCCAGCTCGACGCGCAGATGGGCGGGCAGGATGTCGAACGAGGTCTCGAACAGGAAGCGCGGATAGAGTGGCGCGGGCAGCTCGTCCACCGTGTCGAGCATGGTCGCCGACCCGGCCAGTGCGGGCAGTCCGGCCATGTCGTCGCCCCCGAAGCCGTCGAGGGACATCGGCGACTCCTGGGCCGCGTCGTCGTCCGGGCTGAGGTCGAGGCCGTCGCCGAAATCGGGATCGCCCACCGCGGCCGCGAGGTCCTCCTCGGGCGCGTCATCGAAGCTGGGCAGTGCCGCCAGGGCACCGGCGTCGGTCTCGATCTCGTCCAACTGCACGGCCGCCAGCTCGTCGAGGCTCGGCAGCGCTGCGTCGTCTGCCAGCGCGTCCGCGGGCACCTCCGATGCGGCCGGATCGGCGTCCGCCATGTCGGCAAACGGGTCGTCGTGGCTGACCTCGAGGCCAGGATAGTGATCCTCGTCGGCATCGGCGGCCGCCATTACCGGCGACGGCTCATCGAACAGCGCGAAGGGATCGGCGTCGGGATCGAGCCCGGCAAAGGGATCGCCACCGGGCTCGCCCGCCGCGTGTTCCGGAAGGGCATCCGCCCCGCCGCGCGGCTGCTCCTGGACTTCGTCGGCCGCAGCCTTCGGCGCACGCCGGCGGCCGGTCATCGCACCACCTCGGCGTGCCTACGGCACGGGGCAGGGTGGGCATGGGGCGGCACCATCATGGCAGCGGCCATCAGCTTTCCTGGTAGAGCCAGTTGCGCAGGATGGCGACAACCTCCTCGGGATGCTTCTCGACGATGTCGCCGATGCGCCGCAGCGACGACGCCTTCACGCGGCCTTCGATGCGGTTGAGGTCGATCATCTCTTCGATGGGATCGGCGATCTCGACCGCCGACGCCTGCTCCATCAGGCCCATGCCCTCGGGGCCGGGCAGGGCGGCCGGGCCGCCGGCATAGCCCAGAAGACCGGCCGGGCCGCCGGCGGTGGCCGCCTGCGGCATGGTCTCGAACACCCGCCCGATCAGCGGCCGGACGACCAGCAGCAGGACCAGCGCGCCGACTGCGCCCAGGACCAGGATCTCGGCCAGCTTGATCAGCTCCTGCTTGTCGAGGCCGAACCACTGGATGGGCTTGGTGGAGCCTTCCTCGCCCAGCGCCGCGAACTGCCGCGACACCACTTCGATCTGGTCGTGACGGGCCACATCGAAGCCGACCGCAGAGCTGACCAGCCGCTTGATGTCGGAAAGTTCGGCGTCCGGCAGCGGCGCCCAGGTGCCGTTCGTGACCCGGCCATCGACCAGAACGGCCACGGACAGGCGCTTGATCCCGCCGGGCTCGAAGGTCGAATTCTTGACCGTCCGGCTGATCTCGTTGTTGACCGTCTCCTCGCTGTGCGAGGTGCGGCTGACATTGGGCGAGCCATTGCTCTGCTGGGCGGCACCCGGCGGCAGGTTGTTGGCGATCGTCACCGACGGCTGATCGCCCTCGCGGTTCTCGCTCGAGTCGTTGACCGACTGGGTCGACCGCACGACCTGCTGATCGGGGTCGTAGGTCTCCTGGCTGACTTGGGTGCGGCTGTAGTCCATCTCGACGGCGACCTCGGCCCGCACCTTGCCCTGGCCCAGGGTCTGCTCCAGCAGGGTCTGCACCGAGTCCCGGAGCTTGTTCTCGTAGGTGATGCGCTTTTCCTCGGCCGTCGCCAGGGCCGCGCCATCGGTGCCGCCATTGAGGCTGCGCGAGTAGAGCCGGCCGCGTTCGTCGACGATCGAGACCTTGTCGGGCTTGAGGCCCGGAACGGCCGCCGCCACCAGGTTTTGGATCGCCTGGACCTGGCTGTTGTCGAGGCGCTTCAGGCCGGTCATCTTCAGCATGATCGCTGCGGTCGGCTCCTGCCGGTCGCGGCTGAACAGCTCGCGCTGCGGCAGCACCAGGTGCACGCGCGCGCTCTGGACGCTGTCGATCACGCCGATGGTGCGGGCCAGCTCACCTTCCAGGGCGCGCAGTTGGTTGATGTTCTGGACGAAGCTCGACGCCGCCAGGCCCTGGCTGCGGTCGAAGATCTCATACCCGACCGAGCCGCCCGAGGGCAGCCCGTCGGCGGCCAAGGTCAGCCGCACCTGCGGCACCTGCTCCGTCGGCACGAAGACCTGGCTGCCGTCGGTCGATACCTTGTACGAAATATTGAGCGCCTGCAGGCGCTGGGTGATGTGCGCGGCGTCCTGCTGCTCGAGATTGCCGTAGAGCAGGCCCATGTCCTGGCCGCCCATGCGGGTCATCAGGTAGATGAAGAACGCGATGAGCGCGACCGCGACGCCGCCCAACACCGCCAGGCGCACGGGGCCGAGGTTGCGCAGCGTCTGGAGCAAAGCGTTCACGGTATCATCCCCTGCAAGGCCGCCAGGCGCTCAGGACCCCGCGCGAAGGTCGGCGAGCGGTCTTCAGAGTTACGCGGAAGCTGGTTTAAAATCTCTTAAACCCGGCTCCAGGCCAAGATTTTCCGGTGGGTTGCGGCCCCGGTGGACCGGCAACGACGGTTTGGCGGATCCGATCGAGGAGGGGCGGTCAGCCGCCGGCGGCCGAGCCGCTGGGGTCGCCGCGGCCGTCCTGGCGCTCGGCGCGGTAATCCTGGATGCGGGTGGCGCGCAAGCCGCGCACGCCGTAGCGGTCGATCGAGCGCTGCCAGGACAGGAATTCGTCCAGCGACAGGTTGTAGCGCCGGCACGCCTCCTCGAGGCTGATCAGGCCCAGGCGCACACCGGCGACGACCTCGGCCTTGCGCCGGATGACCCAGCGCTTGGTGCCCGGCGGCGGCAGATCGGCGAGCGTCATCAGCTGGCCGAAGGGGCTGGCAAGGTCCCCTCCCGGGCCTCGTGCGGCCGGGCCCTCGGATCGATCCTCGTCGGTCATACCCTTAGTGTTGGCGCGTTTAATTAAAAAACGCCTAAAGGCCCGGCGCCACGCGGGTTCAGCGGCCGAGGTTGGTCACCCGCTGATACATCTGGTCGGCGGTGCTGATGACCTTGGTATTGGCGTTGTAGGCGGCTTGGTTCTGAATGATGTCGGTGAACTGTTGTGCCAGGTCGACGGTCGACGCCTCGAGCGCGCCGCCCTTGATCACGCCGGTACCGTTGCTGCCGGCCGTGTTGGTGACCGCTGCACCGGAGGTCTCGCTGATCGCGAAGGCGGTCTTGGCAATCGCTTCCAGGCCGTTGGGATTGGCCACCGTGACCAGCGGGATCCGGTAACGATCGATCTTCTGGCCGTTGCTCAGCGTCTCCTGGACGCGGCCATCGGCGCTGATGGTGAAGCCGGTCCGCACGCCCGGCAGCGAGCCGTCGGTCTGGATGTTGCCGACCGAGAACTGGGTCGCGCCCTGGGTGAGGTTGCCGCCCGCAGCGGTGCCCAGATTGACCGAGATCGCCAGCGTTTGGCCGTTCGACAGCGCGACCGAGGTTGCGATGCCGCC
This sequence comes from uncultured Comamonadaceae bacterium, assembly GCA_964511405.1. Taxonomy (GTDB): domain Bacteria; phylum Pseudomonadota; class Alphaproteobacteria; order Elsterales; family Elsteraceae; genus CAZEFK01. The sequence continues at coordinate 3,626 of CAZEFK010000240.1, read as the reverse complement.
GGTCGGCTGGGCCAGGGCGCCGGTCGCCGGATTGAAGGTGAGGGTCGTGGTTGGCGCGGTGACCGTGGCGGTCACCGGGGTCGCGCCCGCGGCGGCGTTGGTCTGGGTCGCGGACGGCACCGTCAGGGTCCAGGTACCCGCGCTGGCCTTGGTGAAGGCCAGGTTCAAGTTGTAGACGCCGCCAGTGGCGTCATAGATCGTCGCCGGGGCGTTGACGGTCGTCCCGGCGGTCGCGGTCGCCGGCAGGATGCTGTTCAGCGTCACCTTGCTGCTGGGATTGCCGACCGGCGTGGTGGCGTTGGCGGCTGGGAACTGCACTGGCACCAGGTTCGAGAAGGTGGTGCCGAAGGTGGTCCCGGTGCCCGAGCCGACGGCCGCGCCGAGCAATGTCTGGCCGGTGCCGTCGACGACGAAGCCGTTCTGGTCGACATGGAAGTCGCCAGCGCGGGTCAGCAGGCGCTGGGCCGTGGCCGGCACGGTGGCCGTGGTGGCGTTGACGCTCGACGCCACCGCAAAGAAGCCCGCGCCCTGGACGGCGAAGTCGGTCGAGCCGTTGGTGACCTCCAGCGAGCCCTGCTGGGCGACGAAGCGCTGCAGGATGGCCTGGGAGCCGCCTTCGGAGTAGCGCGAGGTCGTGGTCTTGACCAGCGGTCCGACCAGGGATGCGAAGGTATCGCGCGCCTGCTTGTAGCCGACCGTCTGGCTGTTGGAGATGTTGTCGGAGTCGGTTGCGATCGCCGCCGAATAGGTGTTGATCCCGGACACGCCGGTGTTGAAGGTGCCGATGATCGACATAGGCGAGCGTCCTGCCTGTCCGAGAGTAGGGGGCGGCCCGGCGCGAGCAGGCGCCGGGCCTTGGGCGTTACACGTTCTGGATCAGCTGGTTCAGCAGCTGCTGGGCGGTCTGGATGGTCTTGGTGTTGGCGGAATAGGCGCTTTGCGCCGTGATCAGGGCCGTGAACTGCTGGGCCAGGTCGACCGTCGAGCCTTCGAGCGTGTTGGTGGTGATGGTTCCGGCGCCGCCCGTGTTCGCGAAGTTGACGGTCGCCGAACCCGACGCCGTGGTGGCTTGGTACGTATTGGGCGTCTGGGCCATCAGTGCATCGGCATTGGCGAAGGTGACCAGCGGGACGCGCGAGACCGCAAGCGACTGGCCGTTGGTGAACACGGCGCGGACGATGCCCTGGGTGTCGATCGAGACGCCGGTGCGATAGCCGAACGGCACGCCATTCTGGTTCTGGAACCCGACGGCGAAGGTGCTGCTGTATTGCGTGATGCCCTGCGTCGTGCCGATCGCGCCGGGATTGAAGGCGATCGACACTGTGGTGGCGCCCGAGGTCGACGTCGGGTTGAAGGTGATGGTCGGCGCCGCCGCCGAGTCGACATTGCCCTTGGCATCGATGATGTGCTGCAAGCCGCCCGAGGACGGGTCGAAGAACAGCGCGCAGATCGCCTGCGGCGGCTTGTAGAAGTTGGTGCTGGTGTTGTTGACCGAGTCGAGGGGCACGGCGGTGCTGCCGATCGTCGAGGTCGAGCCGTGCACGGTCGCCTTGGTCAGGAACACCTGGTACTGGTCGGAGGCGGTGTGGACATAGGTCAGGGTCAGGTCGTGGGCGACCCCGAGTGCGTCGAACACCTGGATCTGCGAGTTGAAGGCCTGGGGCGGGCTGGACAGGCTGTCGGTGACCGAGGCGTCGGTCGCCGAGGCGTTGCCGCTGGTACCGGCCGTGAACAGAAGGTTGTTCCTGGTGAAGTTCAGCGCCGAGGAGGTCGTGGAGCCCGAGCCCGCGGTGCCGGCGCTGACATCGGTCGCCGTCAGCGGAGCCGAAGCTGGAAGGTTGGCGCCGATCGATAGCGTCGAGGTCGCCTGGGCGTTGCCCTGGACGGCGCCGACATTGACCGCGCTGAGGCCGCCCAGCGGCTGGATCGACACCGTCGACGGAGTGGCGGTGCCGGCGGGGATCGGCACGCCGAGCAGGTACTGGCCGGTCGGGCTCTTGAGAAAGCCGTTGGCATCGATGGTGAAGGATCCGGCGCGCGTGAACCCCACGTTGGTCGTGGTCGCGACCGCGCCGGTGGTCGTGTTCACCTGAGGTGCCACCGCCAGGAAGCCACGGCCGGTGATCGCCATGTCAGTCGGGCTGCTGGTGGCGGTCAGCACGCCCTGCTTGTCGATCAAGGCGACGGTATTCGACTGCACGCCGCCGGTCGCATAGTTCTGCGTGCTCGTCGACGGTGTCGTCAGCGTATTGAAGAACGCCTCGTTCTCCTTGTAGCCGACCGTCTGCGAGTTGGCGATGTTGTCGGAAATGATGCCGATGTCCTGGCTCTGGGCGCTGAGCCCCTGGACGCCGGACAGCAAGGACCCGAATAAGCTCATGGCAATGCTCCTGTTGCGGCCGGGCCTAGGCGGCCTTGCTCTGAATGCTGAGCAGATTGGCGAGGGGGATGGCGGCCGATCCGATCATCAGCTGCACGCCCTTGGTCGGGTCGATACTGACGTCGGTCACCTTGCCGATGGTGACGGCGCTGAGCGTGCTGCTGTCGATGGCCTTGCCGCTGCTGTCGACGCCACTGACCGAGACCGTGTAGACGCCGGCGGCGGCGGTGTTGCCGGCCTGGTCGGTGCCGTCCCAGCTCACGGTGTTGAGGCCGGCCTTCGCGTTGGCGATGGTCAGCGTCTTGACCTGCTTGCCGCTGCTGTCGCTGACGCTGACCGTAAGCGTGCCGCCGGCGGTGGTCGACTTGACGCCGATCTCGGAGCTGCTGCCGCTGTTCAGCGTGACGGTGTTGCCGGTCGCCTGGATCGTATCGCCGATGTAATTGGTCGCCTGCAGCGCCTGGTTGGTCTTGTCGTAGTTGATCAGCGTGTCGAGCTTGGTATTGGTGTTGAGCTGCTGCTCGACCTGGCTGTACTGGACCAGCTGGCTGGTGAACTGCGAGGAGTCCTGCGGATTCAGCGGATCCTGGTTCTTCAGCTGAGTCGTCAGCATGGTCAGGAACTGGTTGAATGTCGCATTCAGCCCGGCCTGGCTGGTGATGGCCGAGCCCGGGGTCGACGACGAGGTCGCCGTCGAGCTGGTGGTGGAACTCGTCTGCAACGACGAGTTGACCGAAGAGACCGTCATGCGGGCAACTCCCAGTGGCGGGCTATGCGTTGGCGGATCATGGCTTCGTCCCTAGGCATTCACGTCCACCAGCCCGACGCGGTAGCGCTGGGCGATGATGAGTTCGGTGCTGTCGATACCCGCGTCCGGCTCGCCGGCGGCGGTCGCGGCGGAGCTTGCGCGCCGGCGCGCTTCGCGCTCGTCCGCGGTCTCGCCACGCAGATTGAAGGCAAGATTGCTGCTGTCGGCGCTGAGGCCGGCGTCCTGCAGGCTGGCGGTCAGGGTCGCCGCGTCGCGTTGCAGCAGCTGTAGCGTTTGGGGATTGTCGGCGGTCAGCACGGCGCGAACGTGGCCGTCCTTGGACACGTCGAGCTGGACTTCGACGCGGCCCAGATTGGCAGGTGTCAGCGTGATGGTGACCCGGCCGCCATTGTCGGCCCCCAGCCGTCCGAGCACCGGCGCGACCTGGTCGGCCACGGGGATCACGCGCGGCGCCGGCGGCGGGGGCGCCGCCGCGCT
>CAZEFK010000239.1:0-10020 GCA_964511405.1 uncultured Comamonadaceae bacterium | reverse complement strand
CCTTGCACCAGCGCGTCACCATCTCGATGTACTCGGGCACTTGGCCGACCGCCGCGCCCATGCCGCGCTCGCTCATGCCGTGCGGGCAGCCGAAATTGAGCTCGACGCCGTCGGCGCCGGTCTCCTCGACCCGAGCCAGGATGGCCTGCCAGGCCGGCTCCTCGCACGGCACCATCAGCGACACCACCACCGCGCGGTCGGGCCAGTCGCGCTTGACCTGCTTGATCTCGCGCAGGTTGACCTCGAGCGGCCGGTCGGTGATCAGCTCGATGTTGTTGAAGCCGACCATGCGCTGGCCGTTGACCGCGACGGCGCCGTAGCGCGAGGTGACGTTGACCACCGGCGGGTCCTCGCCCAGCGTCTTCCACACCACGCCGCCCCAGCCGGCCTTGAACGCGCGGACGACGTTGTATTCCTTGTCGGTGGGCGGCGCCGAGGCCAGCCAGAACGGGTTGGGCGAGCGGATCCCGGCGAAGGTGGTGCGAAGGTCGGCCATCATGCCCTCCCGTTGGCGCGAAGCGTGCGGTCGATCCCATCGGCGCGGAGCGCCCGGTCTATCGCGTCGGCGGCGGTCTTGCCGTCCTGCACGGCCTGGACGGTCAGGTCGATGCCCTTGGTGCAGTCGCCGCCGGCCCAGACGCCGGCCAGTGAAGTGCGGCCGTCGGCGTCGACGACGATTTTCCCGCCGCGGGTTTCCGGCAGCGCCGCTTCGGCCAGGGTCTGGCCGATCGCCTTGAACACCATGTCGGCGGCGAGCGCCAGGGTCTCGCCGGTGCCGACCAGGCGGCCGTCGCCATCGAGGCGAGTATATTCGAGGTCGATGCCGGTGACCTGGCCGTCCTTGCCGATCAGGCGCGCCGGCCGCACCCAATGCTTGATGCGCACGCCGTTGAGCTGGGCGAAGGCTTGCTCCTCGGCGGTCGCGCTCATGGCCTCGGGGCCGCGCCGGTAGGTCAGGGTCACGTCCTCGGCGCCCAGGCGCTTGGTCTGCACGGCGATGTCGATGGCGGTATTGCCGCCGCCGATCACCACGATGCGGCGGCCGACCGGCAGCTCGGCCAGGTCGTCGGCCTGGCGCAGCCGCTCGATATAGGCGACGGCGTCGATCACGCCGCCCAGGTTCTCGCCGGGCACGCCGAGCTGGTTGACGCCGCCCAGGCCCACGCCCAGGAACACGGCGTCGAACTCCCGGCGCAGCTGGTCGAGGGTGATGTCGCGGCCGAGCGCGGTGCCGGTGCGCACCGTGATGCCGCCGACGCCCAGGATGTAGTCGGCCTCGGCCTGGGCGAAGCCGCCCGGCGTCTTGTAGGCGGCGATGCCGTACTCGTTGAGGCCGGCGAGCTTGGCGCGCGCCTCGAACACCACCGCCTCGTGGCCGAGCGTCGCCAGCCGGTGGGCGCAGGCGAGGCCGGCCGGCCCGCCGCCGACCACGGCCACCCGCTTGCCGGTGGCGGCCCCGCGCTCGAAGAGCTGGATGCCGCGCTCGAACAGCCAGTCGGTGGCGTGGCGCTGAAGCTGGCCGATCTGGACCGGGCCGTGGCCGGCGGCGTTGCGCACGCAGGCCTCCTCGCACAGCACCTCGGTCGGGCAGACGCGGGCGCACATACCGCCCATGATGTTGGCCGACAGGATATCGCGCGCCGCCCCCTTGGGATTGCCGGCGGCGATCTTGGCGATGAAGCCCGGGATGTCGATGCCGGTCGGGCAAGCCTCGATGCAGGGCGCATCGTAGCAATAGTAGCAGCGGCTGGCCTCGGCCTCGACCTGGACCGGGTCGAGCGGCGGATGGGCGTCGGCGAAGTTGCAGGCCAGCCGTTCGGCCGGGAGCCGGCCTGCGGCGATGTCGGGCTGGACCGGTGGCGCCATGGCTCTCCCCCTTTGTTTCGCCGGTGGGCCCAACGACAGGCTCGGCAATAAACGCTACCGAAATCCTGACTGATTGGTCAAGAAATGTCTTAAGCCTCCAGCGGGCATTCTGAATCTTGCGTCCGATCGATCGCCGCACCGTCCGCGCTTGCCCCGCCGAGGGGCCCGGCGATAGGCTCGGCGGCAAAACGCGTCGAAAACCTGTCTGATTGGTCAAGAAACTCGTGGCCCTGGCGGAAGACGATCCCAATGTTGCCGAGCCGCCGAAGCGCGGTCGGATCCGGGCGGCCAACGAGGAGCGGCTGCTGGCGGCGGCCGAAGCGGTGTTTGCCGAGGTCGGGTTCGAGGGCGCCACGACCGCCGCGATCGCGCGGCGGGCGGGCCTGCCCAAGGCCAACCTGCACTACTATTTCGGCACCAAGGAGGCGCTGTACCGCGCCGTCCTGCGCGACATCCTGGCGGTGTGGCTGGGGGCGGCCGACGCCATCGCCGACGATGTCGACCCGGCGGCGGCGCTGACCGCCTATATCCGGGCCAAGATCGACTGGTCGCGCCGCCGGCCGGCGGCGTCGAAGCTGTTCGCCGGCGAGATGCTGCGCGGCGCGCCGGAGCTCAAGGACTATCTGGCGACCGACCTCAAGCAGGTGGTCGACGACAAGGCGCGGGTGCTGGAACGCTGGATGGCCGAGGGCCGGATCGCCCGCGTCGATCCCCGGCACCTGCTGTTCGTGATCTGGGCCTCGACCCAGACCTACGCCGATTTCGCAGTGCAGATCGCCGCCGTGCTGGGCAAGCCGGCGCTGGACGACGATGACTTCGATATGGCGGCACGGCTGGTTGTGACCCTAGTGCTCAGGGGGCTGGATCGGGTGGGATAGGGGGCCAAGCCGGACAAACCATGACCGACCATATTCCCTGTCGCTTCGTGTTGCGGCCTCTATCCGAGGACGAGGGCGGGGGCTATCTCATCGAATTTCCGGACCTGCCGGGATGCATGTCCGATGGGGCCACCGTACCGGAAGCCATCGACAACGGCGTCGACGCTATGCGCTGCTGGATCGCGGCGATGGAGGCTGCCGGGCGTCCGGTGCCGTCGCCGGCTCGGCCGGCGGCCTAGGCTCCAAGCGCCGACCGCCAAATAGCGCAACTCCGATCGCCCCGTTCACCAACGCCAACGCTCCGGCGGCCATGATCACCGGTCTCAGGCCGAACCAGGCGAACAGGGTCGGCGCCGCCAGGTAGGCGAGCAGCAGACCCGTGAAGCTCGCGCACATGCGCAGCCGATAGGCGGCAGCCAGGCGGTGCGGTGGGAACACCGACTGCATCAGATGCACCTGGGCCAGGTACTCGAACGGCCCGTTGATGGCGGTAAAGGCCGCGATCGCCATCAGCGCCGTCCGGCTCGGCGCGAGCGGCAGCATCAGGATGCCGGCGCCGAAGATCAGGTTGCAGGCGACCAGTCGCAGCGCCGGCCGACCCGGCCCGAGGCTGGCCAGGACCAGGTTGGCCGCCAGGTTGCCGACCCCGTAGGCGGTCATCATCAGGCCGTAGTCGGTCAGCGGATCGGACCGCGTCGACCGCAGATAGAGCACCATGCCCAGGAGCGGCCCGATCGCCCAGCCGGCATTGCCGATCAGGTTGGTGACCAGGCCGTAGATCATGGCCGGCTGTCCGCGCAGCGCCCGCGCGCCGCCGAGCAGGGTGTCGAGGGTGGATGTCGGCGACGATGCGGCCGGCGCCGCGGCCAGGCGCGGCAAGCCGAGCCGGACCGCTACGGCCGACAGCAGGAAGGTCGCCGCCGTGACCAGGAAGAACCGGTCCGTCGGCAGCACGCGGTTGACCAAGGCGATCAGGCTCGGTCCCAGGATCCGCGCGGCGCGCCGGACCATGTCGAACAGCCCGTTGGTGGCGTGGCGCAACACCGGGTCGGGAGCCAGGACCGGCACGGTCGCCTGCAGCGCCGGGTCGAAGGCGGCGGTCGCCAGCGCCACGCACGCCGCGGCCCCGATCAGCACCGGCAGGCCGAGGCGCGGGCCGAGCGACGCCAGCGCCAGCAACAGCAGGACGCGCGCCAGGTCGGCGGCGATCATGGTCGCGCGCGGCGCGGCGCGGTCGGTGACCAGGCCGCCGAACAGGCTGCCCGCCAGCAGCGCCGCCGCCTGCACCGCCGAGACATAGCCGGCGTCGCCGCCGACCAGGCCGGCGGCGATCCATACCAGCGCAACGGCATAGAACTCGGAGCCGGTCGCGGCCAGCACCTGGCCGGCCCAGACCAGCGCGATCGGCCGCCGCGTCAGCGGCGTCAGGACGAACATCGGTGCTGCGTATCGCCCGCTAGGGGCCGCCCAGGCCATGCCGGTTGACCGGCCACCAATTCTCGTCGAGGGCCTGCTCGAACCGGTATGGGCAGGCTTCGGGCAGCACGGGCCGCTCGCTATGCGCTTGCAAGGACGCCTCTGCCATCCGGCGTCCCGCCCGCCACGGGCGCGCCAGATCGTCGGCTTGGAAACGGGCCTTCAGGCTGGGGCTGTCGTCGAGAACGCGCAGGCAGTCGAGCCGCTGTTCGACGACGCTGGCGCGCCAGCCCTGCCTGGGCTCCGCCGCGGTCGACCATTCGAGCTTGGCGAGATGCTCCAGGATACGGGCGAGATGGCTCTCGACCGCGCGGGCATCGCTGCGCCCCATGCTCTCAATCTCCTCGGCCAAGTTGTCGGCATCGAGCGGCAGGTTGGCCCGATCGGCCGCGAGCCGACGCAAGGCAGCGGCCTGCTCCTGGGTCCAGGCGAAGAAGTCGCGCTCGTAGAGGGGTTGGTCGGGGAGGGGCTGGTCCGGCATTTCCGGATCCTATCACGGGACGGCGGTCGCGGCATGGCCAGCCGCCGACCGCTCGACACCCGCCAGCCGCGCAATCTCGGCGGCCTCGCGCGGCTCGACGGCGTCGCGGTCGTCGAGCGGCAGCGGCTGCGCCCGGCGCGGGTCGCGGGCGACCAAGCGGCCGTCCTGCTTGCGTTCGCCGCGGCGGAACAGGCGCAGCAAGTTGCGCGGCGCCACGCCCTCGTACTGCAGGAACAGCACATGGCTGGCGCCGTCGCCCTCGCGCACCGAGATGGCGTCGCGGTGCAGCGCCAGCGCCAGGCTCTTGGCATAGGGTTCGACGTACACGACCCGGGCGATGCCGCTGGCCACGATGTGGCGGGCGCAGTGGTGGCAGGGGAAGGTGGTGACGTACAGCGTGGCGCCGACCAGGCCCTGGCGGGCGCCGCGGGCGACCGACAGGATCGCTTCGATCTCGGCATGGACCGCGCGGCTGTACTCGATCAGGTTGCGGATGTCGGTGCCGCGCAGCCGCTCGGTCACCTGGGCGCGGTCGGCGCCCTCGGCCAGCAGGCCGTCCAGCGCCTCGAACACGGCGCCGTACAGCCGGTCCTTGCGGTCGTCGTTGTGGCAGACCTTGCCGCCCCACTGGAAGCAGCGGTGGTCGGCGTCGCCGTCGCCGGCCTGGTAGAGGCCGCCGCCCGCCTTGGGCACGTCGTTGGCGCCGACTCCGATCAGCTCGCCGGCGGCGCTGAAGATCGCCGCCCCCACTTGGCGCGACAGGCAGGCCGAGCCGGCCGCCGCCGACCACGCGGTGCCCATGGCGGTCTCGTCCAGGGTCGGCGTGTGCACCGCCACCCCGAACAGCACCTCCAGATAGCGCTGCAGCGCGCGGCGGAGGTGGCCGTCGGTGTCGGCGTCGTTGCGCAGGAAGAAATCGGCGAGGTCGATGGTCTCGCGCACCCGCTGGCCGAAGCCGACGCCCTCGGCCTCGTCGCGCTGCATGATCCGGGGCAGCTCGGCCTCGTCGGCGCCGTCGGCGCGCAGCCGCTGGCGGCGCACCTCCTCGGGCGCGAACACGCCGAACAGCCAGAAGCGGTCGCCATAGACCTGGCGCAGCAGCGCGACCTCGGCCGGGTTCTTCAAGGAATCGATCAGCACGGCGCGGCGGCCGCCGCTGCGTCCGGCGGCGATGCGCTCCACGCATTTCTGCGCCAGATAGCGGTCGGAGAAGGCGCCGCGCAGCCGGCTGCCGACCTCCTGGAGCGCGGCGATCCGGGCGTCGCCGGTCAGGTCAGGCCCCGGAGTCGCCCGGCCCACCAGCGGTGCCGCGTCCCGGATCAGGTCGCTGACCCGGATCGTTTCGGTTTCGTAACCGAAACGATCGGCCAGGATGCTGGCGATCAGCCGCCCGGTCGTGCTGACCCCCGCGCCGACCGGCCCGACCAGCCCGATCACCAACTCGTCGGCCACCAGTCGCTCCGTCATCGCCATCTCCTCTTGGCGAACGCCGCGAACGCTCCGATCATGCGCGCCGTCCGTAGGGAGGTAGCCCATGTCCGGCCCGTCGCCGCTCACGCCCGAGAACCGCGCCCGCCTAAGGCAGGTGAGCACGGCCACGCTGACCACCGTGCTGTTCAAGCGCGGCCTGCGCAACACCTTCATCCAGGGCGTCCGCCCGCTGAACCCGGCGGCGCCGCGCCTGGTCGGCGAGGCCTATACCCTGCGCTACATCCCGGCGCGCGAGGACCTGGACCATATCGGCGTGTTCGAGGACCGCAGCCACCCGCAGCGCAAGGGCGTCGAGGAGATCCCGCCCGGCCATGTGATGGTCATCGATTCGCGCAAGGATGCCCGCGCCGCCTCGGCCGGCGGCATCCTGATCACGCGCATGATGGTCCGCGGCGTGGCCGGGGTGGTCAGCGACGGCGGTTTCCGCGACACGCCCGACATCGCCAAGATGGACTTCCCGGTCTATTGCGCCGCGCCGTCGGCGCCGACCAACCTGATCCACCACCATGCCGTCGACCTCAACCAGCCGATCGGCTGCGGCGACGTTGCCGTGTTTCCCGGCGACATCATCGTTGGCGACCAGGAGGGCGTGGTCGTGATCCCGGCCGGGATCGCCAACGCCGTGGCCGAGGAGGCCTGGCCCATGACCCAGTTCGAGGACTGGGTCGAGGCCCAGGTCCGCGGCGGGCGGTCGATCGTCGGCCTCTATCCGCCGACCCCCGAGACCCGGGCCGAGTTCCAGGCCTGGCTCGAGGCCCAGGGCTGAGGTACTGCCGCCGATGGACCTGTTCACCATCGGCTACGAGAAGGCGTCGCAGGCCGAGGTGCTGGCGGCGCTGAAACGCGCCGGCGTCGCCACCCTGGTCGACGTCCGCGACCTGCCGCTGTCGCGCCGCGCCGGCTTCTCCAAGCGCCAGCTGGCCGCCTCGGTGGAGGAGGCGGGCATGGCCTATGTCCACCTCAAGGGCCTGGGCACGCCCAAGGAAGGGCGGGTTGCCAACAAGCAGCGCGACTGGCCCAAATTCTGGTCGATCGTCGACCGCCAGCTCGCGACCCCCGCGGCCGAGCTGGACCTGCTGCGCGCCGCCGACATCGCCCGCGGCGCCCCGGCCTGCCTGCTGTGCTTCGAGGCCGACCACCGCATCTGCCATCGCGTCCGCGTCGGCGAGATCCTGGAGCGGCGCGGCGGATTTGCGGTTCATCATCTGCGCCCGCTGGGCGTCTGACCCATCGCCGCACTGCAGCGCCCGCCGACGCTGGCATTGATATTGCTTAAGTTCGGGCGCGCGTTTTGCCGCACTGCACACAAGCCGGAGCCGGTCGAGCGCGGCGTACCAGCAGGGTCAGCAGCGGAGGCCGGGGATGAGGCGAGGGCAGTGGATGGTCGCGGCGGGGCTGGCCGGGGCGGTGGCCGCGGTCGGCTGGGCGTCGTCGCGCGACCCGGCCTCGGCCGCCGCGACCGCAGCGGAGCCGCCGCCGGGTGTGTCCGTGCAAACGGCGCAGGCACAGAAGCAGGACGTGCCGATCGTCCGCACCGGCCTGGGCTCGGTCGCGCCGTTCCAGACCGTCACGGTCAAGTCCCAGGTCGACGGCAAGCTGATCCGGGTGCCGTTCACCGAGGGCGCGACGGTGCAGGCCGGCGAGCTGCTGGCCCAGATCGATCCCAGCACCTACCAGGCCCAACTGGCCCAGGCCCAGGCCGTCAAGGCCAAGGACGAGGCGCTGCTGGCCAACGCCAAGCTCGACCTGGCCCGCTATCAGAGCCTGCGCGACTACGCGACCAAGCAGAGCGTCGATACCCAGCAGGCGACGGTCAGCCAGCTGACGGCGGCGGTCGCCGGCGACCAGGCCGCGATCGACGCGGTCAAGGTGCTGCTGGGCTATACCTCGATCACGGCGCCGATCACCGGCCGCGCCGGCATCCGCCAGATCGACGCCGGCAACGTGATCCATGCCAACGATCCCAACGGCTTGGTCGTGATCACCCAGATGCAGCCGATCTCGGTGATCTTCACCCTGCCGCAGAAGTTCCTGCCGGCGATCAACCGCAACCAGGCCGTGGCCCCGCTCAAGGTCGAGGCCTGGGACGAGAGCGATGCCACCAAGCTCGACGACGGCAGCCTGAGCCTGGTCGACAACCAGATCGACCCGACCACCGGCACGATCAAGCTGAAGGCGACCTTCCCGAACAAGGCCAACCAGCTGTGGCCCGGCCAGTTCGTGAACGCGCATCTGCTGGTCGAGGTCCGGCATGACGGCGTCACCGTGCCGGCCCAGACTGTCCAGCAGGGTCCGAACGGCGCCTATGCCTGGATCGTCAAGCCGGACGGCACGGTCGCCATGCAGCCGATCGAGATCGCCCAGGTGGCGGGCGGCGTCGCGCTGATCGACAAGGGGATCGCGGCCGGCCAGATGGTCGTGACCGATGGCCAGTCCAAGCTCAAGACCGGGGTCCGGGTCGCGGCGGCGCCGGCCGGTACCCAAGAGGCGGCCCGGTGAGCCTGTCGACGGCCTTCATCCAGCGGCCGATCGCGACGTCGCTGCTGACCGCCGGGCTGTTCCTGGTCGGGCTGGTCGCCTATCCGTCGCTGCCGGTGGCGCCGCTGCCCCAGGTCGACTTCCCGACCATCCAGGTCAGCGCCAGCCTGCCCGGCGCCAGCCCCGAGACCATGGCCTCGGCAGTGGCGACGCCGCTGGAGCGCCAGTTCTCGCAGATCGCCGGCGTCACCCAGATGACCTCGACCTCGGTCCTGGGCTCGACCAGCATCACCGTCCAGTTCGATCTCAACCGCGCCATCGACGGCGCGGCGCAGGACGTGCAGTCGGCGATCAACGCCGCCGCCGGCCAGCTGCCGAGCAACCTGCCGAGCCCGCCCAGCTACCGCAAGGTCAACCCGGCCGACGCGCCGGTGCTGTTCCTGGCGGTGCAGAGCGACTCGGTGCCGATCACCGTGGTCGATGACTATGCCGACACCATCCTGGCCCAGCAGATCTCGCAGATCCTGGGCGTGTCGCAGGTCTCGATCTTCGGCCAGCAGAAGCCGGCGGTGCGCATTCAGGTCGATCCGGCCAAGCTGGCCAACATGGGGCTCAGCCTGGAGGACGTGCGCACGACCCTGGTCGCGGCCACGGTCAACCAGCCCAAGGGCAGCTTCGACGGGCCGCATCAGACCTTCACCATCTACGACAACGACCAGCTGACCGCGGCCGGTCAGTACCAGGACCTGATCATCGCCTACCGCAACGGCGCGCCGGTCCGGGTCAAGGACATCGGCCGCGCCGTCGACGGGCCCGAGGATCGGCACCTGGCGGCCTGGCAGGGCGGCGTGCGCGGCATCACGCTGGCGATCTTCCGCCAGCCCGGCGCCAACGTCATCGACGTGGTCGACCGCATCAAGGCGTCGCTGCCCAAGCTGCAGGCCTCGATCCCGCCCGCGATCAACGTCCGGGTGATGATCGACCGCACCCAGACCATCCGCGCCTCGGTCGACGACGTGCAGGTCACGCTGCTGATCACCATCGCCCTGGTGGTCGCGGTGATCTTCGCGTTCCTGCGCAGCTTCTGGGCAACCGTCATCCCCAGCATCACGGTGCCGCTGGCGCTGATCGGCACCTTCGCGGTGATGCAGCTGGTGGGCTACAGCCTCGACAACCTGTCGCTCATGGCCCTGACCATCTCGGTCGGCTTCGTCGTCGACGATGCGATCGTGATGATCGAGAACATCGTCCGCCATATCGAGGACGGCATGGGCGTCATGGAGGCCGCCATCAAGGGCGCCGGCGAGATCGGCTTCACCATCGTCTCGATCAGCTGCTCGCTGATCGCGG
>CAZEFK010000238.1:0-10201 GCA_964511405.1 uncultured Comamonadaceae bacterium | reverse complement strand
CACGGGCGGCGGCGGCACCGGGGGGGGCGGTGGCGGCGGAGGCGGCGGGGGCGCCGGGGCAGGCGGCGGCGGCTCGGCCTGCGCCAACTGCTGCGGTTGCGGCGGCGCCACCGGTGCCGGCGGCGGTGGACGGGTGACGTCGGCCAGGGTCACGACGTCGACGGTCATCACCACCTCAGGCTCGACCGGCGGCCGCGCGAACTGCGGCAGCCCGAAGATGATGAACGCGATGACGATCGCGTGCAGCAGGACCGAGAGGACGCCGGGCAAGCCCATGGCGGATCAGCGGCGGACCGGCTGAGCGGGCGCAGCGGCGGGGGCCGGGGTCCCGGGGGCCTCCGCGATCAGCGACACCTTGGACAGGCCGGCGGCGGCCACCTGCCCCATCACCTGCATGACCTGGCCATAGGCGATGGTGCGGTCGCCGCGCACGAAGATGGTGGTGTCCGGCTTCTCGGCGGCGATCGCCTGCAGCTTGGCGGTCAGCTCGTCCAGGGTGATCGGGGTCTCGGCCAGATAGATCCGGCCCTGGGGGTCGACGCTGATGATCAGCGGCTCGACCTTGTCGTTGAGGCTGGCGGCGGCGGTCTTGGGCAGGTCGACGGGCACGCCGACCGTCAGCAGCGGGGCGGTCACCATGAACACGATCAGCAGCACCAGCATGACGTCGATGAACGGCGTCATGTTGATGTCGGCCAGCGGCACGTAGCGCCGACGCCGGCCGAGGCCGCGGGAGAGGTGGACGGCCATGGCGGTCAGGCCCGCTCGTCGAGCTGGCGCGACAGGATCGCGCTGAACTCGCCGGCGAAGCTCTCCAGCCGGTTGGCGTAGCGGCCGAGGTCGGTGGAGATCTTGTTGTAGGCGATGACCGCCGGGATCGCCGCCACCAGGCCGAGGGCGGTGGCGAACAGCGCCTCGGCGATGCCGGGGGCGACCACCGCCAGGCTGGTGTTCTTCTGCGCCGCGATCGCGGTGAAGCTGTTGATGATGCCCCACACCGTGCCGAACAGCCCGACGAAGGGCGCGGTCGAGCCGACGCTGGCCAGCACCGGCAGGAAGCGCTCGACGCGCTCCAGCTCGCGGCCGATGGTCACCGCCATCACCCGCTCGATGCGCTGCTGCAGGCCGGCCTTGGTGGCGTTGGACTGGTTGAGGTTGCGCTGGGACGAGCGGCGCCACTCGCGCATGGCCGCCGAGAACACCGCCGACAGCGGATCGACGGGGCGGTTGCCGATCCGGTCATAGAGGTCTTCCAGGCTGCCGCCCGACCAGAAGGCGTCCTCGAACTCGTCGGCCTGCGACGCCAGGCGGCGCAGGTTGAACAGCTTCTCGAAGATGATCGCCCAGCACCAGCCGGAGGCGCACAGCAGCAGCACCATCACGGCCTTGACGACGACGTCGGCCTGCAGGAACAGGCCGAGCATGTTGAGCGTACTGGCGGGTTCGACCGGGGGCATCGAGCTTCCTTCAGAACTCTTCGCGAAGCGATTGGGGGGCGACGGCAGCGATCGCCTGGCGCAGGGCCGCGGGCAGGCGCGCCGGCTTGAGGCGCTGGTCGATCAGCGCCAGGCGCAGCCGGGCGGCGACCAGGTCGGTGCGGCCGACCGGATCAATCCGGCGCACCCGCTGCTCGATCAGCAGCGCGGCGCCGGACTGTTCCAGGATCCGGGTCTCGACGACCAGGCGGTCGTCCAAGCGGGCGGCGCGACGGAAATCCAGCTCGGCGCTGCGCACCACGAAGGCCACGCCGTGCTCGGCCTTGAGCGCCGTATGGTCGATGCCGATCAACCGCATCATCTCGGTGCGCGCGCGCTCGACGAAGGCCAGGTACTGGGCGTGGTAGACCAGCCCGGCGGCATCGGTGTCCTCGTAATAGACGCGCACCGGGAACTCGTGGACACCGCCCAGGATACGACCGGACGATGGGATCAGATCGGGGGGCACCAGATCGGCGGCCTCAGTCATCGACCACCTCGGCACTGTCCAGCAGGTCCAGTTGCGGCGCTGCGACCTGCGGCTGCGGCAGGCCGAGATAGCGCCAGCCGCCCGCGGCCAGCATACGGCCGCGCGGGGTGCGCTGGATCAAGCCCTGCTGCAGCAGGTAGGGCTCGATCACCTCCTCCAGCATGTCGCGCTGCTCGGCCAGGGCGGCCGCCAGGGTCTCGACCCCGACCGGGCCGCCGCCATAGCTCTCCGCGATGCAGCCGAGATAGCGGCGGTCCATGGCGTCCAGGCCCATGCGGTCGACCTCGAGGCGGGTGAGCGATCGGTCGGCGATGGCGGCGTCGACCGGGCCTTGCCCGTCGACCCGGGCGAAGTCGCGCACCCGGCGCAGCAGGCGGCCGGCGATCCGCGGCGTGCCGCGGGCCCGGCGGGCGATCTCCAGCGCCCCGTCGTCGGTGAGGTCGACCTCCAGCAGCCGGGCGGCGCGCGCGACGATGCCCAGCAGCTCTTCGGGCGAATAGAAGTTGAGCCGGAGCGGGATGCCGAAGCGCTCGCGCAGCGGCGTCGTGATCAGGCCCGAGCGGGTGGTCGCCGCGACCAGGGTGAACGGCGGCAGGTCCAACCGCACCGACCGCGCCGACGGCCCCGCGCCGATGATCAGGTCGAGCTTGAAGTCCTCCATGGCCGGATAGAGGATTTCCTCGACCGCCGGGTTCAGCCGGTGGATCTCGTCGATGAACAGCACGTCGCGCGGCTCGAGCTGGGTCAGGATCGCCGCCAGGTCGCCGGCGCGCGCGATCACCGGGCCCGAGGTCGCGCGAAACCCGACGCCCAGCTCGCGCGCCACGATCTGCGCCAGCGTGGTCTTGCCCAGGCCCGGCGGCCCGTAGAACAGCACATGGTCGAGGGCGTCGCCGCGGGCGCGCGCGGCCTCCAGGAACACCGCCAGGTTGGCGCGCAGGCCCGGCTGGCCGACGAAGTCGCCAAGCCGCGCCGGCCGCAGCGCCGCCTCGCCGCCCTCGGCGACCGACGGATCGATCAGCGGGTTCACGGCGCCAGTTCCTTCAGGCCCTGGCGGATCACGGCATCGAGCGCGGCCCCGGCGCCCAGCCGCCCGACCGCGGCGGCGACGGCGCCGAACGCCTCGCTGCGGCCATAGCCGAGATTGACCAGGGCCGACACGGCATCCTCCGGCGCCGCAGCGGGAGCGCCCCCCGGCGCGAGCCCGGTCGGCGCGGCCAGGGCCCCGGCCAGCGCCGCGTCGAGCACCGCCTTGTCCTTGAGCTCGGCCAGGATGCGCTGAGCCAGGCGCGGGCCGACGCCATCGGCGCGGGTCAGCGCCGCGCGGTCCTGGGCCGCGATGGCGCGGGTCAGCGACGCCGGGTCGAGCACCGACAGCAGCGCCAGCGCCACCCGCCCGCCGACCCCCTGCACCGCCTGCAGGCGCCGGAACCAGGCGCGCTCGGCCGGATCGGCAAAGCCGAACAGCTGGATCCGGTCCTCGCGCATCTGGGTCTCGACATGAACCACGGCCGGCCGGCCCGGCTGCAGCCGGGCCAGGGTGCGGGCCGAGGCGGCGATCAGATAGCCCACGCCGCCGACGTCGATCACGGCCGACTCCGCATCCAGGCTGTCGCACACGCCGGTCAGCTTGGCGATCACCGCACCGCCTCCCGCGCGCCGGCGCCGGCCCAGGCCCGGCGGACCTGGGAATGGTGGGCATGGCAGATCGCGATCGCCAGCGCGTCGGCCGCATCGCCATCGGCGACCGCGCCCGGCAGCAGCCGCCGGACCATGGCCGCGACCTGGGCCTTGTCGGCCCGCCCCTGCCCGACCAGCGCCAGCTTGATGGCGGTCGCCGAATATTCGTGCACCGGCAGCCCGGCCAGCCCCGGCACCAGCAGCCCGACGGCGCGCGCCTGGCCCAGCTTCAGGGTCGAGGCGGGATTGGTGTTCACGAACGTCTCCTCGACCGCCGCCTCCACGGGCGCCCACGTCCGGACGATCTGGGTCAGGCCCTCGAACAGCTCGACCAGCCGCTCGGCCATGGTCGCCGTCTGGGTCGAGGTGACCACACCCGAGGCCACCGCGCTCAGCCGGTTGCCCGCAGCCTCCACGACCCCCCACCCGGTCCGCTGCAAACCGGGATCGATTCCGATCAGGCGCATGGCGAACCGGGGGCGCCGGTCACGCGGTGAGCCGCGCCAGCACGTCGTCGCTGACCTCGTAGTTGGCGATAACGCTCTGCACGTCGTCGAAGTCCTCGAGCTGCTCCAAGAGCTTGAACAGCTTGGCCGCAGGCTCCTCGGCGACCGCGATCGAGGTCTGCGGCTTCCAGCTGAGCTTGGCCGATTCGGGCGGCCCGAACCGGGTCTCCAAGGCGTCGCGCACCGCCGTCAGGTCGTCCGGCCCGCAGGTCACGTCGTGGCCTTCCTCGTCGGTGGCGACGTCGCTGGCGCCGGCCTCGATGGCGGCTTCCAGCATCGCCTCCTCCGACCCCGCCGACGCGGGATAGCGGATCAGGCCGATGCGGTCGAACATGAAGCTGACCGAGTTGGTCTCGCCCAGCGATCCGCCCGACTTGGTGAAGGCCGAGCGCACGTCGGAGGCCGTGCGGTTGCGGTTGTCGGTCAAGGCCTCGACGATGATGGCGATGCCGCCGGGGCCGTAGCCCTCGTAGCGCACCTCCTCGTAATTGGCGTCGTCGGCGCCGCCGGCGCCGCGCTTGATCGCGCGCTCGACCGTGTCCTTGGGCATGTTGGCCTGGCGCGCCGCCAGAACCGCGGCCCGCAGCCGCGGATTGACCGCCGGATCGGGCAGCCCGGTCTTGGCCGCGACGGTCAGCTCGCGAATCAGCTTGGTGAAGATCTTGCCCCGCTTGGCGTCCTGCGCGCCCTTGCGGTGCATGATGTTCTTGAATTGGGAATGGCCAGCCATGAACCTGGAGACTAATCGTTGGGAATCGCGGCGGACGCTACCACATGTAGCAGGGCGTCGCGACCCGTCTACGAGCGATCGGCGTCATGGTTTATCGGCGGTTTATGGCGACACCGTGGCACTCGCCGCCGGCGTGGGCAGGTGCTGGGCCAGGCGGCCACCCAGCCGGATCGGCTCGATCCGCGCCGCCAGGCCGGTCGCCGGGTCGACGTCGCAGATCACCCCGCACAGGGTCGCCGGTCCTTCGGCCGGGGATAGCCGCTCGGTCGGCATCTTGCGCACGAAGCGCTGCACCGCGACGTCCTTGCGCATGCCGATGACGCTGTCGTAGTCGCCGCACATGCCGAGGTCGGACTGGTAAGCGGTCCCCGCCGGCAGAACCTGGGCATCGGCCGTGGGCACGTGGGTGTGGGTCCCGATCACCAGGGTGGCGCGGCCGTCGACCATGTGCGCGAGCGCCATCTTCTCCGAGGTCGCCTCGCCATGGACGTCGACGATGATCGCGTCGACCGCGCCCTTGAGCGGGTGCCGCAGCAGCTCACGCTCGACCGCGGCGAAAGGATCGTCCAGCGGATCCATGAACAGCCGGCCCATGACGTGGACCACCAGCACCTTGCGCCTGGTGCGCGCGGCATAGACCTGGGCGCCCTTGCCCGGCGTCGCCGGCGGGAAGTTGAGGGGCCGCAGGATCCGGGTCTCTTGCGCGATGTACGGAATGATCGCCCGCTGGTCCCAGACATGGTTGCCGGTGGTGATGCAGTCGGCCCCGGCGCGGAAGAACTCGTCGGCGATCTCGGGCGTGATGCCGAAGCCGCCGGCGGCGTTCTCGCCATTGACCACGACGAAATCGAGCCCCAGCCGGTCGATCAGGCCCGGCAGCTCGCGGATCAGCGCTTCGCGCCCGCCGCGCCCGACCACATCGCCCCATACCGCCAACCGCATCCTTACCTCACCTCGTCCATGACGACCGGCCCCGCCTCGGTCACGATCCTGTCCAGCCGCTGGTCGTAGGGCCCGGCCGGCACCGCCGGCACCTCCTGCGCCGCGAAGCCGACGCCGATCGCCTGAACCAGGCGCCGCGCCCGCAGCCCGGCCAAGGTCCGGTCGTAGTAGCCGGCACCCTGGCCCAGCCGCGCGCCGCGGCGGTCGAAGGCCAGCAGCGGCACCAGCAGCAGGTCGGGCTCCAGCGCCGGCGCACTGGCCGGCGGCACGTCGGCGCCGTTGCCGCGCTCCAACGGATCGCCCAGGTCGAACGCCCGGAAAATCAGCGGCGCATCGCGCTCGACCACGACCGGCAGGACCAGCCGGCACCCGGCCGCGGCGAACCGGCGCATGGCCGGCCGGATGTCGAGCTCGGAGCCGCGCGGCCAGTAGGCCGACACCACCGTCCCGGCCGGACATGCCGGCAGATGCGCCGCGACCGCCTCGGCCGCCGCCGCCCGCACCGCCGGGTCGAGCTGCTTGCGCCGATCACGGACCGCCTCGCGCATCGCCGCCTTGGCCGCGCGCAGGGCCTCGGGATCCAAGTGAACGTAGCCACCTCGGCCGTTGGCCATGGACATCCTCTGTGGCCTGCCAATGCAGGTGGGAACCGTGTACCGGGACCAGGGCCCCGGCAGGGACAGCCCCCGTTAGGATGGATATTGGCCCCAGGGATCGTTGGGCCTGACGCACCAGGCAGCCACGTTCCGTGCTTACCTAAGTCGGCTCGAGCTTGGCTGCAATAGCTTCGATGCGCTCGGCGGCGCGATCGATCGCCGCCGCGGCGGTCTCGCCGGCGGCGGCGTTGCGCGCCTCGTCCAGCTCGTCGGCAAGCATCAGGGCGGCCATGACCAGAAGCTGGCCTTCCGGGGCTTGACCGAACTGCCGCACCAGCCCGGCCACGCGGCGGTCCAGGTCCTGGGCCAGGCGCTCCAGCCGCGGCTCCTCGCCGTCGCCGCACGCGACCCGGTAGCTGCGGCCGTTGATCAGCAGGTTGAGCTCGGGCATCAGGCCGCCTCTCCGGTCTCGATCAGGGCGCGCAGCCGTTCGATGGTGCGGTCGAGCTTGCCGGCCGCCTCCTGGTTCAGGGTCGCCAGCCCGGCACGGCCTGCTTCGGCGGCGGCCAGCGCTGCCGCCAGGCGCTGGCGGTCGGCCGCCTGGGCGTCGGAGCGCCGCGCGATCGCAGCCTCCAGGGTGGCCAGGGCACGGTCGAGGCGCTGGCAAGCGGCATCGAGGGGTGAGCGTTCCATGGCCGCGAGCCTAGCGGCGGTGCGGCAACGCCTCAATCGGTTACCGCAGCGCAGGACCGACAACATCGTTGACGGAGTGCGGACCCCGGCGTCATGGTCCGCGCGCCTCGCGGCGGCCAACGCCGCCCGTCCCCCCATGCATGGTTGCCGCCCGATGCCGTCCGACGCCGCTTCGCTTCCCCCGCCCCGGATGATGGCGCATGCCATCCGTGCCCTGGCGATGGACGCCGTCGAGGCCGCGAAATCGGGCCATCCCGGCATGCCCATGGGCATGGCCGACGTGGCGACCGTGCTGTTCACGCGGGTCATGCGCTTCGACCCGGCGCATCCTGCCTGGCCCGACCGCGACCGCTTCGTGCTGTCGGCCGGCCACGGCTCGATGCTGCTTTATGCGGTGCTGCATCTCCTGGGCTATCCCGGGATCAGCCGCGACGACATCCGCAACTTCCGCCAACTGCACAGCCCGACCGCCGGCCACCCCGAGCACGGCGCCGCGCCCGGGATCGAGACCACCACCGGCCCGCTGGGCCAGGGGCTGGCCAACGCCGTCGGCATGGCGCTGGCCGAGCGGCTGCTCAACGCCCGCTTCGGCGACGGCCTGGTCGACCACCGCACCTGGTGCATCGCCGGCGACGGCTGCCTGATGGAAGGCATCAGCCACGAGGCGATCTCGCTGGCCGGGCACCTGAAGCTCGGCCGCCTGACCGTGCTGTGGGACGACAACCGGATCTCGATCGACGGCCCGACCGACCTGTCGGTGTCCGACGACCAGCTCGCCCGCTTCGCCGCCTCGGGCTGGCATGTGGCGGCGGTCGACGGCCACGACATGGTGGCGGTCGAGCACGCGCTGCGCGCGGCCCAGGCCGACCCGCGGCCGAGCCTGATCGCGTGCCGCACCACCATCGGCTATGGCGCGCCCAAGAAGGCCGGGACCGCCGGCAGCCATGGCGCGCCGCTGGGCGCGGACGAGATCGCCGGCGCCCGCCAGGCGCTGGGCTGGCCGCATCAGGCGTTCGAGCTGCCCGCCGATGTCGAGGCGGCGTGGGCCGAAGCCGGCCGCCGCCATGCCGATGCGTTCGCGGCCTGGACCCGGCGCCTGGATGCGGCGCCGGCCGGCTTGCGCGCCGAGTTCGAGCGGGCGCTGGCGGGCGTGCTGCCCGGCGACTTCGCCGCGCGCGTGGCCGAGGCCAAGCGCGGCTTCGCGGCCGAGGGCAAGGCGATCGCCACCCGCCAGGCCTCGAACCTGGCCATCGACGTGCTGATGCCGGTGGTGCCCGAGCTGGTCGGTGGCTCGGCCGACCTCACCGGCTCGAACCTGACCAAGGGGCGCCAGGTCGCGATCGTGCGGCCGGGCGACTATGCCGGCCGCTACGTCCATTACGGGGTGCGCGAGCACGGCATGGCCGCGGCCATGAATGGCATGGCGCTGCATGGCGGCGTCATCCCGTTCGGCGGCACCTTCCTGGTGTTCGCGGACTATTGCCGGCCGTCGATCCGGCTGGCGGCGCTGATGCGCCAGCGCGTCGTGTTCGTGATGACCCACGATTCGATCGGCGTCGGCGAGGACGGCCCGACCCACCAGCCGGTCGAGCAGCTCGCCAGCCTGCGCGCGATCCCCGGCCTGCTGGTGTTCCGGCCGGCCGACACGGTCGAAACCCTGGAATGCTGGGCGCTGGCGCTGGCCGACGGCCGGCCCTCGGTGCTGGCGCTGACCCGCCAGTCGGTGCCGGCGGTGCGCCGCGACGGCGACAGCCCGAACCGCTCGGCGCGCGGCGGCTATGTCCTGGCCGAGGCCGACGGCGTCAGGCAGGTGACGCTGCTCGCGACCGGCTCGGAGGTGCATGTGGCGCTGGCCGCCCGGGATCGCCTGGCCGCATCGGGCGTTGCCGCGGCGGTGGTCTCGATGCCGAGCTGGGAACTGTTCGACGAGCAGGACCAGGCCTATCGCGACGCCACGCTGGGCACGGCGCCGCGGCTGGCGATCGAGGCGGCCAGCGCGTTCGGCTGGGAGCGCTATGTCGGCTCGGCCGCCAACGTGGTCGGCATGCCCGGCTTCGGCGCCTCGGGGCCGGGCGAGCAGGTCTACAAGCATTTCGGGATCACGGGCGAGCGCCTGGCCGAGCTGGCGCTGCAGCGCCTCAACTAGGATCACGCCAACCGAGGGAGTGGATCACCCATGCCTGTGCGTCTCGCCATCAACGGGTTCGGCCGGATCGGCCGGCTGGTGTTCCGGGCCCTGGCCGAATCGGGCCGCACCGACGCCGAAGTGGTCGCCATCAACGACCTGGGCTCGCCCAAGGCCAACGCCCTGCTGCTGGCCCGCGACAGCGTCCATGGCCGCTTCCCGCAGTCGGTCGAGGCGACCGACGACGCCCTGATCGTCAACGGCAAGCGCATCAAGGTGACCGCCGAGCGCGACCCGGCGAAGCTGCCCTGGCGCGACCTGGGCATCGACATCGCGCTGGAATGCACCGGCATCTTCACCAAGCGCGACGCCGCCGCCAAGCACCTGGAAGCCGGCGCCAAGCGCGTGCTGGTCTCGGCCCCGGCCGACGGCGCCGACCTGACCGTGGTGTTCGGCGTCAACCACCAGAAGCTGCAGGCCAGCCACCTGGTGGTCTCGAACGCCTCCTGCACCACCAACTGCCTGGTGCCGGTCGCCCAGGTGCTGCACGAGACCGCGGGCATCCTGCGCGGCTTCATGACCACCATCCACTCCTACACCGGCGACCAGAACCTGGTCGACTCGCTGCACAAGGACGCCCGCCGCGCCCGCGCCGGCGCGCTGTCGATGATTCCGACCTCGACCGGCGCCGCCAAGGCGATCGGGCTGGTGCTGCCGGAGCTGAAGGGCAAGCTGGACGGCACCTCGATCCGGGTCCCGACCCCGGACGTCTCGCTGATCGACCTGACCTTCGAGGCCGGCCGCGACATCGACGCGGCGACCATCAACAACGCCATGGTCGAGGCCGCCGGCGGCCGCCTGAAGGGCGTGCTGGCGGTGACCAGCGAAGAGCTGGTGTCCAGCGACTTCATCCACGACCCGGCCAGCTCGACCTTCGACCTGACCCAGACCCAGGTGATCGACA
>CAZEFK010000237.1:0-10211 GCA_964511405.1 uncultured Comamonadaceae bacterium | reverse complement strand
AGGATGCGCTCGACCTCGCCGCCGAAGTCGGCGTGGCCGGGCGTGTCGACGATGTTCAGGCGCACGCCCTTCCATTCGACCGAGGTGCACTTGGCCAGGATCGTGATCCCGCGCTCGCGCTCCAGGTCGTTGGAATCCATGGCGCGTTCGGCGACCTGCTGGTTCGCCCGGAACGTGCCGCTCTGCTGCAGCAGCTTGTCGACCAGGGTCGTCTTGCCGTGGTCGACGTGCGCGATGATCGCGAGGTTGCGGCGCTCCATGACGGCTCCGTCGGCTCAGGCCAGGTTGAGGTGAGGCAGGCGCTCGGCGGCCAGCGCCTTGAGGCTGGTCGCGGGGCGCGCGCCCAGATGCGAGATGACCTCGCCGGCAGCGAGGCTGCCGAGGCGGCCGCAGGCCATGGCGTCGAAACCGCGGACATGGCCCAGCAGGAAGCCCGCGGCATAGAGGTCGCCAGCGCCGGTGGTGTCGACCACCGCGCCGACCGGCTCGACCGGCACTTCGGTGATGCCCGTCTGGTCCAGCACCAGCGAGCCCGCCGCGCCGCGGGTGATCGCCGCCACGTCGCAGGTGCCGCGCAACGCCTGCACCGCGGCCGGCAGGTCGGCGGCGCCGGTCAGCATCAGGATCTCGGCCTCGTTGGCGAACAGCAGGTCGACATGTCCATCGATGAACGACAGGAATTCCGGCTTGTGCCGCGCCACGCAGAAACTGTCGCTGAGGCTCAGCGCCACCTTGCCGCCCGAGGCATGGACGATGCGTGCGGCTTCGAGGAAGGCTTCCTTGGCCCGTGGCGGGTCCCACAGATAGCCTTCCAGGTACACGACCTTGGTCCGCTGGAGTGCCGCGACATCCAGGTCCTCGGGGCCGAGCTCGACGCAGGCGCCGAGATATGTCGCCATGGTGCGCTGGGCGTCGGGGCTGACCAGCACCAGGCAGCGTGCGGTCGAGGGGCCGTCGGTCGCGGCCGGCGTGGTGAAGGCGATGCCTGCCGCCTGGATGTCGTGCCGGAACACGGTCCCGAGCTGGTCGCCGCGGACCTTGCCGATATAGGCGCCCCTGCCTCCGAGCGACGCGAAGCCGCCCATGGTGTTGGCCGCCGAGCCGCCCGAGCATTCCAGGCCCGGGCCCATCTTGGCGTAGATCGCCTCGCCGCGCGCCTCGTCGATCAGGGTCATCGAGCCTTTGACCAGGCCCTGGGCGTCGAGGAAGGCATCCTCGGTCGTGGCGATCACGTCGACAATGGCATTGCCAATGCCGACGACCTCAAGCGGCGTCATGGACCGGGCGGGCCTTTCGCTGGATTGCGCGGGGTCGGGGAATTTGTGCGGCGCAGTATAAGGATCGTCGGGCGCACCGCAACCGCCGTCCCCGGCGGCCCGCAGACGATCCGGCGCAGGAGATAAGGCCTGGCGCCCCGCCGCGCAAGCGACAGGGGGCCGCGGCTATGCCGGAGGCCGGGAGTTAGCGGGCCAGCAGACGCGCGCCGAGATAGGGGCCGGTGGCGGATTGCAGCAGGACCGCGACCAAGTCGCCCTCGGGCATGTCCGTCGCCGCGACCGGCACGCGAAGGGGGGCGCCGGACCAGTCGGCGAGCTTGCGGATGCCGCGCACGACGTTGCTGTCGGTCAGCACGCGACCGTCATTCTCGCCGGCGCCGATCTTGGTGACATGGTGGCGGTCCAGGGTCGCCAGCCACAGGATGCCCTTGCCCTGCCCGGCGTCGGCGGTCGCGACCCAGCCGCCCTCGCCGTGCGCCAACCCGACCGGCACCGTGAGGCCGGGGCGCGGCTGGGCCATCGCCGCGGCGACGGCGGGGACGTCGGATCCGACCACGTCCCT
This sequence comes from uncultured Comamonadaceae bacterium, assembly GCA_964511405.1. Lineage (GTDB taxonomy): Bacteria > Pseudomonadota > Alphaproteobacteria > Elsterales > Elsteraceae > CAZEFK01. The sequence goes on along the minus strand of CAZEFK010000237.1, from coordinate 8,372 downwards.
GTGGCCGTCGACCACCAGCTGCGGGGTGTAGACGGTCGAACCGCCGAGCAGCTTGGCATAGGCGCGCTGGCGCTCGGTCGCCCAGTGCGCCGAGAACGGGTCGCGCCAGCCCAGCCGGTCCCAGTAGTCGACATGGAAGGCCAAGGCGATCACATCGGGCCGCTGGGCCAGCTCACCCAGCAGCGCGTCGGCCGGCGGGCAGGACGAGCAGCCCTGCGACGTGAACAGCTCGACCACCACCGGCTCGGCGGCCCGGGCCGGCCCGGCGAGGCTGAGCGCCCCCAGCAACGCGGCGATCCAACGGCTGGCCCTGGCCATGCTGCGGCACTCCTGCGACATTGCCCGCCGCCTCGGTTCGGTGTCCGCCGGCCGAGGTTACGGGCCTCGACAAACCTTAGAGAGATTCTAAATATAGTCCGTAACCGAGGAGAACGAGCATGCCGTACCACAACGACCAAGCCGCGCGGGAGGCGATCGCCGGCGCCCTGTCCAAGCTGCTGGCCGACACCTACGTGCTCTACCTGAAGACCCACGGCTTCCACTGGAACGTGGTGGGCCCGCGATTCTACGAGCTGCACAAGCTGTTCGAGGACCAGTATGGCGAGCTGCACGAGGCCGCCGACGAGATCGCCGAACGCATCCGCGCCCTCGGCGTCAAGGCCCCGTCCAGCTATGTCGAGTTCAAGGCGCTGTCGGCGATCGCCGAGGAGCCGGGCGCCCCGGCGGCCGACGCGATGATCCGTCAACTGCTCGACGGCAATCGCCACGCGGCGCGCACGGCCCAGGCCGCGGCCGAGGCGGCCGACGCGCAAGGCGACATTTCGACCGCCGACCTCGCCACCGTGCGGGTGACCGCGCACGAGAAGGCGGCCTGGATGCTGGAGGCGCTGCTCCAGGCCTGATCGGACCTGCCGGGGGCCGCAGAGGCCCCCCATTCGGGCCCCCCATTCGGCCCCCCATTCGGGCAGGTGCGGTTCATGCTGCGACCGCGTAAGACCCCAGATGTATAAGGTCTTCCGGGGTTGACGCCTGGTGAGTGAGCGCATACTTACAGCGCCCATGTCCATGGCCCGGCTCGATGCGGCCTCGCGCCGCCAGGCGATCGTCGACGCGGCGCTGCCGCTGTTCGCGCGCAAGGGCTTCGCTCGCACCACCTCGAAGGAGATCGCGGAGGCCGCCTGCGTCTCCGAGGCGCTCGTGTTCAAGCATTTTCCCAGCAAGGCCGCGCTCTACGAGGAGATCATGCGGGTCGCCTGCGTCGCCGACCCGGCCTGGGCGTGGCTGGACGCGCTGGTGCCGTCGACGGCGTCGCTGGTGGCGATGGTCCGGTTCATGCTGCGCCACGTGGTCCTGGGCGCCGATCAGGACCCCGCCGACCACGAGACCAAGCTGCGGCTGACCGTCACCAGCCAGCTCGAGGACGGCGATTATGCGCGAATGCTGTTCAGCACCGTGTTCGACCGCGCCTATCCCAAGTTCGCCGCCTGCCTCGCCGCGGCGGTCGAAGCCGGCGACGTGGCACCTGGCCAGATGGCCTGGCCGCTGCGCTTCTGGTTCGGCCACCATGTCGCCGCGATGCTGGGCCAGACCCGATTGCCGCAGGTGCCGACCATCGCCCTCGAAGCGACCGACGACCAGCTGATCGACGAGGCCGCCCGGTTCATCCTGCGCGGGATCGGACTGACCGACGCCGCACTCGCCCAACACTTTGCCCCGACCGCCGATTCCCGGCTGCAAACCGAGGACATCCGCCCGTGAACGCACCTTCCGACGCCGTCGCTCCCCCCGACGCTCTCCGGCGGCGGCTCGACCCGCCGCAGGTCCGCCGCCGGCCCGTGCTGTGGTTCGTGATCATGGCGGTGCTGTTGGGCGGCCTCGGCTACGGGCTGTGGTTCTTCAACAATTTCCGCGACCACGCGATCCAGCAGTTCTTCGCCAGCATGAAACCGCCGCCGACCCCGGTCACGGTGGCGACGGCCACGGCCGCGCCGCTGCCGGTCCGGCTGCCGGGCATCGGCGATCTGGTGGCCGTGCACCAGGTGGTGGTGACGCCGCAGGTCGGCGGGCTGGTGACCAAGGTGCTGTTCGAATCGGGCCAGTCGGTCAAGGCGGGCGATCCCCTGGTCCAGCTCGACGACCGCACCGAACAGGCGGATCTCGCCAGCTTCCGGGCCCAGGCGCGCCTCGCCGAGGTCAACCTCGCCCGCTCGCGGGCGCTGGCCCAGCGCCAGAACGGGCCGCTGGCGCAGGTCGACCAGGACCAGGCCGCCCTCGACCAGGCCCATGCCGGGATCGCCAAGGACGAGGCCCTAATCGCGCAGAAGCTGGTGCGGGCCCCCTTCACCGGCGACCTGGGCGTGCGCCAGGTCGAGGTCGGCCAGTACCTCAACGCCGGCGCCGCCATCGCGACCCTGACCGACCTCGGCAAGCTCTATGTCAATTTCACGCTGCCGGAAGGCCAGCGCTCGCAGCTGGCGCTCGGCCAGTCCATCGACGTGACGGTCGACGCCTATCCCGGCACGGTATTCCAGGCCAAGCTCACGACCATCGATCCCCAGGTCAACGCCGACACCCGTACGATCAAGCTGCAGGCGACGCTGGACAATCCCAAGCATCGGCTGCAGCCGGGCATGTTCGCCAATGCCGCGGTGGTGCTGCCGTCGCTGCCCGATGTCGTGATGCTGCCCGAGACCGCGGTCGACTACACGCTCTACGGCGATTCCGTGTTCGTGGTGCAGCCGGACAAGGATGCCGACGGCAAGCCGAAGGTCGACGACAAGGGCAAGCCGGTGCTGAAGGTCGTGCGCCAGGCCGTCCAGACCGGGGCTCATCTCGACAACAAGGTCGCGATCCTCAAGGGCGTCGCTGCCGGCGACCGGGTGGTCGCGGTCGGACAGCTGAAGCTCCAGAACAATATGGCGGTCGCCATCTCCGAGTCGCCGGCGCCGACCCCGTCCGCCACGCCGCCGCTCAACTAGGGCCACGCCGATGACCGACCTCTTTGTCCGCCGGCCGGTGCTGGCCCTGGTGGTCAGCCTGCTGATCCTGCTGATCGGCGCGCGGTCGCTGACGACGCTGCCGATCCGCCAGTATCCCAAGCTGTCCAACACCGTGATCACGGTGACCACCACCTATCCCGGCGCCTCGCCCGAACTGATGCAGGGCTTCATCACGACGCCCATCGAGCAGGCGGTGGCCAGCGCCGACGGCATCGACTACCTGACCTCGTCGTCGGTGCAGGGCACCAGCACCGTCACCGCGACCATGAAGCTGAACTTCGACCCGACCCAGGCCCTGGCCGAGATCATGTCCAAGGTCCAGCAGGTCAAGTACCTGATTCCCAGGGAAGCGAACGACCCGGTCATCAAGAAGACGACCGGCGACACCACCGCGGCCATGTATATCGGCTTTTCCAGCCCGCAGCTGGGCACGGCCGCGATCTCGGACTACCTGACCCGCGTGGTGCAGCCGCTGCTCGCCACGGTCGACGGCGTCGCTTCGGCGGACATCCTGGGCGGACAGACCTTCGCCATGCGGCTGTGGCTGGACCCGGCCAAGATGGCGGCACGCGGCATCTCCGCGGCCGACGTGTCGGCGGCGATCGTCGCCAACAACTACCAGTCGGCGCCCGGCCAGGTGAAGGGCAGCTTCATGGTCTCGAACGTCCATGCCGACACCGGCCTGACCGACGTCGACCAGTTCCGGACCATGGTGGTCAAGGCCAAGGGCGGCGCACTGGTCCGCATGGGCGACATCGCGACCGTCGAGCTGGGCGCGCAGAGCACCAATGCCAGCGTCAGCATGAACGGCGACCATGCCGTGTTCATCGGCGTGAACGTCACGCCGACCGGCAATCCCCTGACCATGGTCCAGGGCGTGCGCGCCCTGATGCCCGAGATCGAGCGCAACCTGCCGCCGACCGTGACGATGAAGGTCGCCTACGATTCCACGCGGTTCATCCGGGCGTCGATCGCCGAGGTCGAGCGCACGCTCGGCGCGGCGGTGGTCATCGTGATCGTGGTGATCTTCCTATTCCTGGGCTCGGTCCGCTCGGTGCTGATCCCGGTGGTCACCATCCCGTTGTCGCTGATCGGCGCCGCGACGATCATGCTGGCCCTGGGCTTCAGCCTGAACCTTCTGACCCTGCTGGCCATGGTGCTGGCGATCGGGCTGGTCGTCGACGACGCCATCGTGGTGGTCGAGAACGTCTACCGCCACATCGAGGAGGGCAAGACCCCGGTCCAGGCCGCGCTGATCGGCGCCCGCGAGATCGCGGGGCCGGTGGTCTCGATGACCATCACGCTGGCCGCGGTGTACGCGCCGATCGGCCTGTTGGGCGGCCTCACCGGCTCGCTGTTCCGCGAGTTCGCCTTCACCCTGGCCGGCTCGGTCATCATCTCGGGCGTGGTGGCGCTGACCCTGTCGCCGATGATGTGCTCGATCCTGCTGAGCCGCACCAGCGCCCAGGGCGGCTTCGCGCGGCTGGTCGACTGGGTGTTCTCGGCGGTCGCCGGCTGGTATGGGCGCCGGCTGCACGCGACCCTCGACTACCGCCACGTCACCGCGCTGTTCGTGGCCGGCATCTTCGCCGGCCTGGTGTTCCTGTACACGCACACCAAGTCCGAGCTGGCGCCCGAGGAGGACCAGGGCATCGTCTTCGCGGTGATCAAGGCGCCGCAATACGCCAACATCGACTACACCAACTTTTACGGCGACCAGTTGGACAAGGCGTTCGCGTCCTTCCCCGAGACCGACCTGCGCTTCGTGATCGCCGGCACCAACGGCCCGAACAACGGCTTCGCCGGCGATATCCTGAAGCCGTGGGACGAGCGCACGCGCTCGGCGCAGGCGCTGAAGCCCCTGGTCCAGGGCGCGATCAGCCAGGTCACCGGCCTCAACGCCTTCGCCTTCTCGCTGCCGCCGCTGCCGGGCTCGTTCGGCGGCCTGCCGGTCCAGATGGCGATATACACCACCAAGGACTTCCGGCAGGTGTTCGAGGCCATGGAAGACCTGAAGGCGGCCGCCCGCAAAAGCGGCTTGTTCATCGTGGTCGACAGCGACCTCGCCTTCAACACACCGGCGGTCGATATCCATATCGACAAGGCCAAGGCCAACGATGCCGGCGTCACCATGCAGGCGATCGGTGCCACGCTGGCGACCCTGGTCGGCGAGAACTACGTCAACCGGTTCAATCTCGACGGCCGGTCCTACGAGGTCATTCCCCAGGTGCCACGCAGCCTGCGCCTGACGCCGGAGCGGCTGACCCAGTACTACGTGACGTCGGCCGGCGGCGGCCAGGTGCCGCTGTCGGCCCTGGTCAAGACCACGCTGGCGGTGCAGCCCAACGCGCTCACCCACTACAACCAGCTGAACTCGGCCACGTTCCAGGCGGTGCCGATGCCGGGGGTGACGGTCGGCCAAGCGGTCGATTTCCTCAAGCAGCAGGCGGCCAAGCTGCCCGCCGGCTTTTCCACCGACTTCCTGTCGGATTCCCGCCAGTACGTCCATGAGGGCAACCAGCTGGCGATCACCTTCGTGTTCGCGCTGGTGGTGATCTTCCTGGTGCTGGCGGCGCAGTTCGAAAGCCTGCGCGACCCGCTGGTGATCCTGGTCAGCGTGCCGCTGTCGATCTGCGGCGCCTTGCTGCCGCTGTTCATGGGCGTCGCCAGCATGAACATCTACACCCAGGTTGGGCTGGTCACGCTGATCGGCCTTATCAGCAAGCACGGCATCCTGATGGTGGAGTTCGCCAACGAGCTGCAGCTCCAAGAGCGGCTGGACCGGCGCGCGGCCATCGAGAAGGCCGCGCGGGTGCGGCTGCGGCCGATCCTGATGACCCCCGCCGCCCTGGTGGTGGGCCTGATCCCGCTGCTGATCGCATCGGGCGCCGGCGCCGCCAGCCGGTTCTCGATCGGCCTGGTGGTGGTCGCCGGCATGTCGATCGGCACGCTGTTCACCCTGTTCGTGCTGCCGGCCGTCTACACCATGCTGGCCAAGGACCACCGGGCCGCCGCGATGTCCCAGCGCAACCAGGAGATCGAGGCGGTCTCCTAACCGAGGCCGCCGAACAGCTGGAGCAGGGCGGCGCGGGCGCGCTCCGGCGAATACGCGGCGGCGGTGTTGCGGCCCCCGGCCCGAAGACCGGCGATCCAGCCGCGGCGCTGGTCGTCGCGCAGGGCGCGCAGGACCTCGATCAGGCTGTCGACGCAGGCGTCGACGTCGTCCGCGTCGAACCAGACCCCGTTGGCCGCTGTGGCATAGTCGCGGCCGCCACCGCCGTGGAAGCCGACCACCACGCAGCCCGCGGCCATCGCCTCGACCGGCGGCAGCCCGAACGATTCCTCGCGCGACAGCGACAGGAACACGGCCGCTTGGCCCAGCAGCGCCGCGGTCTCGGCTTCGGACCGGCCGTCGATCTCCAGCCACGGCACGTGGGCCAGGTCGGGGGCGCGCGCGGCGACGGCGCCGCGGATGTACGGCCCGGCAACCGGCTGCTTGCGCGGCATCGTCGCGACGGCGAGCTGCTTGGGGCCCGGCTGGAAGCGCGCCGGATCGATCGCATAGGGCACCACCGGCACGTGGGGCAGCCCGAAGGTCGCCTCCAGTGCCCGAGCGCTCGTGACCGACGACGTGTAGACCCCGGCCAGGCGCTGGCCCAGCTCGCCGATCACGCCGCGGCCGTGGAAGACGTAGAGGTGATTCTGGCAGAATACCAGCTTGCGGTTCGGCAGCGCCATGAGCTGATCGCCCCGTCCGTAGCGCTCGACGGACTCAGGGATGACGATCAGGTCGTCGGGCATCACTGCCAGCGTCCCGGATCCCACCACCGGAATGGCCGACTCGAACCAGGTCGGACGCCCGGCCGGCGCGATCATCGCCGCGGGCCGGCCGGCGTCGGCCAGCCACTCGGCGTGGCGATAGAGGGTCCTGAGGCCGCCCAGGATCTGGCCGGGCTCGAAATCGGCGAAGAAATAGATCATTCGGCGCCGACGCTGCAGCCGCCCACCGTCACTGCCTTGGGGCCGGCCTCGATCCGGGTCGCCAGGGCGCCGGGCTGTTCGCCGACGCTGTCGGTCACCAGCGCCGGGCGGCCGGAGCCGTCGACGTCGGCGATCGCGATCAGGTTGACCGCCGAATCGGGCTTGTTCGGCCCTGGATAGCGGGCTGCCACTTCGACCGCCTTGCCGCCTTGACCGACCATCGCCAGCACCACGCTGTGGACCTGCTTGGGATCGGTCTTGGTCAGCGCGTGCGACCAGCTCACCACCACCGTGACCGGGCCCAGGCCGGGCTGGTCGAAGCGCAGGACGCGGTGGACCTCGGGCTTGGCGGCCAGGCCCTTCTGGCGCATCCAGTCCGCCACCGCCGCGACCGCGTCAGGTGTCGCGACCGGCAGGTCCTGAACTGCCACCGGTCGCGCCGGCTTGCCATGCAGGGGGGCGACGGCCGCGTCGATGGCGGCGTTGACCTTGTACTTGACCGTCCACTGGCCGGCGTCCAGCGGCCGGTCCAGGGTCACGGTGCCGACATCGCGGGTGATCGCGGTCAAGGGAAAGGCCTTGCCCGGCTGCAGCCCGCCCGCGCCCGGCTTGCCTCCCGCCGGCGCCAGGACGCAGCCCCGGTGGGCCAGCAGCTTGACCGCCAGGGCGGCCGGCGCCTCGTCGGCCAGGGCCGGCAGAGCTGCCAGGGATGCTGCGAGCGCCAGGGGCAGCGCGATCGGGCGAACCATGGGCCAAGTCCTTTCATCCAGGTGTCGTCGACGCCATCTTGCGCGATCGCCGCGGGCGCGTCACCGACATCAAATCACCGCAATTTCAAGGCCTTCTCCGCGTGCACGGGTTCAACGGTGGGGACCCCGACCGACGCCTCGGATCCCGCCTGGAGCCCGCTGCTGCCCTAGAAGCATGCTAAGACTGGCGGCATGAGCACCGATGCCTCCCGGCGGCGGGCGCCGGCCGCCGCTGCGCCGTTCGAGACGCCCACCCTGACCGACAGCGCCCGTGCCGTGCTGCGGACGCTGGCCGCGGCCGGGCCGGTCACGCGGCCCCGGCTCAGCGCCCTGCTGACCTTGTCGAAGCCGACCATGTCGGTCGCCGTGACCGAGCTCAGCGCCTTGGGGCTGGTTGCGCCGTCCGGCACGGCCAAGGGCGCCACCGGCCGGACCGCCGTGGTCTACGGCCTGGGGCCGGCGGCCGGCTATGTCATCGGCGTCGATGCCGGCACCACCCATGTGCGAGCGCTGGCCATGGCCCTGGACGGCGGTTGTCTGGCCGACTGCGAGGAACAGCTGCCGCCGGTGCCGCGCCAGACCACCGCCGGGGTCAGCGCGGCGCTGCGGTCGGTCGCCGGCGCCGCCCTGGCGGCCGTGCCGG
>CAZEFK010000236.1:0-10219 GCA_964511405.1 uncultured Comamonadaceae bacterium | reverse complement strand
GCGCTCCAGCGCCGCCGCGGCATCGGCGACCCGGTCGAGCAAGCCGCGGGCGCGCTGGTCGAGCGCCTGGGTCAGGGCGTCGAGACGCGCGGCGCGGGCCTCGCTGGCCGCCCGCGCCTCGGCCTGCGCCGCCTCCAGGTCGCGCCTGACCCGGGCGCCATCGCGGAACACGATCAGGGCCTGCGCCAGGGCGCCGATCTCGCTGCGCTCGTCGCGGGCCGGCACCGGTGCGTCGAGGTCGCCATCGGCGACCCGCGCCATGGCGCCGGTGATCGCCTTCAGCGGCCCGGTGATCGACACTGCCACGGCCGCGGCAGCGGCGGTGCCGAGCAGCACCGCGGCCAGGGTCAGCGCCAGCGTGCGGCGGGTGGCGCCGCCGGCGACCTCTCGCGCCTGGCCGATGATCGCCGCCTGCTCGTCCTGGGCGCGCGCCGTCGCCGCGCGCAGGGCGTCGCCAAGCGCCGCGCGGGCCGGCGCCACGCGCTCCAGCCTGAGCGCCGCCCGCTCGACCGCGAGCGGCACGGTCTGGGCGATCGCGGCCCGGTACGCCGTCACGGCCGGGCTCAGGGCCGCGAACGCCTGCTGCTCCTCGTCGCCATTGGCGGCGCCGGCCAATGCCGTGGCCTGGTCGACGGCCTGGCCCCACAGGGCGGTCAGCTGCTTGGCCTGCTCCGGCACGCTGCCGGCGACCGCCGGGGTCAGGCCGGCGCCGGTCAGGTTGGCGAAGGCGTCGCCCAGGCGCTGCCCTTCGGTCAAGCTGGTCGCCAGGTCGGCGATCGCCGCCACGCCCTCGGCGTCGAACAGCAGCTTGCGATGCTCGGACAGGTCGCGCAGCGGCGCCTGGAAACCCTTGCCGAGCTCGGCCAGGCGCGCCCGGCCCTCATGGATGCGGCGGCTGCGGTCGGCCACCTCGGCCACGGCCGCGGCATAGGTGGCGAACGCCGGCTCGGCATCGGGCAGGCCGGCGCCGGCCAGCCGTCCCTTGGCCTGGTCCAGCAGTCCCGGCAGGGCGGCGTCCGCAGTCAGCATGGCCGCTTCGATCCGCGGCCACAGCGCCGCCAGGCCGGCATCCAGGTTGGCCACGATAGTGCTGCGCTGGGCAATGTCGCCGACCGTCCCGAGCGACCGGTCGATGCCGTCGAGCGACCGCCAGGCGAGCCCGCCCAGGACCGCCAGCAGCACCGCCAGCAGACCGAAGCCGCCAGCGATCCGGCGGGTGATCGAAACGGCCCGCAAGGGGCCCAGCAGACGCAGCGCGACCGCGGACGACATGGGCCCGCCCCCTCCTGTTCGGCATGGATGGCGGCGGCGTGCTCGTCCTCCGCGCCGTGTTACACGCTAGGGACCGACCGGTGATCGGTCCAATTTCGATTGTTGATGGTTTCGGATAAGAAAACCTTATCGGTGATGCTGCCACAGGAGAGTAGGCCGGGGCCGGCGGAGTTTGGCATAACGGGCGGACCATGCCCGCGGCCCTCGCTGCCCCGCCCGAACCGGCCGACCCGGCCGACGATCCCGCCGCTACGCTGGCGCGCCTGTTCGAGACCACCTACCGGCTGGCCGGCCCGGAGGCGGCGGCGCTGGCCCGCCGCTGCCGGCTGCGGACGCTGGCGGACGCCGACATCATCGTCCGCGAGGGCGAGCCGGCGACCGCGGTCCACTGGATCGTGGCCGGGCAGGCGATGGTGTGCCGGGACACCGCCGACGAGGGCCGCCTGGCCCTGCTGGCGCTGGGGCCTGGCGCGGTGATCGGCGAGATCGCCTTTCTGCGCGACGATGCCGATGCCGCCTACAGCGCGACCGTGGTCGCCGAGGCCGGCACGCTGTGCGCCGCGATCGACCACGCCGCCCTGCGCGGCGAGCCGGCGCTGCAGGCGGCCGCGGCGCGCCTGGCCGACCGCTTCGGCCGCATCGCCGCCGACCGGCTGAGCGCCACGACCGCCTTCACCGCCGAGTCGATGAGTGCCGCGATCGCCCACGAGCGGCGCCTGGCCCGGCATCTGAGCATGGTGATCATGGTGATGGCCGGCTTCGTGGTGCTGAGCAACAGCCGGGCCGAGCTGGCGCGCCAGATGGCGCTGGGCGAGGCCGCGTTCGTCAGCCTGTTCTACGTGGTGTTCGACGGCCTGCTGGGCGTTCTGTTCTACGGGCTGCTGCGGGCGCTGGGCGAGCCGCCCGAGGCCCTGGGCCTGCGCCGGGCGGGGCTCGGCCGCCAGGCGGCGGCGGGCGTGCTGTGGAGCCTGCCCGCCCTGGCCGCGGCCGCGGCGGCGCGCGCCTGGCTGTATCCGGGCGAGCCGGTGCTGTCGGTCCACGCCCTGGCCGCCGGCGGCACCCTGCTGTCGGGCCCGGTCGTGGCGCTGTTCCTGGCCTATCTGCTGGTGCTGTGCCCGGTGCAGGAATATGTGGCGCGCGCCGGCGTGCAGGCGCCGATCCTGCGCGCCTTCGGCGCCAGCCGGGCGCGGCTGGGCACCGTGGTGTCGAGCCTGGTGGCGGCCGTCACCTTCGGCGCCATGCACATCGCCTATGGCCTGATGCCGGTGCTGCTGACCACTGCGATCGGGCTCTATTGGGGTGCCGTCTTCGTGCGCACCCGCAGCGTGGTGGCGGTATCGGTCTCGCACATGCTATTGGGCACCGCCGCGTTCTATTGGTTCGGCCTGATCCGGTGACCCAGCGCCCGCCCATCAGCTACGCCAGCGCCCAAATGCCCCGGTGGCGCCGGCGGTTCCTGCATCTGGTCGAGCGCGCCTACGGCATCGCCGACGCCGACCGGCGCTACGAGGCCTGGCGCGCCGGCTTCGCCGGCTATTGCGGCGACGCCATGGGCCGGCTGCTGGCCGTCTACGACATCAAGCTGGAGCTGCGCGGCCAGCCCTGGCCGCCGCCCCGCGACCCGGCGCGGCCGTTGATGCTGATCGCCAACCACCCGTTCGGGGTGCCCGACGGCATCGCGATCATGGCGCTGGCCGAGCAGCTGGGCCGGCCCGCCAAGGTTCTGATCAATGCCGACCTGTTGCGCATTCCGGAGATCCAGGCGCTGTCGCTGCCCATCGACTTCGCCGAGACGCGCGAGGCGATGGCGGTCAACATGGCGAGCGCCCGCGAGGCGGTGGCCGGCCTGACGCGCGGCGAGACGGTCGTGATCTTCCCCTCGGGCGGCGTGGCGACCGCGCGCTGGCCGTTCGGGCCGGCCGGCGACCTGCCGTGGAAGACTTTTGTCGCCAAGCTGGTGCACAAGGCGCGGGCCGACGTGCTGCCGTTGTATTTCGCCGGCCAGAACAGCTGGCTGTTCCATGCCGCCAGCCAGCTGAGCCTGTTCCTACGCCTGGCGATGATCGTGCCCGAGGCGCTGCGCCGGGTCGGGCGGACCATCGAAGTCCATGCGGGATCGATCATCCCCTATGACGAGCTGGCCACGGTCGCCGACCGCCGGGCCCTGACCGACCTGCTGCGCCGGCGGGTGTTCGCACTGGCGCCGCCCGGGGCGCCGGCGGACCGGATCGGGCGGTACCGGGGGGCGTGAGCCGCGACCAATCCGATGGCCGCCCCGCGGGGGATGACGGTGGGGAGCTGGGGCCGAGTCGGCTCGCCCGGACTTTTGCCCCTGTTATGCCGCGACCAGCTCCTCGAACGCGGGCTTTGCCCGCGCGCAACATCGCTCGCCGGCTTCGCTGAGGCGGCGCCGACGCGCGCGCGCCCGGCCTGATCGTGAAGCCCTGCTTCACAGCCCAACAACGTTATCGCGGATAGTTGGGCGCGAAACGCGGCATTACGTCTTCCTGGCACATCGCAAGTATCGCCGACGGCGGTCTCTGTAACCGGAGCGCCGAGGCGAATATTGGCGACAAGCAAGGAGCAACGCCGTGCAAGAGACGACGTTTTCTCGACGCCAGATGGTCGGAGCGATGAGCGCGGTCACCATCGGCGCCGTTTTGGCAAAGCCGCTCAAGGCGGCGACATCAGGATCCAGCGGCGCTGGTCAGGGGCCGGCACCGTGGGTCGATCCGGCGATGCCCACGGTGACGCATCGCCTGGTCGAGACCAACGGCATCCGCGTGCACGTGGCCGAGCAGGGAGAAGGCCCGCTCGTCATCCTCTGCCACGGCTTTCCGGAATGCTGGTATTCCTGGCGTCATCAGCTCCCGGCGCTGGCCAAGGCGGGATTTCGTGCCGTGGCCCCCGATTTGCGCGGCTATGGGCAGAGCGACCGCCCGAATGCGGTGGAGAAGTATACGATCCTCGATAATATCGGGGACATCGTGGGTCTCGTCGGTGCTCTGGGTGCCGAGCAAGCGGTGATTGCCGGCCACGACATCGGCGCCGTGATCGCATGGCAGGCGGCGCTTCTGCGCCCCGACCTGTTTCGCGCCGTGATTGCGCTCAGCCCGCCGTTCCGCGCGCGCGGATTTGGTGATGCCGGGCCGCCGACGACGCTGATGCCGCGGACCGAGGACGCGGTGTTCTATCCGCTGTTCCTGCAGACCGCCGAGGCGGAGGCGGCGCTCGGGCGCGATCTCCGCCGCACCTTCCGGTCGCAGTTCCACACGCTCTCCGGCGACCGGCCGGCCGCCGCGGGCGGCGGGTTTCCGGCCGGGATGGTGCCGCGGAAGGGCGCCGGCTTGGCCGATCCGGCGTCCTTGCCGGCCTGGGTCACCGAGGCCGACATCGATGTCTATGTCCGGGAATTCACGCGGAGCGGGCTCGCCGGCGCGTTCGCCTGGTGGCGCACCATCGATCGCGGCTGGGAGCTGCTGGCCCCGTTCGCGGGAGCAAAGCTCGCGCTTCCCGCGCTCTACCTGGTGGGCGACCGCGATTTCGTCGGCGCCGCCTATTCTGCGGACATCGACAAGCAGTCGGCCCTGGTGCCCAAGCTCCGGCCTCCGGTCATCCTGCCGGGCTGCGGGCATTGGACCCAGCAGGAACGCGCGCCGGAGGTCAGCGCTGCGATGGTCGACTTCCTTCGAAGCCTGTAGGCCGGAGGCGTCACAAGCAGGGCCGCATCTGGCCTCGAAGGAGCATGAATGGACAGCAAAGCGATAATCGGGATCAGTGTAATACTGAACCTTCTTGCCTTCGGAATAATCGTTCAGCTTTACATCTGGCCGCGTCTTCGAGGCTTATCTCGAGAAGATGCCCTCACACTGCTGACCGCCCCTCACATGTTCCGGTTCGTGGGGCTCAGCTTTCTGGTGCCGGGAGTAGTGTCGCCGACCATGTCGGCCGCATTCGCCTATCCGGCGGCATTCGGCGACCTCGCCGCCGCCGTCCTGGCCCTGATTGCTGTGCTTGCATTGTCGGCGCGCGCGCCATGGGCCATTGCATTCGTATGGCTGTTCAACCTGGAGGGGGCTGCCGATCTGCTGTTCGCCTACTACCAAGGCGTGATCGGCGTCGGCTTGGACTCAGGAGCGCTGGGAGCAGCCTTCTACATTCCAACCCTGATCGTGCCCCCACTGCTGGTCACGCACGCGCTAATCTTCAGGATACTTCTGCGGACGACGTCATGAACCGAACGGACCTCGGTGCGGAAGGGAATGTTTGCCGATATAGCTGTATATACAGGCAAAGGAGGAGCGCATGATCAAACCATCTCGCGCGGCGAACCCGGCTCCTTCGGTGCCGGCCCGCCAGACCCCGTCGGGCGTTCTCGCCGGTCCGATCATCCCGACGATGCTTCGTCTCGCGTTGCCGACCATCGTCGTTCTGGTGGTCCAGACGCTGGTGGGCGTGGCCGAAACCTATTTCGTCGGATTTCTTGGAACCGACGCCCTCGCCGGGGTCGCGTTGGTCTTTCCGGTTCTCATGCTCATGCAGATGATGTCGAACGGCGGGATCGGGGGCGGCGTCGCCTCGGCCGTTGCGCGGGCGCTGGGAGCCAACCGCCGAGACGACGCCGACGCATTGGTCTGGCACGCCGTCGTTCTCGCCTGTGCATTTGGACTGCTCTTCACGGTCGCGGCCGTGCTGGGAGGCCCCGTTCTCTATCGATCGATGGGCGGATCGGGGGCCACCCTGACGGCGGCGCTGACCTATTCGGGCATCATCTTCCTGGGCGCCATTCCGCTCTGGATCACGGCCTTGCTCTCGTCGGCGCTTCGCGGCGCAGGAAATGTCAATGTGCCCGCGCTGATCACCCTCGTCGGCGCCGTCGTTCTGATTCCGCTGTCGCCCGCCTTCATCTTCGGCTGGGGCCCGTTTCCCCGGTCGGGCGTTGCCGGCGGCGCCATGGCGGTGGTCATCTACTACGTGCTCGCCGCCTTGGCGCTGGTCTTATATCTGCGATCGTCAAAGAGCGTTCTGAGGCTCAAGATCACGCCCCTCAAGGGCCGACTGCTCAAAGACGTGCTGGGCGTCGGATTCTTGTCCGCGATCGGCACGACTCAGGCCAACCTTACGGTGACGTTCGTGACGGCCTCGGTTGGCCGCTTCGGCGCCGATGCGATCGCCGGGTACGGCATCGCCTCCCGTCTCGATTACCTTCTGATTCCTGCGCTATTCGGGCTCGGAACCGCGCTCGTCACCATGGTCGGCGTCAATATCGGGGCGGAGCAGCCGGACCGCGCGCGCCGAATCGCGTGGATTGGCGCCGCAATCGCTTTCGTCCTGACCGAAACGATTGGCGTCGCGGTCGCGGTGTTCCCCAATGGCTGGCTTGGCCTGTTCAGCGATGCGCCCCAAGTGCTATCGCTGGGTGCGCTCTATTTGCGAACCGTCGCGCCGGTCTATGGCGCCATCGGACTCGGAGTGGCGCTGTACTTCGCGAGCCAAGGGACCAAGCGCGTCCTGCTGCCCGTTCTGGCGAGCACCGTGCGCATGATCATCGCCGCCTTCATCGGCTGGTCGGCCGTGATCTGGCTCGGCGCCAGCCTTGCGACGCTGTTCCAGATCGTCGCCGTCTCGGCAGTCGCATACGGGCTGCTCACCGCGGCGGCCGTGCTCGGCGGCGCATTGGATCGGCGGCCGGCGATCGGACCGGCCGCCCAGACTGGTCCGGCCGATTGACGAAGGGCCGACGCGAACATCACTGCGGCCGGGTATCCGGGGACATCGCGCGGCGTGTCGAGTACGGTTGCGCCCACGGTAACGTTTGCGTTACCATCCATCCCTAATGCTGACGGTCGTCGAGTATGTTCGGGACGAGGGATCGAACCCCTACCGGACCTGGTTCGACAGCCTGCATGCTCCGGCCGCGGCCAAGGTTGCGACCGCCGTGGTTCGCCTTGAGCTCGGCAACCTGTCGAGGGTGAAATGGATCGGCACGATCGGCGAGCTCCGGATCGACTGGGGACCGGGCTACCGGATCTACCTCGGGCGGGATGGCGACAGGCTGATCATCCTGCTCGGCGGCGGCACCAAGCAGCGCCAGCAGGCCGACATCGAGCGAGCGACGACGCTTTGGGCAGAATACAAGGCCCGCAAGACGGCGGCCGCGAAGCCGACCGGCGAGAGGTAATCCGATGCCTCTGACACGCCGCTACAAGCAGACCATTGCCGAGCGGATCCGGCGCGACCCCGACTTCGCCAAGGCGCTGCTCGATGAGGCCGCCACGCTGTTCCTCAACGGCGAACCGGACACGGCCCGCCTGGTCCTGCGCGACCTGGTGAACGCGACGGTCGGGTTCGAGGCCCTGGCAGCCGAAACGGCGAAGCCGGCGAAGAGCCTGCACCGCATGCTGTCGCAATATGGGAACCCGACGATGGACAACCTCGCCGCTATCATCGGTGCGATTCGGAAACGGCTGGGCGTTGAGTTGCAGGCCCATGCCGTGGACGCGGCGTAGGGCGGGCCGAGTCGCGCATGGACTGGACAACGGGTTGTCTCCTCATTGGCGGCCTGCTGATGCCCGCCGCCGAGTTTTACGCACCGTAACTCGTGTCACCGTAACTCCGTAACTCGGAATGCTCGGTGAAAGAGCGAGTCGTGGAGCGACGGACTCTCACCGTAACCGGAGTCGTGGAGCGATGGACGCTCATCGTAACCGCAAAGATATGATCGACATCGCCAGGAAAAACGGCCGATCTGTTCGGGCGGCGCTAATTCCATTCGTATTTACTATTCCTATCATCGCGTGCGTTGGCGCGAAAACTGGCGGACAGGAGTGGACTATGCGTTCCAAGCCGATCGGCTTAGAGGATTTTTTCTACAAACTGCACGATATTATAGAGAATGGAGTGTTGTTGCAAGAAGAATTCCCTTCCAATGTTAATATCCATTTAGTCTTTGGAGATGTTTCGATAAATAGAATTGAAGATAGTGAATTAATAAAATATCTAGAGCTCAGTCCGAGCAGCAACGATACGTCGGAGGGCAAAGAGTGGTCATGCAATGACTCCAGCGCGGTATATTCTTGGAGGAAGGAAATCTCTAAAGAACACAAACGCCGACGGAGCATAGTAGTCACTACGGAATTTCTCTATAACGAACCATTGTGTTATATTTCTGTCGACATGGTCATGAATATTTTTGGGAGTCCCGCAAGAATTACTCCTATATTCGGCCAACAACCTCCACCACACGGAAGAAACATAGTAATCCGCCCTCCCACACATCGGCTTGGAAACTCCGATATCACGTTTGAGATTTCCGGAAACAAATACTCTTCAACCTTGGAATTGGAGATCCTGGGTGATGGTGTTGTTCGCGGTTTTACTTTGTCTCAGAAGGATAAATAGTTATGAGCGGCCCTCTCAATGACCCTGCAACAAAGATGCTATTGGACTTCCATATGAGTTGTAATGCATATTGTCCTCTCAAGACATTTTAAATTTAGAGATCCCAAGGAGTGCTCTCTATTCGTTTTAGCGAGAGTAATCGCCCCCCAGCATTAAACACCCGCCGCTAACTGATCTTCTCGCCCCTACCCCTCCCCCGCCAACCCCAACAGCGCCGCATTCCCGCCTGCCGCGGCCGTGTTGACCGTCAGCGTCTTCTCATGCGCGAACCGCGCCAGGTAATGCGGCCCGCCGGCTTTCGGCCCCGTCCCCGACAACCCGCTCCCCCCGAACGGCTGCACGCCCACCACCGCGCCGATCATGTTGCGGTTGACGTAGGTGTTGCCGACCTCCAGCCGCCGGTGGATCTCCTCGGCGGTGCGGCCGATGCGGCTGTGGATGCCAAGGGTCAGGCCGAAGCCGGTGGCTTCCACGGCGTCCAGCACCTGGTCCAGGCGGTCGGGGCGGTAGCGGATGACATGCAGGATCGGGCCGAACACTTCCCCGGTCAGGCGGTCCAGGCGGTCGATCTCGACCGCCATGGGGGCGAAGAAGCTGCCGGCCACGTGCTGGGCACCCAGGGGCAGGCGGAACAGCAGCTTGCCCTCGCGCACGATGCGCTCGGCATGCTCGGCCAGCTTCTTGGCGGCCTGCTCGTCGATCACCGGGCCGACGTCGGTGTCCAGCTTCATCGGGTCGCCCACCGCCAGCACGCTCGCCGCGCCGGCCAGCATGGTCAGCACCTTGTCGGCGATGCCGTCGGCTACGAACAGCACGCGGGCGGCCGAGCAGCGCTGGCCGGCGCTGCGGAACGCGCTGTCGATGGTGTCGGCTACCACCTGCTCGGGCAGGGCGGTCGAGTCGACGATCAGGGCGTTCTGGCCGCCGGTTTCGGCGATCAGCGGCAGGATCGGGCCGTCGCGCTCGGCCAGCGCCCGGTTGATGGCGCGCCCTGAAGCGGTCGAGCCGGTGAAGGCGACGCCGGCCACGCGCCGGTCCTTGACCAGCGCCGCCCCCAGCGCCGGGCCGCCGGGCAGCAGCTGCAGCACCTCGGGCGGCACTCCGGCCTCGTGCGCCAGGGCCACGGCGCGCGCCGCCACCAGCGGCGTCTGCGGTGCCGGCTTGGCCAGCACGGCGTTGCCGGCGGCCAGGGCGGCGGCGACCTGGCCGGTGAAGATCGCCAGCGGAAAATTCCACGGGCTGATGCACAAGAACACGCCGCGGCCGGACAGGGCCAGGCTGTTCTCCTCGCCGGTCGGGCCCGGCAGCCGGTTCGGGCCGACCTGGTCGCGGGCGCGGGCCGCGTAATAGCGGCAGAAATCGGCGGCCTCGCGCAGTTCGGCCACGGCATCGGCCACGGTCTTGCCGGCCTCGCGCACCAGCAGCGCCAGCAGTGCCGCGCGGTCGGCCTCCAGGCGGTCGGCCCAGCGCTCGAGCCGGTCGGCGCGCGCGGTGCCCAGGGCGTTCCACGCCCGCCAGGCGCCGGCGGCGATGGCGGCGGCGCGGT
>CAZEFK010000235.1:3657-10338 GCA_964511405.1 uncultured Comamonadaceae bacterium | reverse complement strand
GCCGACGTGATCAAGGTCGAGCCGGTCGGCGCCGGCGACGACGCGCGGCGGTCGCCCGGTTCCGGCGCCGGCTTCTTCCCCGTGTTCAACCGCAACAAGCGCAGCCTGGCGCTGGACCTGAAGTCGCCGCTCGGCCTCGCCATCGCGCGGCGGCTGATCGCCCGCAGCGACGTCGTGACCGAGAACTTCCGGCCGGGCGCACTCGATGCCCTGGGGTTGGGCTACGCGGCGCTCGCGGCCGACCACCCCGGGTTGGTCTATTGCTCGCTCAAGGGCTTCCTGCCTGGCCCCTACGAGGGCCGGGCGGCGCTCGACGAGGTCGTGCAGATGATGGGCGGCCTGGCCTACATGACCGGCCCGCCCGGCCGGCCGCTGCGCGCCGGCGCCTCGGTGAACGATATCATGGGCGGGATGTTCGGGGCCCTGGGCGTGCTCGCCGCCCTGATCGAGCGTCGCCGCACCGGCCGCGGCCAGCTGGTGCGCAGCGCGCTGTTCGAGAACAACGCCTTCCTGGTCGCCACCCACATGGCGCAGTTCGGCGTCACCGGCCGGCCGGCGGCGCCGATGCCGGCGCGCCTGTCGGCCTGGGCGGTCTACGATGTATTCGAGACCGGCGACGGCGAGCAGATCTTCGTGGGCGTGGTCAGCGACACCCAGTGGCGCGCCTTCTGCCAGGCCTTCGACCAGCCGGCGCTGCTGGCCGATCCCGATCTCGCCACCAATCCGCAGCGGGTGGCGGCGCGCGAGCGCTTCATGCCGGCGCTGCGCCAACTGTTCGGCGGCCTGACCCGCACCGAGGCGGCGAGCCGGTGCGAGGCCGCCGGGCTGCCCTTCGCGCCGGTCGCCCGGCCCGAGGATCTGTTCGCCGATCCCCACCTGGCCGAGCCCGGCGCCCTGGTCGACGTGACCTTGCCCGACGGGCGGACGCTGCGGGTGCCGGCGCTGCCGCTGGAGATGGACGGCCAGCGCTTCGGCCGGCGGCTCGATGTGCCCCGGATCGGCGAGCATGGCCCCGCCATTGCCGCCGAGCTCGGCTACGGACCGGCCGAAATCGCGGAGCTGGTCGCAGCCGGCGTCCTGGGCGCCGGCGATCCCGCCGCGCTGGCCTCGGTCGCCGAATAGAAAACGGTCCGGAAGGAAAGGGAGGACAGCCCCGTGCCCATCGCCGAAACGCCGTCGGTCCAGCTGAAGGACGTCGCCGTTCGCTTCGGCGCCTTCACTGCGGTCGGCAGCATGAACCTGACCGTCCAGGAATCGGAATTCGTGGCGGTGGTCGGCCCAACCGGCTGCGGCAAGTCGACGATCCTCAACGTCGTCACCGGCCTGAAGCAGCCGGCGGCCGGCGAGGTCGTGATCTTCGGGCAGCCGCTCCGGGGCCTCAACACCGCGTCCGGCTACATGCTGCAGCAGGAGGCCCTGCTGCCCTGGAAGACCGCCGAGGACAATGTCGGGCTGGGCCTGGTGTTCACCGGCCATTCGGTCGCCGAGGCGCGGGCGCGGGCGCGGCCCTGGCTGGCCAAGGTCGGCCTCAAGGGCTTCGAGACACGCTACCTGCATCAGCTGTCGGGCGGCCAGCGCAAGCGTGTGGCCATGGCCCAAACGCTGATCATGGAGCCGCAGATCGTGCTGATGGACGAGCCGTTCTCGGCTCTCGACGTCCACACCCGCCGGCTGATGCACCGGATCCTGCTCGACCTGTGGCAAGCCGACCGGCGCTCCCTGATCTTCATCACCCACGACCTCGAGGAGGCGATCGTGCTCGCCGACCGGGTGGTGGTGATGTCGGCCGGACCGGCGTCCCGCGTCGTGGGCGACGTCGCGATCCCCCTCGAGCGCCCCCGCGACGTGTCGATGCTCGCGACATCCGACGCGTTCGTCGCGCTCTACCGCGAGATCTGGGGACTGCTCGGCGCCGAAGTGGAGAAGAGCTATGCCGTCCAGTGACCAAGCCGCGGCGACCGCGCCGGCGATGACCGCCGTGCCGCCGAACCGCCCGGCCCGCGCACTCGGTTACCGCGCCAAAGTGGTGCTGACCCGGACGGCCCTGCTGCTGGGCGCGGCCGGGCTGTGGGAGCTGGCCTGCCGGCTGCAGTGGATCGACGTCTTCTTCTTCCCGGCGCCCTCCAGCATCGCCGGTCGCATCGCCGACTGGTGCGGCGATGGCGAACTGTGGAGCGACCTCGCCATCACGCTGCTCGAGACGGCGCTGTCGTTCGCGCTCGGCATCACCGGCGGCACCGCGCTCGGTATCTGGCTCGGCCTGTCCGACTTCGCCTCCGACGTGCTGCAGCCCTTCATCAAGGTCGCCAACGCCATCCCGCGCGTGCTGCTGGCGCCGATCTTCGTGATCTGGCTCGGGCTGGGGCTGGCGTCCAAGGTGGCCCTGGGCTTCACCATCGTGGTCTTCGTCGCCTTCTTCAACACCGTGCAGGGCGTGCGCGAGGTCAATCCGGTGGTGTTGGCCAATGCCCGCCTGCTCAAGGCCGGCCGCGGCGCGCTGCTGCGCCATGTCTACCTGCCGTCGGCCGCCAGCTGGATCCTGTCCAGCCTGCGCGTCTCGGTCGGCATGGCCGTACTGGGCGCCGTGGTCTCGGAATATCTGGGCTCGGCGGCCGGGCTCGGCCACCGCATCGCCCAAGCCGAGGGCGTCATGGACGCCACCGGCGTGTTCGCAGGCATCGTCGTGCTGTCGGTGTTCGTGGTCGCCCTCGATGCCGGGGTCGACCGCCTGGAAACGCGGCTGCTGGTCTGGCGCCCCCGTCAGGATCGATCAGGCCGCGAACGATAGGAGGAAACCTATGCTGAAAACCTTGCGGCCCCTGGTGGCCGCGCTGCTGGTCGCCGCGGCGCCGGCGCTCGCCGCCGAGCCCGAGACGATCGCCGTCTCGCTCGGCGTCGGATCCTCGATCCTCAACTATGTGCCCGTGCCGCTAACGCAGAAGCTGGGCTTCTTCAAGGCGCAGGGGCTGGACGTTACGATCCAGGACTTCCAGTCCGGCGGCAGCAAGGCGCTGCAAGCGCTGGTCGGCGGCTCGGTCGACGTGGTGGTCGGCTCCTACGACCACACCATCACCATGCAGGCCCAGGGCAAGCAGATCGTGGGCGTGGTGCTGCTCAACGACTTGGCCGGCGTGGTGTTCGGCGTGCGCGCCGACCTCGCCGATAAGGTCAAGGACGGCCGCGACCTCAAGGGCATGAAGATCGGCGTGACCACACTGGGCTCGTCGACCGACATGTTCGCCCACTACTACGCGGCGCGCAGCGGCCTCGGCCCCAAGGACGTCAGCATCCTGGCGGTGGGCAGCGGCGCGCCCGGCATGGTCGCGCTCCAGAACAAGACGGTCGACGTGCTGGGCTATTACGACCCGATCGCCACCGTCATCGCCCAGCGCGGCCTGGCCAAGGTCCTGGTCGACACCCGGACGGCGGCGGGCTCCGAGAGCGCGTTCGGCGGCCGCTATCCGTTCGCCTGCCTCTACACGACCCCGGCCTTCATCGAAAAGCATCCCGAGACCGTTCAGCGCCTGGTCAACGCCTTCCTGAAGACCCTGCGCTGGCTCCACGACACCCCGGCCGAGGCAATCGTCGACGCCCTGCCGGCCGCCTCCCGCATCGAGGACCGGGCCATGAACGTCGCTGTGGTCGAGACCGCCAAGCCGATGTTCTCGACCACCGGCCGCTTCGATCCCGAGGCGGTCAAGGTCCCGCTGGCGGTGCTCCGGTCCTATGACGAGAAGTTCAAGGATGCGGCCATCGACCTCGGCAAGACCTACACCAACCGGTTCGTCGAGCACGCCCAGCCATAACGCCCGCCAGCCCTGGTATTCGCGATGTTCTACCTGGACCAGCCGCCGCGCCTCATCGAGACGCAGCGGCATTCGGTGATGCCGGCAGCGCTCCGCCGGCCCGGCGTCGCCACCAGCTGGGCCGCCGCCAACCGCGGCGGCCACGCGGTGGATTGCTTCCTCGAAGGGCCCAGCTTCGATCCGGCTGGCAACCTCTATGTCGTCGACATCCCCTTCGGCCGCATCTTCCGAGTGGCGCCCGAGGGCGGCTGGACCCTGGTCGCCGAGTATGACGGCTGGCCCAACGGCTTGAAGGTCGATCGCGACGGCCGGATCCTGGTCGCTGACTACCGGCGCGGGCTGCTGGAGCTGGACCCCGCGGCCGGCGTGGTCCGGCCGCTGCTGACCAGCCGCAACTCCGAGTCGTTCAAGGGCTGCAACGACCTGCACATCGCCGCCGGCGGCGATGTCTACTTCACCGACCAGGGCCAGACCGGCCTGCACGACCCGCCCGGCCGGGGTTACCGGCTGCGCCCCGACGGCAGCGTGGACTGCCTGCTGGCGACCGGCCCCAGTCCCAACGGCCTGGTGCTGGACCCTGCGGAGCGAGTGCTGTTCGTGGCCATGACCCGCGACAACGCTGTCTGGCGCGTGCCGCTGACGGCCGATGGCGGCGTCGCCAAGGTCGGCCGCTTCTGCACCCTGTTCGGGACCAGTGGTCCCGACGGCTTGGCCATGGACGGCCAGGGCCGCCTGTTCGTCGCCCATGCCTCGCTTGGCCATGTCTTCGTGTTCGTGCCCGACGGCGCCTGCATCGCCCGCATCCGGTCCTGCGCCGGACCGGCCTGCACCAATGTCGCGCTCGCCGGCGGGCGGCTCTACGTCACCGAGTCGTCGACGGGCTCGATCCTGGTCGCCGACCTTGCAGCGCTGGACGCCGACTGAGCCCGCCGCTCACACTCCGTGGTCGGCCGCCGCCAACAGCGCCCGCGCCTCGCGGTCCAAGGCCTGCATCCGGTCGTACAGGTGGCGCTTGGCGCGGTGGAGGGCCGCGACGGCGCCGCCGGCGGGCTGCAGCACCGAGGCGACGCGCGACATCGCGGCCATGGCCTCGGCCAGCGATGGCATAGCGCCTGAGGCCACCGCCCCCAGCATCGCCGCCCCGAGCAGCACCGGCTCCGGGCTGTCCGGGTCGGCGACCGCGCAGCCGGTGGCGTCGGCCATCAGCTGCCGGACCAGCGCGCTGCGCGCCGCCCCCCCGCTCATGACCAGGGTCCGGCCGTCGATGCCTTTGGCCCGGAAGGCCTCGATGACCTGGGCGGTGGCGTAGCCGAGGCCGCACAGCACCGCCAGGTACAGGGTCTCGAGGCCGGCGGGGTCACGGTCCAGGCCCAAGCCCAGGATCGCCGCGCGGGCGTCGGGGTCGGCATGGGGCGAGCGGTTGCCCAGCAGGTCGGGCAACACATGCAGGCCGCGAGCCCGCAGCGCGCTGGCGGACGCCGCGCCGCCCGCCCGGATGCGGCGCTCCAGATGCTCCAGCAGGCCCAGCCCGTTCGCGCGCGCTGTTGCGGTCTCGGCGCCGTGGGCCGGATGCAGTTGGAGGAGATAGTCGATGGCGGCGCCGGCCGCGGACTGGCCACCCTCGTTCAGCCACTGGCCGGGGATCGCGGCCGAGAAGTACGGTCCCCACAGGCCCGGCACGAACACCGGCTGGGGCGTGCACACCATGATGCAGGCCGAGGTGCCCATGATGTAGGCGAGCCGCCCGGTCTCGGGCACCGCGGCGCCGCGGCCGCCCAGCGTGCCGACGGCGCCGGCATGGGCGTCGATCAGCGACGCCCCGACCGGCGTGCCCGGCATCAGGCCCAGCGCCTCGGCGGCCTCGGCGGTCAGCCCCCGGCCGAGCGGCGTGCCCGGATCGACGATCTCGGTGCCGATCCGGCGGAAGCCCTCGTCGGCCAGGGCGGCGAGGCCGATCTCGCGGAAATAGCCGGCATCCCAGCGCCGCTCGTGGGCGAGGTAGGTCCATTTGCAGGTGACCGTGCAGGCCGAGCGGGCGAGGCTGCCGGTGGCGCGCGCGGTCAGGTAATCCGAGAGGTCCAGGAACTGGCCGGCGGCGTCGAAGCTCCGCGCCAGGTGGCGCTTGAGCCAGAGCAGCTTGGGCGTCTGCATCTCGGGCGAGATGCGGCCCCCGACATGGGCCAGCACGGCATGGCCTGTCGCGTCGATGGCGCGAGCCTCGGCAACGGCGCGATGGTCCATCCAGACGATGACGTTGCGCTGGGCGTCGCCCGACGGCCCGACGGGCAGCGGCCGGCCCTGGCCGTCCAGCACCGCCATCGAGCAGGTGGCATCGAAGCCCAGGCCGCGGATCTCAGCCGGCGCCAGGCCCGACTCGCCGACCGCACCGCGGATCGCCGCGACGCAGGCGGCCCAGATATCGTCCGACGACTGCTCGGCGATACCGCCCGCTTCCTGCCACAGCCGGATCGGATGGCGCGCCGTACCCAGCAGCCGCCCCGCCCGGTCGAACACCCCGGCGCGCGCGCTGCCGGTGCCGACGTCGACGCCGATGAACCCGTCCATTCCTCCCACCCGCCTGCCGGTTTTCGGCGACGGTGGCATTCCCGGACGGATTTGACCATGGGCAAATGGCTACCAGCAGGTGTAGCCGCCATCGACCACGACGACGCTGCCGGTCATCAGGCTGGCGGCGTCCGAGGCCAGGAACAGCACGGCCGAGGCGATCTCGTCGACCTCGCCCAAGCGGCCCATGGGCGTGCCCCCGATCCAGGCCTCCCACATCGCCGGCTTGGACTTGACGAAGGCGTTGAGCGGCGTGGCGATGTAAGTGGGCGCCACGGCGTTGACCCGGATGCCGCGCGCCCCCCATTCG
>CAZEFK010000235.1:0-3647 GCA_964511405.1 uncultured Comamonadaceae bacterium | reverse complement strand
TGCTCCTGCGGCTTGTTGACGATGAAGCCCGACATCGAGCCGATGTTGACGATGCTGCCGCGGCCGGCCGCCAGCATGTGCCGGCCGAAGGCGCGGCAGCACCAGAACACGCCGTTCAAATTGACGTCGACGACGTTCAGCCAGTGCTCGTCGGTCACGGTCTCGGCCGGCGTCTCGCTGCGCGCGATCCCGGCATTGTTGACCAGGATGTCGACCTTGCCGTGGCGGGCGACGGTCTCGTCGGCGACCGCCGCGACCCGGGCGCTGTCGGTCACGTCCATCAGCACGATGTCGGGCCGGTAGCCCTTGGCCCGCAGCGCCGCAGCGCCGGCCTCGGCGACGCCGGCGTCGCGGTCGGCGATGATGGCGTGGGCCCCGGCCTCCATCAGGGCCTCGGCGCAGGCGAGGCCGATCCCCTGCCCGCCGCCGGTGACCAGCGCCACCCGGCCGTCGAGCTTGAATTTCTCCAGGTACATGACGCTTCCCTCCGGTTTCTTCAGCGCATCGACGCGGCCCTGCCGTCAGCTCATCCAGTTGCCGCCGTCGACGTTCAGCGTCTGGGCGACCACGTAGTCGGCGTCGTCCGAGGCCAGGAACACCGCGGCGCCGGCATGGTCCTCGGGCCGTCCCATACGGCCGTAGGGGACCGCCGCGCCGACCAGGCGCTTCTTCTCGCCGGGCGGCCGGCCCTCATAGCGGGCGAACAGGGCGTCGACCTCGTCCCACATCGGGGTGTCGACCACGCCAGGGGCGATGCCATTGACATTGATGCGGTGCTTGATCAGGTCGAGGCCCGCCGACTGGGTCAGGCTGATCACCGCCGCCTTGGTGGCGCAGTAGATCGAGACCAGGGCCTCGCCGCGCCGGCCGGCCTGGCTCGCCATGTTGATGATCTTGCCGCCGCGGCCCTGCGCCACCATGCGCCGGGCCACCGCCTGCAGCATGAAGAACAGGCCGCGGACATTGACCTGGAACAGCCGGTCGAAGCCGCGCGGATCGACCTCCAGCACCGGGCCCATGTCGAAGATGGCGGCGTTGTTGACCAGGATATCGATGCCGCCGGCGCGCGCGGCGACGGCCTGGATGGCCGCTTCGATCGAGTCCAGGCGCGTCACGTCCAGCTCGACCGCGTAGGCGGCCGGCCCCAGCGCCGCGGCCGTGTCCTCGGCCTCCGCGCGCGCCAGGTCGGCGATCGCGACGACGGCCCCTTCGGCGACATAGCGCGCGGCGATGGCGCGGCCGATGCCGCGGGCGCCGCCGGTCACGATGGCGGATTTGCCCGCTAGTTTCATTTCACGGCTCCGAAGGTCAGGCCGCGCACCAATTGCTTTTGGCTGAACCAGCCGAGCACCAGGATGGGCGCGATGGCGAGGGTCGAAGCCGCCGAGAGCTTGGCCCAGAACAGCCCCTCGGGGCTGGAGTAGCTGGCGATGAACACGGTCAGGGGCGCTGCCTTCGAGGTCGACAGGTTGAGCGTCCAGAACGCCTCGTTCCAGGCCAGGATGACGTTGAGCAGCACGGTCGAGGCGATGCCCGGCAGGGCCATCGGCAGCAGCACCCGGGTGATCTCGGTCCAGGCACCGGCGCCGTCGATCCGGGCCGCTTCCAGGATGTCCTTGGGGATCTCGCGGAAATAGGTGAACAGCATCCAGGTGACGATCGGCAGGTTGCCGAGCGCCAGCACGGCGATCAGGCCGCCGCGCGTATCCAGCAGACCGAAGTCGCGGAACAGCAGGTAGATCGGCACCAGCACGCCGACCGGCGGCATCATCTTGGTCGACAGCATCCACAGCAGGGTGCCGCGGGTGCGCCGGGTCGGCGCGAAGGCCATCGACCACGCCGCGGGCACGGCCACCACCAGCGCCAGCAGGGTCGAGCCGCCGCTCAAGACGATCGAGTTCATGACGTGCAGCAGGTAGTCGCTGCGCGTCTGGACCGTGAAATAGTTCTCCAGCGTCCAATGGAAGTTCACGAACAGCGGCGGCGTCGCGAAGGCGTCGACCTCGCTCTTGAAGCTGGTCAGCACCATCCACAGCAGCGGGAACACGATGATCAGGCCCACCGTCCAACTGGCAGCGGTGTTGGCGACGAGACGGGGCGTGGAGACGCGGCGCATGTCAGGCCTCCAGGTTGCGGCCGACCAGCCGGACCAGGAACACCGAGGCGATGTTGGCCAGGATGACGGCGACGATGCCGCCGGCCGAGGCGCCACCGACGTCGTACTGCACCAGCGCCTGGACATAGACCAGGAAGGCCACGGTGGTGGTGTCCAAGCCCGGGCCGCCGCCGGTGGCCACGAAGATCTCGGCGAAGACGGTCAGCAGGAAAATCGTCTCGATCAGGACCACGACCGCGATCGGGCGGCCCAGATGCGGCAGCACGATGTGCCGGAAATAGGGCCAGGCACCGGCGCCGTCGAGCTCGGCCGCCTCCTTCTGCTCGGCGTCCAGCGACTGCAGGGCCGTGAACAGGATCAGGGTCGCAAACGGCAGCCATTGCCAGGCGACGATCAGGATGATCGCGGTCATCGGCATGGTGCCGAACCAGTCGACGGGCGCGAAGCCCAAGCCACGGGCGATCCAGGCGAACAGCCCGGACACCGGATGCATCAGCAGGTTCTTCCAGACCAGGGCGCTGACCGTGGGCATCACGAAGAACGGCGCGATCACCATCAGCCGCACCACGCCGCGGCCGAACATCGGCTGATCGATCAGCACCGCGACGGCGATGCCGAGGCCGACCGTCAGCACCAGCACCGCGCCGACCAGAAGCAGCGTGTTGCCCAGGCTGGTGAAGAAGGCCGGGTCGGTCAGAAAGTAGTAGTAATTGTCGAAGCCGGCGAAGCCGCCGAGCTCCGGGCTCAGCAGGTTGTAGCGCAGCGTCGAGAAATACAAGGTCAGCGCCAGCGGCACGATCATCCACAGGAACAGCAGGATGATCGCCGGCGACAGCGCCAGCCGCGCCATCATCCGGGTCGGCCCGGTCGCGTCGCGCGGCACGGCAGCGGGCCTGGCCAGGGCGGGAGAGAACAGCCGCAGGGATGTCATTGTGAACCTCGCGCTCGCTCACGGGCGGCGGGATTCCCTCCACCCTGGCCCCGGCCCTCTCCCCCGATGGGGCGAGAGGGCCGGGGCTGTGGAGGGCAGACGCTTACTTGTATCCCGCCCGCTGCATGTCGCGGCTGGCGGCGTCCTGGGCCGCCTGCAGCGCGGCGTCGACGGTCTTGGAGCCGGCCAGCGCCGCCGAGAACTCCTGCCCGACGCGGGTCGCGATGCCCTGGAACTCGGGGATCGCCGCGTACTGGACGCCGACATAGGGCTTGGGCTTGACGGTGCTGTGGACCGGATCGGCCGAGTTGATCGAGTCGAGCGTCAGCTGCGCGAAGGGCGCCGCCTTCAGGTAGTCGGCGTTCTTGTACAGCGACGTGCGGGTGCCGGGCGGCACGTTGGCCCAGCCTTCCTTGCCGGCCACCAGCTGGGTGTAGTCCTTGGAGGTCGCCCAGGCGATGAACTTCTCCGCCGCGTCGACCTTCTTGGAGCCGGCGGGGATGGCCAGCGACCAGGCCCACAGCCAATTGGCGTTCTTGCCCAGGCCGGCATTGGGCGCCAGCGCGAAGCCGACCTTGTCGGCGACCTTGGAGTCCTTGG
>CAZEFK010000234.1:0-10394 GCA_964511405.1 uncultured Comamonadaceae bacterium | reverse complement strand
GGCGCGGGAGATGGGGCTGATCGGTCTGGCCCATATGAGCGACCTCCCACCCCGGGCCGCGCTGACGCTCGCGCGCGGCGCGGCGGGCGCGGCAGCGCCGGCGCGTCCGGTCCCGGCCGGGGCGCCGCGGCCCGCGCCGGTTGCCGTATCAGGCGGCGCCCTGCGCGCGCAGCCCATGGCGCTGCCGGCGGCGCAGGCCAGTTCGGTCCCGGCCGCGGCGACCGCCGCCCTGCCGATGCCGCAGAGCTTCGCCGAGCTGGTCGAGCTGTTCGGTCTGCACAAGGAGCCGATCCTGCGCGCCCATCTGGTGGCCGACGTCCATCTGGTGCAGTTCGAGCCCGGGCGGCTGGAATTCCGGCCGTCGCCCAACGCCCCCCGCGACCTTGCGACCCAGGTGGCCGACCGGCTGCAGCAATGGACCGGGCAGCGTTGGCTGGTCAGCCTGGCCGTCGCCGGCGGTGCGGCCACCCTGCGCGAGCAGGAATCGGAAAGCCTGCGCGCGCGGCGAGCGCTGGCCACCGGCCATCCGTTGGTGCTGGCGGTACTGGAAACCTTCCCTGGCGCCAAGATCGGCGAGGTCCGGGACCTGGGCGGCGAGCCGCCGCCGGTGGCGGCGGCCGAGCCGGAGCCGGCGCCGCCCGAGGACGCCTTGGGCGACGACGCTTTGGACCACGACTGGGACGAGATGCTGGATCTGTGATCCCGATTGCCGGCCGGACGGCATCCGGCTACTCCACGACCACCGGCGTCAGACGAAAGGAAGCGGCCCCGTGAAGCAGATCGGCCAGATGATGAAGCAGGCCCAGGCCATGCAGGCCAAGATGGGCGAGATCCAGGCCAAGCTCGAACAGATCGAGCTGACCGGCACCGCCGGCGGCGGCATGATCAGCGTGACCTTGTCGGGCAAGGGCGACATGCGGCGGGTCAAGATCGACAAGTCGCTGGTCGACCCCGACGACGTCGAGGTGCTGGAGGACCTGATCGTGGCCGCGTTCAACGACGCCCGCGCCAAGATCGAGGCCCATGTGGCCGAGGAGATGGCCAAGGTCACCGGCGGCCTGAAGCTGCCGCCGGGCTTCAAGATGCCGTTCTGACAGCGGGCCTTCGGGGGACGCCGATGCAAGGCCGCGGCGCGCCGCTCGCCGCGCCCGAGATCGACCGGCTGGTCCAGCTGCTGGCGCGGCTGCCCGGGCTCGGGCCGCGCTCGGCGCGGCGGCTGGCGCTGCACCTGATCCGGCGGCGCGAGACGCTGCTGCAGCCGCTCGCCAATGCCCTGGCCGAGGTCGGCCAGCGCATCGGCCCATGCCGGATCTGCAACAACCTGGACGTGACCGACCCCTGCAGCCTGTGCCGCGACCCCGCGCGCGACGACAGCGTGATCTGCGTGGTCGAGCAGGTCGGCGATCTGTGGGCGATCGCCCGTACCGGTTCGTTCCAGGGCCGCTATCACGTCCTGGGCGGCACGCTGTCGGCGCTCGACGCCGTCGGGCCGCAGGAGATCGCGGTCGAGCCGCTGCTGGCCCGGATCGCGGCCGGCAGCGTGCGCGAGGTGATCCTGGCCCTCAACGCCACCGTCGACGGACAGACCACCGCGCATTACCTGGCCGAGCGCCTGGCGCCCACCGGCGTGACCGTCACCCGCCTGGCCCACGGCGTACCGGTGGGCGGCGAGCTCGACTACCTGGACGACGGCACCCTGATCGCGGCGTTCAATGCCCGGCGGACGGTGGGGTAAGCCGGTCGCGCCCTACGCCGCCGCGCCCGACGGGTCGCGGCCGATGGTGCCGATGCGCGCGGTCTCGGTCTGCAGGGTCAGTCGGTCGAGTTTTTCCACCGGCAGGCTGGAGAACAGCTTGACCCGGGTCTCCAGCATCCGGAAGGCCTCGCGATAGGCCATCAGGCGGTCGACCTGGCTGCCCGTGGCGGCCACCGGGTCGGGCACGCCCCAATAGGCCGTCACCGGATTGCCCGGCCAGGCCGGCGCCGGCATCGCCGCCGTCACCTCGCAGACCGTGAAGACGAAATCCATCGCCGCGGCCTCGGGACCGAGGAACCGGTCCCAGCCCTTGCTGCCGAGGCCGTCGATCGGCAGGTTCAGCGATCCCAGCACGTCGAGCGCCAGCGGGTCGACGATGCCGCGCGGCGCCGAGCCGGCGCTGAAGGCGCGCATCTTGCCCCGGCCCCAATGGGTCAGCAGGGACTCCGCCATGATGCTGCGGGCCGAGTTGCCGGAGCACAGAAACAGGACATTGAACAGCCGAGCCGGCATCGGAGGTCGCCTCTCGCCATTGCCAATGGCCGACAGACTTATCGAAGGAAGATGACAATCGCGCGCGTCAGTCGCGCCGCCACAGCTGCCACGGACCGCGCTCGGCGACCCGATGCCAGCCATGGACGGCCGGGTCGGAGCCCAGATAGCGCTCGACATAGTAGGGCCAGTCGACGAACCAGCGGACCTGGCGCCGGTCGAGATAGTCCCACATATGGTCGGCCCAGGGGATCGCCTCGCGGTTGACCTTGCCGTCGACATTGACCGTGGCGTCGCGAAAGAAGCCGAGGGTCCCGGCCTGGCCGGCGGCGACCAGATCGGTGTCCGGCACGCCGGCCTCGCGCAGCAGCGCGAGCTGGCCCCAATAGACGGTCGGGACATGCAGCGTCCGGCCCTGCTGGGCCAGCGCCAGCGAGGTCAGCGTCGGCAGGCACAGCAGCAGCGCGACCGCCATGGCCAGCCGCGGCCGGCGCGGCAGCTGCGGCGCCAGCAGCCACGCGATCGCCACCGTCGCCGGCAGCGCCAGCGGAAACAGATAGCGGTAATAGAACCAGTAGGCGACGAAGCCGAAGCCATAGAACAGCACCAGCGCGCCCAAGGCGGCGCCGAGGCAGGCGGCGAAGCCCAGGCTGCGCCGGCATACCGGATCCAGGGCCGTGCGCCGCCGCCGGCGGACGGCGCCGACCGCCGTCACCAGCAGGCCGGCCAGCACCGCCGCCCGCAGCAGACTGGGCACCAGCCCATCGTGGAACATCTCGTCCAGCCGCCCCAGCCACAGGGTCGGCAGGGCGCTGACGCCCAGCGCCCAGCCGATCCAGCGCCAGCGCCGGGCGACCAGCCCCCAGGCCTCCTGGGCAGTGCCGCTGGTCGGCATCAGCGAGCCGAACACCAGCTGATTGTACAGCCACCACGGGCTGGAGACGGCCAGCGCCACGCCGCCCAGCATCACCGCCTGGCGCAGCGCCGCGGCCACGCCGTCGCGGCGAGACACGGCCCAGGTCCGCCATAGCCCGAAGGCCGCGGCGAACACCGCCGCGTCGATGCGCGTCAGCACCAGCAGCCCGAGCAGCAGCCCGAACCAGGCCGCCCCGCCCGGCCGCTCCAGTCGGCCCTGCTGGTACCAGCGCGCCGCCAGGGCATAGAGCAGCATGACGCTGCCGGTCTCCAGACCATTGAAGTGGTGCATCACGGTCAGGAAGCCGCCCAGATAGAGCAGCGCCGCGGTCCAGGCACGGGCCTGCCGCTCCTCGGCGTCGCCCGGCGCCGCGTCGCGCGCGATCAGGGCGACCAGCCAGCCGGTCGCGAGATAGATCACCCAGGACAGCGCGAGCACCAGGCGCATGGCCAGCGCATCGGAGCCGGCAAGCCAGAAGGCGCCGGCCTCCGCCGCCGTGAACAGCGGCTGGAAGCCGTTGGTCGGCTGCCGGCGATCGACCGTGATGCCCTGGCCGGCCGCGACGTTGCGGGCGACCGCCAGGCTGTAATAACCGTCCTCGGTCAGGGGTGTGTCGAAGACATGGGCGTCGCTGCGCAGCGCCAGGGCGCCAGTGCCGACCGCCAGCAGCAGCAGCAGCGCTGCGAACAGCGCGCGCAGGCCGGCGGTCAGGCCGGCGGGGAAGTCGGTCGCGGCGAGGGCAGTGGTCGGCACCATGGGGCGCCATGGTAGCTGGCGCCGGCGCCGCAGCCAGTTAACCTTCGGTTATCCATCGCACGGCGGCCACGGTCCGGTCCCAGCCAGGCAGGCGCGCGGCGGCGGCGCGGGCGCCGCAGCCGAAGCGCGCCCGCCCGCGCGCCACGGCCCGGATGGCGTGCGCGAGCGCCCGGGCGTCGCCCGGCGGCACCAGACGACCGGCCCTCGGCGGCACCACCCCGGACAGCGCGCCGGCCTGGCTAGCGACCACCGGCAGGCCGTGGGCCAGCGCCTCGGCTACGGCCATGCCATAGCCTTCGTGGGCGCTGGGCAGCACGAACAGCCCAGCGCGCCGCCAGGCCCGCGCCAACGCCGCGTCGGGCACCTCGCCCCGCACCCGCACCCGCCGGGCCAGGCCGCGCAGCCGGATCGCGGTGCGGACCCGGGCGGCGTGCCGGGGGTCGCGGCGGTCGCTGCCGACCAGCTCCAGCTGCCAGCCCGGCCCCAGCCGCTGCAGGGCGGCCAGCACAGTCAGGTGGCCCTTGCGCGGCACCAGGGTCGCGACGGTCAGCAAGCGCCGGCCGCGATGCCGCACGGGCGGCGGCCGGTCGGTGCCCGGCTGCGCCACGGTCACCCGACCGGGCGCCACGCCCAGTGCCGCCAAATCCCGAACGGTCTCGGAGCTGGTCGCGATCACGGCATCGGCCGCGGCCAGCAGCGCCCGCTCGATCGCCGCCAGGGCGGCCCGGTCGGCGGGTGCGAGCCCCGTCTCCAGCCACAGCGGATGATGGACCACCGCGACCAGGCGCCAGCACCGGCCGTCCAGCAGCCCGGCAAAGGCCGGCAGCGCCAAGCCGTCGATCAAAACGCAGGCGCCGGCGCGCCAGCCGCGCGCGGCTGCCGTCGCGGCGGCGCAGGCGGCGTCATCGACCAGGGGAAAGCGGCCGGCGAGCTCGTGCACCTGGATCGGTGCCAGCCCGGCCGCGAGCCGCGCCATGTACCGATAGCCGCCGGTCGCCTGGCCCAGCGGGCCGGGGACCACCAGATGGCGGGTCAGGCGAGCGGGCCCTCATAGGCCGCGGCGGCCGTCGGCGTCTCTCCCAAGGTCACCGTCATGGCGGCGAGCGCGGTGGCGGTATCGCCCCCGAGCGCGCCGGCGCGGATGCGGGCGGCCAGCGCGTCGAACAGATGCCGGGCCAGGACCTCGGTGGTCGTGTTGACGCCCGAGAAGGCGGGCTCGTCGTCCAGGTTGCGGTAGCGCAGAGGCTCCAGCACCTCGGACAGCAGGCCGGTCAGCGCCCCGATGTCGGCGACGATGCCGTCGGCATCGAGCCCCGGGCGGCGCAGCGTCACCGTCACCACATATGTGGCGCCATGGAGGCGCTGCGCCGGGCCGAACACCGCCCCGCGCAGGCTGTGGGCGATCATCACATGGTCGCTGACCGAGACGCTGAACATGACCGGCCTTTCAGTCGAAGCGCACCAGGATCCCGGGGCCGGCCAAGCGGCCGGCCACGACATCGGGGAAGCGCTGGGGCAGGTCGGCGAAGGCCACCGATCCGCCGATCAGGCGGTCATAACGCGGATCGGCCAGCAGCGACAGCGCCAGCTGCAGGCGGTCGCGATGCCCGCGCCGGGCCCGGCGCTCGGCCGCGACGGCGCCGACCTGGCTGCCGATCAGGCGCAGGCGCCGGGAGTGGAAGGCCTCGCCCAGGGGCAGGGTGACCGGCTGGTCGCCGAACCAGCTGAGTTCCAGGACCGTCGCCTCGAAGCCCGCCAGGTCGAGCGCCACCGGCAGGCCGGCGGGATTGCCGCTGGCATGGATCACCAGGTCGACGGCCCGGGTCGCGCGCTCGGCCGCGACCACGGCCAGCCCAAGGTCGCGCGCCACCTCGGCGCGGGCGGGATCGGGCTCGATCACCTCGACCTCGGTCCCTGGGATGTCGGACGCCAGCAGCGCCGACAGCAGCCCGACCAGCCCGGCGCCGATCACGGCGATGCGGTCGCCGAGACGCGGCCCCGCATCCCACAGGCCGTTGATCGCCGTCTCCAGGTTGGCGGCCAGGGTCGCCCGCGCGTCGGGCACCGAATCCGGGATCGGCACCGCGAAGCTGGCCGGCACGTCGTAGCGGGTCTGGTGCGGGTGCAGGCAGAACACCCGGCCGCCGGCGCCCGGGCCGGCCTCGATCACGCCGACCGAGCAATAGCCGTACTTGACCGGGACCGGGAACTCGCCCTCCTGGAACGGGCAGCGCATGACCTCGTACTGGCTGGGCGGCACCCGCCCCCGGAACACCAGGGATTCGGTGCCGCGGCTGATGGCCCCGGCGCGGGCGCGCACCCGCACCTGGCCGGGGCCCAGCGTCCCCAACATCTGGCGCCGGATCTCGCCGCGTCCCCGTTCCACGATCCAGAAGGCATCGGCCGGGCCGGGGCCCGCATCACCCATCGAAGCAGCACTCGAACAGCACGTCGTCGCCCAGCATGAACCGCCGCACCGCCGGCCGCAACGCGCCGGCCATGGACGCGATCGCGGGCAAGGCCAGGCTGGGCCGGCCGGAGCCCATCAGCACCGGGGCCACCGTCACCTGCAGGCGGTCGAGCCGCCCGGCCGCCAGGAAGCGCGAGATGGTGATGCCGCCGCCCTCCACGAACAGCCGGGTCAGGCCGCGCTCGGCCAAGGCCTGGACGACGGCGCCAAGGTCGAGACCGTCCGGCCCGGCCGGCACGCCCACCACCTCGGCGTCGCCGACCGCGCCGTCGGCATGCTCGGCGGCCGCGATCACCAGGGTCGGCGCGGCGCCGTCGCAGAACAGGCCAAAGGCCGGATGGAGTCGGCGCCGCGGGTCGAGCACCACCCGAACCGGGGACGGCCCCGGACACAGCCGCGTCGTCAGTCGCGGATCGTCGGCCGCCACCGTGCCGGCGCCCACCACCACGGCGTCGGCCAGGGCCCGAAGGCGGTGCAGATGCAGGATGTTGGCGGCACCGTTGATCGTCCGCGAATCACCCGAAAGGGTGGCGATGCGACCATCCAGGCTCTGGCCGATATGGCCGAGCACGAAGCGGTCGCGGGCCAGGAACGGCCGGTACAGCTCCGTCAAGGGACAATCCCCGGTTTCGCCCAGTCCCTTCTCACCCAGTCCGGCCCGGCGGTCGCGGCAGCGGAGCAGCCGCTGCCATCGCGCGTCCTCGTCGACGGGATGCGGCGCGCGCGGAAGCTCGGCGGTTGTGACCGGATTGCTGCTGGCCATGCGGGAAGTTTCGGCTCGCTCAGGCAAAGGTAACCCTGCGGCAGCAGGACGGCGCGGCCACCGCTTGACGGCACCGATGGCGCCGCATACCTAGCGAATATGCCGACTTCCCCGCTACCCCGCGCCGAGGCGCCATGGCTCGCCTGCCTGTCCTGATCGCTCCAGATCCGCGCCTGAAGGTCAAGGCCAAGCCGGTGCCCCAGGTCGACGACGCCATCCGCCAGCTCCTCGACGACATGTTGGAGACCATGTACGCCTCCAACGGCATCGGGCTCGCGGGCCCGCAGGTCGGATCGACGCACCGGGTGATCGTCATCGACTGCGCGCGCAAGGACGACCCGCCCGCGCCCATGGCGCTGGTCAATCCCGAGATCGTCTGGGCGTCGCCCGAACTCGCGCCCTTCGAGGAGGGGTGCCTGTCGGTGCCCGAGCTCTATGGCGAGGTCGTGCGGCCGGCCCGGGTCCGGAT
Source organism: uncultured Comamonadaceae bacterium (assembly GCA_964511405.1). Lineage (GTDB taxonomy): Bacteria > Pseudomonadota > Alphaproteobacteria > Elsterales > Elsteraceae > CAZEFK01. The sequence goes on along the minus strand of CAZEFK010000234.1, from coordinate 2,772 downwards.
CCGCTATCTCGATCGCGACGGCGTGCGCCGCGAGATCGAGCCCGAGGGCCTGCTCTCGGTGTGCCTGCAGCACGAGATCGACCACCTGGACGGCGTGCTGTTCCTGGATCACCTGAGCCCGCTCAAGCGCAACATCATCCTGCGCAAGCTGCAGAAGGCCAAGCGCTCGGCCGAAGTGGCGTGAGGCTCGCGGTCCTCGGCACGCCTGAGTTCGCCGCCTCGGCCCTGGCGGCGCTGATCGCTTCAGGCCACGACATCGCGGCCGTGTACAGCCAGCCGCCGCGGCCCGCGGGCCGCGGGCAGAAGCTGGAGCCGTCGGCCGTGCACCGCTTGGCCGAGCGCCATGGCCTGCCGGTGCGCACGCCCAAGACTCTGCGCAACCCGGACGAGCAGGCGGCGTTCGCGGCGCTCGGGCTCGACTGCGCCGTGGTCGCCGCCTACGGCCTGATCCTGCCGCCGCCGATCCTCGCCGCCCCACGCCTTGGGTGCCTGAACATCCACGCGTCGTTGCTGCCGCGCTGGCGCGGCGCGGCGCCGATCCAGCGCGCGATCCTGGCCGGCGACGCCGAGACCGGGATCACCCTGATGGTCATGGACGCCGGTCTCGACACCGGCCCGATGCTGCGCGCCGAAGCCGTGCCGATCGGGCCCGGGACGACCGGTGGCGCCCTGCACGACACCTTGGCGGTGCTGGGCGCACGGCTGATCGTCGAGGCCTTGGCCGATCCCGCCGCGTGGCGGCCGCAACCCCAGCCCGCCGAGGGCGCCACCTATGCCGCCAAGGTCGACAAGGCCGAGCTGGCGCTGCCCTGGACCGAACCGGCCGCCGCGGTCGAACGCCGGATCCGGGCCTTCGCACCCAAACCCGGCGCCTACGCCCTGATCGGCGGCGAGCGGGTCAAGCTGCTGGCGGCCGAGCTGGTCGCGGGCGCCGGCCCGCCGGGACGGGTGCTGGACGACGACCTTGCCATCGCCTGCGCCGACGGCGCGATCCGTCCGACGCGGCTGCAACGCCCTGGCCGCGGCCCGGTCGACCGCCGCGCCTTCCTCAACGGCTTCCCGGTCGCCGCCGGCACCCTGCTCGCCGATGCGCTTCAAGCTGACCCTGGAGTATGACGGCGGGCCGTTCGTCGGCTGGCAGCGCCAGGACAACGGCCCCTCGGTGCAGGCGGCGCTGGAGGCGGCGGTCGAGCGCACGGCCGGAGCGCCCGCCGAGGTGGTCGGCGCCGGCCGCACCGACGCCGGGGTCCACGCCCTGGGCCAGGTCGCCCATGTCGACCTGGCGCGCGACTGGGCGCCGTTGCGCCTCCGCGAGGCGCTGAACTTCCACCTGCGGCCGGCGCCGGTCGCGGTGCTGGCGGTCGAGGCGGTCCCGCCCGACTTCCACGCCCGCTTCTCGGCGACCGAGCGGCGCTACCGCTACCGCATCCTCAACCGCCGGGCGCCGCCGGTCCTCGACCGCGAGCGGGTGTGGGCGATCGCCCGGCCACTCGACGCCGAGGCCATGCACCGCGCTGCCCAGCGGCTGGTCGGCCGCCACGATTTCTCCAGCTTCCGGGCCAAGCTGTGCCAGGCGGCGTCGCCGGTGAAGACGCTGGGCGCCCTGGCCGTGGCGCGGGCCGGCGACGAGGTCGTGGTCACCGCCGCGGCCCGCTCGTTCCTGCATCACCAGGTGCGCAATATCGTCGGCACCTTGGTCCAGGTCGGGCTCGGCCGCTGGCCGGAGTTCCAGGTGTCGGCCGTGCTCGACGCGCGCGACCGCGCCGTGGCGGGACCGACCGCGCCGGCCGCCGGGTTGTACCTGATCGGCGTCGGTTACCCGTCAGGGTGCCGAAATGACGATCTGGCTGATGGCACAGTCGAGGAGCGTGAGCCCGAACGCGACGAGCCCTGACACGGCCAGCGCCCGCTTGAGCGTGAACCACTCGACCGCCAGCACGTAGAGATACAGGACAGAGGACAGCAGCGCCGCCACATCGCCCGGCACTGGAACAAGCTGGACCAGCAGCGCCAGTCCCGCCTGCAGCACGGAGCCCGGCGCGTTCAGCCAATTGTTCGCGACCACGAAGTCGAAATACCGGTCGCGCCGTCCGATCCGGTCGACCGCCGTCAGCAGCACCACCGGGAACGCCAGCCACAGCACGGCATAGATCAGCAGCGCCAGCACCAGCCGCAGGCCGGCATCGGCGTCGGCCGGCCCCGGCAGCGGCATCAGCCACAAATGGATCGGAAGAATCGGCAGCGCCAGCCCGAACGAGCGCCAAAAGCCGTTCGGGGTCCGTTCGAACAGATCGAGCCCGGTGGCGTCGAAGCGCATCAGCCGAAGCGCGCCCGCCAGGGCGCGCGCGGCCTCGGATCGGTCCGGCACGGCGCTCACGCGCAGCCGGTCACGCGCGCAACAGCTCGTTGATGGCGGTCTTGGCCCGGGTCCTGGCGTCGACGCGCTTGATGATCACCGCGCACGCCAGCGACGGACCGGGCGAGCCGTCGGGCAGCGGCGCCCCCGGTAAAGCGCCCGGCACCACCACCGAATAGGCCGGCACCCGGCCATAGGTGATCTCGCCGGTGGCGCGGTCGACGATCTTGGTCGAGGCGCTGAGGAACACGCCCATCGACAGGACGGCGCCGGTCTCGACGATGACGCCCTCGACCACCTCGGAGCGGGCGCCGATGAAGCAGTCGTCCTCGATGATGACGGGGTTGGCCTGCAGCGGCTCCAGCACGCCGCCGATGCCGACGCCGCCGGACAGGTGGCAGTTGCGCCCGATCTGG
>CAZEFK010000233.1:0-10396 GCA_964511405.1 uncultured Comamonadaceae bacterium | reverse complement strand
GACCAGCCCGGCGTCGGCGATCAGCTTCAGCCGCAGCCAGATCCAGCGCTCCTCGCCCGGCCAGCCGCGCCCGGCCTGGCGCGGCGCCCGGTTGGTCGAGGATTTGTAATGGCTGTTGCCGAAGCCGCCGTCGCCGCCCTTGAGCAGGCGATGGCGGCCGGGTTCCGTCAGGTCCAGCAGGACCGTCTCGCCGTCCTCGTCGAGGATCTGGGTCCCGACCGGCACGCGCAGCACCACGTCGGCGCCGTCGGGGCCGGTGCGGTTGGCGCCCATCCCGGGCGTGCCGTTGCGGGCCTTGAAATGCTGTTGGTAGCGGAAATCGATCAGCGTGTTGAGGTTGGGCAGCGCCTCGATGACGACGTCGCCGCCGCGGCCGCCATTGCCCCCGTCGGGGCCGCCGAACTCGATGAACTTCTCGCGCCGGAACGCGACACAACCGGCGCCGCCGTCGCCGCTGCGCACATAGACCTTGGCTTGGTCGAGGAACTTCATGGTCGGGCCACGGGTTGAGCGGGATCGAGATCCCAGGGCTGGGCCACGGCGGACGAGGCCCGCCGCGGCCGTGCCGGGGAGGGCCCGCCCGGGCCCGGGAAGCGGCTACTCGGCGGCGACCGCCGGAGCCGGCTGGTCGTTGGCCGGAACCGGTGCCGGGTCGATCAGCACGGTGACGGTGTCGCGGGTCTTGTGGAAGCGCACCTGGCCCTGGACCAGCGCGAACAGCGTGTGGTCGCGGCCCATGCCGACATTGGCGCCCGGGTAGAACTGGGTGCCGCGCTGGCGGACCAGGATGTTGCCGGCCAGCACCTGCTCGCCGCCGAACTTCTTGACGCCCAGGCGCCGGCCGGCGCTGTCGCGGCCGTTGCGCGAGCTGCCGCCTGCTTTCTTATGGGCCATGGGGGGACGCTCCTAGTTTAGGGCCGGCGCTCAGGCCGAGGCCTGGATGCCGGTGATCTTGAGGACGCTCAGGTCCTGGCGGTGGCCGTTCTTGCGGCGCGAGTTCTGGCGGCGGCGCTTCTTGAAGACGATGACCTTCGGACCGCGCGACTGCTCGACCAGCTCGGCCGTGACGGTGGCGCCCGCGACCAGCGGCGACCCGACGGTGACCGTGCCGGCCGTGCCGGTCATCAGCACTTGGTCCAGGGTGACCGCGGCGCCCGCCTCGCCGGGAATGCGCTCGACGGTGATCACGTCGCCCTCGGCGACGCGGTACTGCTTCCCGCCGGTCTTGATGACTGCGTACATTGGGCTCTGCCGAATAAAGCTTGCGCAACACCATTCGCCGGGACGGCCGGGCCGCCCGGGGAGCGCGCACTATAGCGATGCGCGCCGAGCCGTCAATGGGGTTGTCGCGAGGCCTGCCCGGCGGGGCCTGCGGCGTTACGGACCGGCCCCGGCCATCGTCGCGCTTGGAAAACCCGTTCGCCCGTGGTACCCACGCCGCCGCTGGAGGGGTGCCGGAGTGGCCGATCGGGGCGGTCTCGAAAACCGTTGTACCAGCGATGGTACCGTGGGTTCGAATCCCACCCCCTCCGCCAGCTCAGTACCGATCTGGGCACGCTTGACGTAGCCGGTTCTGCGCCGCCGGCCAGGGCGCGCAGCAGATTGCCTTTCGATCCCATGATGCGGACTTCGCGGTCGGCGACTTCGACGCGCTGGGCGAGTGCGCGCAGGTGGTCGCGGCGATAGCCGCCGTCCGGTAGGCGCATGCGGGTGCGTGCCTCGGCTGCAAAAGTGGCGACCTGGGCCGGGGTGATCGATGCGGCAACGCCATCGGTAGTCTGTTCGGCCCGTTGGGCGTTAACGCGCGCCTGATCTCGGACCGCCTTCAACTCTGCCACGCGCTCCTTGAGCGCAGGATCGTCCAGATCGGCCACGCCCGTCTCGATAGCGTCGTACAGGCGCCGTAGTCGGGCGTCGGCTTCCGCCGCACGTTTGTTCAGCTCGGTCACATGCTCCCGGCTCCGGGCTGCGCGGTCGGCGCGGCGATCCAGGACGGCCGCCAGGACATCGGCGAGGCGATCGGGATCGAGCAGCCGTTCTTCCAGATGGCGGGCAACCAAGTCGTCCAGTGCCTCCATCCGGATCGAGCGACCCTTACAGCCAGTCTCACCCTGCCGCGCCGCAATCGAGCAGGCGTAGTAACGGTAGCGTCCGCTCTTGCCCGTTCGGATCGTCATGGCGCCGCCACAGCCGGCACAGAAGCAGATGCCAGTTAGCAGCGTCGGCCCACTGACGACCCGCGCCGGCATCACCTTCGGATTGCGGGAGTGCAAGCGCGCCTGGACGGAATCGAAGGTCGCCTGATCGATCAGTGGCGGCACGTCGACCCCGATCACCTCCGCCTCGGGCTTCAGCTGCTTGGCCTTGGTGCGCTTGTTGAACTCGTGGCGCCCGGCATAGGTCGGCCGGGTCAGGATTCGATGCACCTGGCCGATGCCCCAGCGTCCGCCATTCCGTGTGAAGATCCTGCGCGCGTTGAGGTATTTGACGATCGACTTGACGCCCATCGGGCCCGAGGCACCGTCGCCCTCCAGCGCCAGCTTGAACACCAGCCGCACCGTCGGCGCGTGCAGCGGGTCGACCTCCAGCTTCTTCTTGACCTTGGCGCCGCGCTGCTCGGCCGCGACGACCCGGTAGCCGATCGGCGGCAGCGAGCCGTTCCAGAACCCCTGCCGGGCATTCTCCTTGAGCGCCCGCAGGACGTGCTTGGCGTTTTCCTTCGACTGGTACTCATCGAACAGCGCCATGATCTGCCGCATCATGACGTGCATCGGGTCGTCGCCCAGCTCCTGGGTGATCGAGACCAGCCGCACGCCGTTGCGGGCGAGCTTCCGGACGTAGAACTCCAACTCAAAGTGATCGCGGAAGAACCGGCTGAAGCTGTGCACGACGACGATGTCGAAGGCGGCGGGATGCGCGGTGCCGGCCTCGACCATGCGCTGGAATTCCGGGCGGCGGTCGTTGATGGCCGAGGCGCCCGGCTCGACGAACACGTCCACAAGCGCATAGCCGCGTGCCCGGCAGTATGCTTCGCCCTGGCGCCGCTGATCGGGGATCGAGACGTCATGCTCGGCTTGCCGCGCCGTCGAGACGCGCAGGTACAGCGCAGCACGCAGAGGCAGGGTCATCAACCGCGCCCGGTCGGCTCAGGTTGAGCCAAACAGTGTGTCGAAGACATCACCGAACCAGGCTTCAAACAGGTCGACCTCGGCCGTCGAGACCGGTACGCGCGATGGCCAGTCGTCGAGCACCCGCCAACCGGTGAGGTCGTCCTTGATCGGCCGCCCGGGGCGGTGCGCCGCCGATTCGGTGTAGTCGAAGAGATCGTCAAAGCCAGAGGGAAATGGTTCGCATCGCCTTGCCATTCCGCCGATGTAGGCGCCCGTCGGCGTCCCGCCATTGGCTGCCGTATGGCTTGCGCAGTATCGGCGGCGATCGGCGGCAAACAGGCTGGGTGCCGGATCATGCCGCCGTATCCACGACGCGGATGCGCCCGCGGCCCTCCGGTGCCGATTTGACCACGATGTCCACGTCCTGGCCGAGGGCCGTCAGGCAGCGCATCAGCCGATCGCTGGAGAAGCCGTCGAGCCGTCCGTTCACCAGGGCCGATACCTTCGGCTGATCGAGGCCCATCAACACCGCGGCCGCCAGTTGGGTCAGCCGTTGGCGTTTGATCGCTTGCCGGATGTGACTGGCGAGCTGTGCCTTGGTCAGCTCCTCGTCGGGCTCGGCCACGCCGAGGTCTGCGAACACGTTGTCGGAACTCTCGGTCACCGGGATGTCGTCTTCGTGGCGGTCAGCCATCGCTCGTAATCCTCTGCAGCCCGTTTGAGCCTTTGCTCGATCAACACCATGTCGGCGCGCGGCGTGGCGATCCCGCGCTTGGCCTTCTTCTGGAAGGCATGCAGGACGTAAACCAGGCCCGCGAAGCGAACCGTATAGACCGGCGATAGGTATCGCCGTCGTGGTCGTCCACCACCGCAAGCACGCCAGCGCTGCCGAACCCTTCAGCGGCTTCGTCCAGAGCGCCTTACGGCCAAGCTGCGCTTTCCACAGCGCTCCGCCGACCCGGAGCCGCACGGCCTCCGGGAAGCCGCCCAGATCATCACGACTCGATCCGATCCAGCGCACCGGCTTTGGTTGGGGCTCGGCTTTGTCCAGCGACATCTCTTGCCACAATGCCATATTTGGCATTTCCGCCCAAGGTCTGCTTGCCTAGGCGCAGAGCGACCCGCTCATCCGGCGCCATAATCGCTTGGAAGCGCCTTGCCGGGCCGGCGGCGCGCGGTCAAGGGCGGCGAAACCGTCGCCTCCGGCGATGCGCCGCACGGCGCATCCTCGACGGCGCGTCGACGGTCCGGCCCTCTGCTGCCAAGTGACTATGGCGCCTTAGTGCCGGCGGTTCGCCAGGATTTCCGCCTTTCAGCGCGATGGGGCAGCACCGGCGCCTCAGGAACCGGCACTGCGACAAGCCTATGTGTAGACTGCGTGATCTCCATCGTGGCGACCGCAACGGCACCGTCGCTTAATCTTGCCATCCAAATCGGACACCCGCCGGATGACTTGGCCACCATCTGTCTCTCCTTTGCCAGTTGTCTTCAATAGCACTCCTGGGACGCACGGAGCGCGCTGTTCTGCGATCGACCGGGGCAACGAACAGAACGCCTCCATCTGAGCGCCCTGCCGCGACAAAGGGGGAGCGATGATGTTCTCGCCACTGCGAGGGCAGCCAATTCTTTACCGTCAAGGTCGGGTATGTTACCCGTTCTCGCAGCGAGATCGGGCATCATACCCGACCTTGAGGAGGTGCCGCCTGCGTTTCGTACCCACCCCTATCGCGTCCCACCTGACGGGCCTCTCGACAGACAAGCTGCGCGAGTGGACCAGCCGACGTGCGCTGATTCCTGCGGACCAGCGTCCGAAGAGCAAAGGATCACCCGCCAAGTATAGCTGGCAGACGATACTTGTCATCCGGGTGGCGGTGCTACTGCGTGATCAGTTCAAAATCGAGCTTCAGGCCAATAAGAAGGCGTTCGCGGATCTGCGCAAGCAGTTGCGTGCGCAATCCTTCATCGCGCTTTGGGGAAAGCGGTTGGCGTTAGGGTCGAGCGGAACCTGGTCCTTCATTGATGACGGTGCGCCCTTGTCAGGTGCGGGTGCACTGTTGATCGCGCTCGACCCGCATTTGGTCGTTCTGCGCGAGGGCTTCGCCCTTCCGGGCGTCAGCGACGAGGGGCAACTCGACCTCTTCTCGCTACCATCGGTCCATGGCCGGCTGCAGGCGAAGCCTACCGCGCGCCAAGCGCCAATCAGGCGGGCATCGTGACCGTCGTTCATAAGGTCCGGCGCAAACCACAAGCGTGGTTCCAAACGACATGTGTTCCTGTTATGTTCTCTCCTGGGCATAACCGGAGGGAAGAGCCGTGACCGCCGCCACGGTCCAGAGCTGGCTTGAGAAGCTTGGCTACTCCGCCGAGCCAGGAGTCTTGCACCTGCGCGGGGAGGCGGTTCCAGATACCCACCCCTATGCACTAGAGATCAGGACGCTCCTGAAACCGGACGGCGCGGTCCGCGCGCAAGCCGTCTTCGATGTCGAGGGCGTTCCGACGGTCGTGTTTGTGACAGAAGACGGCACTCCGCTGTCCGACGCCGATCTCGACAAGACCCGTCAGCGAATCTGGAATCAAAACCTCGCGACGATCATCATCGATCTGCGGGGCGATGAGGCTACGGCGTTTCCAGCGCGCAAGCTCAAGCAGGCCGGCGAGCGCCTGCGTCTCGACGAGGCGCGGCCCGACGGGCCCTTTTCAGCTATCGACGTCTTTACCGCCAACTTGTCGCGTCGCTTGCCGAAATGGTTCGACGTCAAAGCGCGGGTTGATCGCAAACTGCTGTCGAACCTGTCCGTCGCGATCGCCAAGCTCACCGATGGGGGGCTTCATGGAAGCGGTGATGAGCGCGTGCGCCGCCGGCTTGCCGAACTGCTCCTGGGGCAGGTCCTCTTTATCTCCTACCTCGAGCATCGCGAGATCGTAGGTGAGACCTATCGTGCGCGGCGGGAGGTTCGCCAGCTTCCCGAGCTGGTGGCTCAGCAGGATCGCGACGGCATCACCAAACTGATTGACCGGCTACGCTCAGACTTCAACGGCGATTTCCTCGGTGATGATCGGCACGACCCCTGGGCCGCGCTGTCGGCCTCGGGCTTTTCTCTACTCGACCAGTTCCTGCGCCGTACCGATATGCGCACCGGCCAGGGCGAGTTCTGGAACTATGATTTCAGCTATATTCCCGTGGAGCTGCTGTCGGGGCTATACGAAAAGCTTCTGACCCCCGAGCAGCAAGCCAAAGAGGGAGCTTATTACACGCCCCGCAACCTTGCCATGCTGGCTGTCGATCAGGCCCTGCTGGCATCGTCCGATCCGCTGGCCGAGACGATCTTCGATGGCGCCTGCGGGTCCGGAATCTTGCTCACGACCGCTTATCGCCGCCTGATCGCGCTGGCAGAGGCCCGAGAAGGCCGCAAGCTCGGCTTTGCCGAGCGCGGCGATCTACTGACGCGCTGCATCTTCGGTGGCGACATCAACTTTATGGCCTGCCGCGTCACCGCGTTCAGCCTCTATCTCTCCCTGCTCGAAGGACTGGATCCGGCCGACATCCTCGAAGCGCAGGAGCGCGACGGCACAAAACTGCCGCCGCTCAAAGGCCGCAACCTCGCCCATGGTCGCGATCACGCCGATTTCTTCGAGGATACACATAGCTTCTATGGCCGCCGCTTTTCGCTGATTATCTCGAACCCGCCCTGGGCCGAACCCGAAGGCGAGGCCCACACCACCGCCGATGCCTGGGCCGATCGCGCCGCCGCGCCGTTCGCTCGCCGGCAGATCGCCGGTGCCTATGCGTTGCGCGCGCTCGATTTTCTTGAAGATGGCGGCAGGGCCTGTCTCATTCTGCCGATCGGCCAGCTGCTCGGCGGGTCGAGCGAAGCGTTCGTCTCCTACCTTTTGCGTGCCTATCGCCCCACCAGGATCATCAATTTCGGGGATCTTCAAGGCCTGCTCTTCCCGACCGCCGAGAATACTTGCCATATCTTCATGGGTGAGCGTCGCGGAGAGGTCGTGCCCAGGAGTGTCCCGTTCGGCGAGGCCTTCGATTATCTGGTTCCCAAGGCCGATCTCAGCCTGGCACTTGGCCGGCTAACCATGCAATCGGCCGACCGCCATGTGCTTCAGACCCGGTCGGTTGCCGAGGACCCACAGCTGCTCGTCACCATGATGTGGGGCGACGCCAATGATCTGGCGATCTGGACCCGGCTGAGCCTACGCGGGACCTTCGCCAATTTCTGGAGGGGGTCACGCGAATTCCGGCGCTGGACCTACCGCAAGGGCATCCATCTCGAAGACAAGAGCCGGGTCGCGGTCGATCCCGGCCCTCTCCGGCAGATGCCGCATGTGCCGATCGCCGCGCTCAGCGCCGGTGTGCCGGTTCTGCATCCCGATCTTCTCCGGCCATGGCCGGTCATGAAGGACAGCGTCGTCGGCCTCAACGACTCCGTGCTGGGCGTCTTCGACGGCCCCCGCGTGATCTTCCCCGACGGTTTCTCGCGCGAACAGCAGAATGTCCGCGCGGTCTACTATGCGGGGCCGGCAAGCTTTACGCACAGCATCGGCGTGATCGCCGGTCCGGAGAGCGATGCGCCCCTCCTGCAGTTCGCAGCGGTCTACCTGCGCTCCACGCTCGCACGCTACTTTTTGATGATGCGCGGATGGAAGATGCTGTGCGAACGCAACGGCATCCACTTGACCGATGTCGACACCTTCCCCTTCTTTCCACCCGAAGACGCGCCCGATCCGGAAGCGGCGGCAAACGCGCTGGCATCGATCTCGGGCGAGGTCGATGCGCTCGCGGCGCAGCCGGAACTGCTTCAGCTTTCTCAGTATAACGCTATCAAAGGCGACCTGGACGCGGCCGTGTTCCGCTATTTCGGGCTGTCGGCCGAGGAACAGACGCTCGTCACCGAAACGGTCGAGGTGCTCATGCCCTCGATCCGGCCGCGCAGCTTCAAGAAGCTCGACACCCCCGCCCAGCGCACTGCGGATGCCGACGATTTCCGCATCTATGCGACCGCCCTGGCCGACGCCCTGACCGTTTGGCGAGACCGGATGGGCGGCCACGGCCGCTTCCACGTCGACGTCGTGGCAAGCGATCCGAGCCGGGCCGGGCCGTCGGGGATCGTCAAGGTCGGCTATGTCAACGAAGCCAACGCCGCGCCAGACATCTCCTCGGCGGTCAACAACGAGGCAGTGGTCGCGACCCTTGCCGCGCTCCGCCAGGCGGGCCTGCGCACAATACCATCAGGAGACTATCTCTCCCTCGTACCCGACGCGCATCTGTGGATCGATGGCAGCCTCTATCTTGTCCGGCCGCTCAGCCAGCGCAGTTGGACAATTCGCCAGGCACTGCGCGATGCCGAACATATCGTCCGGACCGTCCAGTCTCGCGCCGCTTCCGACAAATCTGCGGTGGTTGCGTGACGGGAACAGCCAACTGGCTCTCGGCCTTCCCCCTGCAGCGGGCAATCGAGGCCGTCGAAGCGCTGCGCCAGGGCTGGATGGAATTGGCGGCGCGGCCGCGGCCCGACTTCAATCCTAAGACCAAGGAAGACGCCCTGACCAAGCGTCTCAAAATCTATGTCGAGAACCATGTTGCGCGCGAACGTGGCTTGCTTGGCATGTGGGCGGCCGAGGACATCATCGGCGAGATTGATCCGCTCACCGGCACGCTGATCGAAGAACGCCGGACGGACATCGTATATGGCTGGAATAGTGACGTCCAGGCCATGAAGTTAGTCTTCGAATTCAAGCGCCTCGGACGCCAGAAGAAGCATCGCGATCACTATCTGCGCGAGCAGGGGCTCGGGCGCTTCGTGAGTGGTATCTACAGCCGACGTCAGGCGGTCGCGGCGATGGTCGGTGTGCTGCTGGATCCGGAAGCCGAGATCGTGCCCCCGATCCGAGATGCGCTTGGCGATGCGGCCTTAGCCACCCTGCTGCGATTGCGTCCAACCGCCACGGGCGCGGCTTACGCCAAGCCATCATCCCTGTTTTCGGCCGCGGATTTCGACACCGAACATGACCGCGAACCGGCCCTGGCACCGAGTCACGGCACGATCCGGGTGTCGCACTTCTTCTTCGCCTTCGGCTATCCGACGAGCACCCTTAAGCCAAAAAGGAATGCAACAATGCCCTAGCTCAATTTTTAGGCAGAGACCGGCCGATATCTTGCCGGCTCCGGATTTGAGAGCTGCCGAACTTCTATTCCCATTCCCCTTTACCCTTTACACCTGATTTGGTCAGAAATTCCGAACCGCTATCGGAATGATTGGGCACACTCGACCCGCCGGGCCGTGTAGCTCCCCAGGATCGCCAAAACAGAGGCCTAGGCAAGCAAGGTGGCTCATAGGGCCACAGCGTACACATAATGCCCATCATCATCGTTCCCGGCCCGCCAGATAGATGTCCGAGACCGTCTGCAAAAGTCCGGAAAACCGCAGAAAACAGCCACTTTCGTCCGGCAGCTTGTCCGCCGCGGTCCGCTCTTGTGCGCCACCGAGCTGGGCGCCCTGGCGCTGATCCTGATGCCGGATCCGAAGCTGACGCCCGAGCATGCGCATTCCACGGATCGCGACCAGCTGTTCCAGCTGATGGCGACCGGCGTTCCAGACGATCGCGACCACCTGTTCCGCGCGATCGCGACCGGTGCGATCGCGGCGGGGGCGGCCGGGCGGGCCTGGGGCCGCTGGCTATAACGCAGGTTGCATAGGGCGGTCGGGCCTCGTCAAGGACTGGGGATCGTCCCCGTCGTCCACAGGGGGGACCCGCGCGTCGCGCAGCGCCTTCCAGTGGCTGGCGGAGCGGCGCGCGGGGGGTACCTGTGGGCGCACGGGGACGATCGTGGCAGGCGGGCTCAAGCGGCGTCTCCGGCGGCGCTGGCGCGGCGGCGGAGGGAGTCGCCCCTGAGCTCGATGCGGTGGGCGTTGTGGACGACACGGTCGAGGATGGCGTCGGCGAGGGTCGGATCGCCGATCATGTCGTGCCAGCGGTCGACCGGTAGCTGGCTGGTGATCAGGGTGGCGGCGCGCTGGTGGCGGTCGTCCACGATCTCCAGCAGGTCGCGGCGCGCTTCGGGGCCGAGCGGTGCCAAGCCCCAGTCGTCGAGGACCAGCAGCTCGACGCGGCCGAGGCTCTTGAGCAGTCGGGGGTAGCGGCCATCGCCGCGGGCGAGCGCCAGATCCTCGATCAGGCGCGGCACGCGCAGGTACAGGGTCGAGTGGTTGTCGCGGCAGGCCTGGTTGCCGAGCGCGCAGGCGATCCAGCTCTTGCCGATGCCGGCCGAGCCC
>CAZEFK010000232.1:0-10684 GCA_964511405.1 uncultured Comamonadaceae bacterium | reverse complement strand
CAACCGGCGGCGCGGGCGCGCGGGCCGGCGCGGCCGGGCGCGCGGGCGTCTTCGCCGGCTTCGTCTGCGCGGCACGGGCCAGGACCGGCAGGCCGGAGCCGAGGCCGGCCAGGCCAAGCAGCAGGCGGCGACGTCCGAGAGAGGGCAGCGGCATGGTGTCAGATGTCCAGGGTCAAGGGAATGGACGGCGGAACGGACGCCATTAATCTACGACGATTCTGGCTTCCGGATGGCCGGCATTGACCACTTGGTCGAGCAGGCGGTCGCCGGCCTCGACGTTCGGCACCGGGCCGACGCGAACGCGGAAGAACTGCTGCCGCCCGACCGCGACCAGCGTGATCTGGGCCCGGCCGAAGCTGCGCAGCCGCTCGCTGAGGCGCTGGGCGTTGTCGCGGTTGGTGAAGGCGCCGGCCTGAACATAGATCTGGGTGCGCTTGGGCGACCCCTGTGCCAGCTCACCGGTCGGGTTCGGGATCGTGTAGGCCATGGTCGGAGCCGGCGGCGGCGGGGGCGGCGGCGTCAGGGGCGCGGTCACGACTTGGCCCGGAGCGGCCAGCGGCGCGCTCGCCACCACCGCCCGCGGGGCCGCGACCGGCGGCGGCTCGCCCGGCCGGGTCTCGACCGTGACCGGCCGCCCGTTGGCGCCGGCGACGGTGACGGTCTCGCTGCCAGCCTGCATGGCGGCGGCGATCTGGCGGCTTTCCTCGGGCATGATCTGGACCCGCACCCGCGCCGTGCCGACGTCGATGAAGCCCAGGAGCTGGGCGGCGCGGCGCGACAGGTCGATGATGCGGCCACGCAGATAGGGGCCGCGGTCGTTGACCCGCACCACCAGCGACCGGCCGTTGTCGAGGTTGGTCACGCGCACGAAGCTCGGCATCGGCAGGGTCCGGTGCGCCGCCGTCAGCGCGTTCATGTCGTAGTCTTCGCCGTTGGCCGTGACCTTGCCGTGGAAATCGGGCCCGTACCACGAGGCGATGCCGGTCTCGTCGTAGGTGTCGTCCGCGGCCGGATAGTACCAGATGCCGTTCTGGAAATAGGGTTCGCCGACCTTGTAGATCCCCTTGTGCGGGGCAGCCGGCGCGGCCGCGCGCTTGGCGCCCTCGGCGGCCAGCTGGGTTTCGGCGCAGCCGCCCAGCAGCGCCAGGGCCAATGCCGTCAGCGCCGCGGCGGCGGCGCTCCGCGGTCCGGCCACGGCTAGGGCGCGCCGAGCCGGTCGGCCAGGATGCCGACGGCGACCGCGAACAGGTTCGACCGGTTCCATTTCAGCAGGACCTCGAAATTCGCGGTCGCCAGATAGACATGCTGCGCCGGCGTCGCCGCGGCCGCCGGATCGCCGCCCGAGTGATCGCTGTTGGGCGGATCGCTCACCATCACCAGCTTGGCCGGCAGGTCGCCCGGACCGAGCGGCGCCCCGTCGGTGCGCCGCACGCCCAGCCGGGCCCACTCTGCGAGCGGCCGCGCCGGCTGATCCAAGCCGATGGCGGCGGGAGCGAGGGGCTGCGTCAGGGCAACCTCGGCGCCCCACCCCTCGCCGCTGCGCCATCCCAAGCGCCCGAGATAGTTGGCGATCGAGGCCACGACGTCGGCCGGGTCGGTCCAGATGTCCGGACTGGCGCCGCCGCGGAAGGCCACGGCGTAGCGCAGGTAGCTGGACGGCATGAACTGCGGCTGGCCCATGGCGCCGGCCCAGCTGCCGCGCAGGCGCGTGGGCGGCACGCCGCGATCCAGGACGCGCAGGGCGTCCAGCAGCTCGCCGCGGAAATAGCTGGAGCGGCGGCCGTCGAAGGCCAGGGTCGCCAGGGCCTGGACCACCGAAAAGTCGCCGGTGAACCGGCCGAAGTCGCTCTCGATGCCCCACAGCGCCACGACGAAGCGCGGCTCGACCCGGTAGCGCTGGCCGATCGCGGTCATGAGATCGGCGGCCTGGCGGAGTTGGTCGCGGCCCGCCGCCACCCGCTGGGACGTGACGATGCGGTCGAGATAGGCCTGCACCGTCAGCGTGAATTCAGGTTGCTTGCGGTCCAGCTCCAGGACGCGCGGCAGCGGCGCCAGGCCGGCGAGCGCACGGTCCACGGTCGGCGGCGCGATCCCGGCGGCGATGGCGTCGCGCCGGACGCCGGCCAGGAACGTCGCAAAATCGTCCGCCGCCGCCGGCACGCTCGCCCACGCAAGCAGCGCCACGGCCACGAGCCATCGGGCCATCCGCCAATCTCCTCACTCAAATCCTTGTGCCACGAAGCGGCGGCGCCGGCAATAAATTGACAATGACCCGCAAAGCGGGGTCACTTTGGCCCAGGCAACCACGAATCGATTCGCCCGGTCAGATGGTAATAGGCTAGGCCGATCCATTCGCGCAGGCCCCAATTCACGCCGGCCAGCCCGTCCAGCAAGTTGAACGGCGGCTCGGCACCGGTCGGTGGCACGCTGAAATCGACAGGATAGGCGACGACGTCCCACCCGACCTTGCGGAACACCCCGACCGCCCGGGGCATGTGGTAGGCCGAGGTCACCAGCAGCCAGACCTCGCCCGACTGCGGATTGACCATGCGTTTGGCGAAGGCGGCATTCTCGTCGGTGTTGCGTGATTCGCGCTCGAACTTCACCCGCGCCGGGTCGACCCCCAGCTGAGTGAGGACCTGGCGGGCGAGATCGGCCTCGCGTACGGCGTCGTCGAACAGCGCCGCCGAGCCGCCCGCGAAGACCAGCCGAGCATTGGGATATTGCCGCGATAGGGCGGCGAAGGCGATCAGCCGCTCTGCGGACTCCGTCAGCTGCGGCTGGCCGCGCTCGGCCGACAGCGCCGTGTTGATGGCGCCGCCCAGCACGACCACGCCGTCGACCCGGGGCAGCGGCTTGGCGACGATCGGAAAGCGATCCTCGAGCGGCCGCAGCACCCAGGTTCGCAGTGGCAGGACCGTGATCGCCAGGCCCGCGGCCGTCACCAGCACGACCAGTCCAGCGCCCAACCGCCGCCGCCCCAGCGCCAGGGCCACCACGCCCAGGCACAGCAGGCCGAGCATCAGGTTGCCCGGATTGGCGAACCACCAGAACAGCTTGCTGACCGTGAACCCCATCGCCGGGCGGTGTAGCGGACGGCGGCGGCGGTGGCAATCGCCTGGGTCAGGCCCGCGGTGTCGCGCCCATCCGGCCGGTCGCCGCTAGCGGACGGGCTCGATCGAGCTGGGCGCGGCCCGCAGGCAGTCTTCGACCTTGGCGGCCAGGTCGGCCGCGCGGAACGGCTTGCGCAGCAGCCCCTGGGCGAGCAGCGGCTCGGGCAGGTGGGTGCCGTCATAGCCGGTGATGACCAGCACCGGCAGGCTGGGACGGATGGCCCGGGCGGCGCGGATCAGCTCGGCCCCGCGCAAGCCGGGCATGGCGAGATCGGTGATCATCAGGTCGACCGGTTCGCCGCGCTCCAGCGTCGCCAACCCGTCAGGCCGGCCCTTGGCCTCGATCACGGTGTAGCCGTTCGCGATCAGGGCAGCGGCGGCGACGGCGCGGACGTCGGGGTCGTCGTCGACCACCAGCAGACGGCCGGCGCCCCGTCGCGCGCTCCTCCGGTCCGCCTGGGCGGCCATGGCGGGCTGCGCGGCGCGCGGCAGCAGCACCGTGACCGTGGTGCCGGCATTGGCGGCGCTGTCGATCTGGACCGAGCCGCCGAGCTGCCGGGCGACGCCGTACACCATGCTGAGCCCCAGGCCGGAGCCCTTGCCGACCTCCTTGGTCGTGAAGAACGGGTCGAAGGCCCGGGCCTTGACCTCGTCCATCATGCCGACGCCGGTATCGGCGACCATCAACGCCACCAGCTGCGCGGTCGGCGTCGGATGGTTGCGCGTCTCGACCCGGACGACGCCGCCGGTCGGCATGGCGTCGCGGGCATTGATCACAAGATTGAGGAGCATGAGCTCGAGCTGGGTCGGATCGGCGAGCGCCGGCCACAGGTCGGCCGCCGGCGCGGTCACCAGGGTGATCGACGGGTCCAGGCTGCGCGTCAGCAACTCCTCGGCATCGTCGACCAGGGCGTTGAGGTCGACGGCACAGACCCGGAGGCCCTGCTTGCGGGCGAAGGCCAGCAGGTGGCTGGTCAGGCGCGCCGCTCGTTCGGCCGACCGCATGGCGTTGGTCAGCAGGCGGTCGAGCCGGGGATCTCGGCTGGCTGCGGCGGCAAGCTCCAGGTTGCCCAGCACGCTGGTCAGGATGTTGTTGAAATCATGGGCGACGCCGGCGGTCAGCTGACCGATCGCCTCCATTTTCTGGACCTGGTGCCGTTCGGCGTCCTGGGCGCGCCGCCGGGTCACGTCGCGCACGCTGGCCAGCAGCATCGGCTCGCCCGCCCAGCTGGTCTCCACCACCTGAATCTCGGCTTCGGCCTTGCCGCCGCGCGGCCGCAGCACCGTGATCTCGGCGACTTCCCCCGCCACCACCGGCACCCCGATCGGCGCGCCGACGAGTTCGGCCGCGGAGCGGCCGAAGATCGCTTCGGCCGCCGGATTGGCGAAGCGGACCAGCCCGGCCCGGTCGACGACCAGGATGCCGTCGGCATTGCGCTCGACGAGCAGCCGGAACTCGGCGCGCCCGACGCCATCGGATGCGCTGTTATCGGGGGATATTGTTTCGATCATGTCCGCGACCACGGATAACGGCCGAACGTCATCCGCGTTTCAACCCATGGCGGCGGTCAGGGCAGGTCTCCATCGAGCCCCCCGTCGAGCCCAAGGAGCTCGAGAACCCGGCGCAGGTCGCCCAGGTCACCGACGATGCGCCGAGGGCGGACCGGATGATCGATGACCAGGGTCGGGGTGGCGAGGATCCGTGCCGCCTCGGCCTCGAGCGGGTGATCGGCGACGTCGATGACGGCGACCGCCATGCCGGCCGGCAGGTGGCGCTGGCGCAGCCGGTTCAGGCTGTCGCGGGCATGCCGCGAACTCGCGGCATCGCCGGAAACGTACAGGCGAAGCGCAATCCCGGCCACGTGCGCGGTTCCTGGTCGCAGAGCCGTAGGATGATCGCTGACGCGCAAGTAAAAGTCAAACTCATCACGACATCGTCGCGACCGTCTCTGCAAGAGATCTAAATCATACCGCGCGAGCGGTTAAACGGCTTTTCGCCGATCTATGCGAGTTTTTGTATGAAGACCTTAAGTTTGTACCTCGAATTTCCGGCTCAACGGACGGCGCGGCCGCGATCTGTGGAACATGCAGCTTGCGGTTTCCGCGCCCTCTCCGCCGGTTGGTAGGCCTGGTCACCAAACCACGGGCGGAGTTTGACTCCGCTGCGATTACCGATCTCGGGGCGACGTAGTTGACCCCGCCGGCCAGCCCGGTCCATTGGAGATCGAGGCAGGTGTAATGCGGGCCATCCGCTTCTGCGACGAGTCGTGCGCGATGATCCGACGCTTCCTGATTGCCGCCGGCCTCCTCCTCGGCGCGACGCCCGCGCTCGCCGCGGCCCCCACCATCACCGATCTGGTGGCGATCGACCTGCTGCCAGGCATCAACCGAGTCCCGGCCTTCGCCCGCGACGGGCGCGAGGCGACCATCGTCCAAGGCTGGGTGGAGAACGGGAACGCCCACGGGTCCAACCTGTTCGTGGTGCTGCTGCCCGAGCCTGAGCGGGATAACCAGCTCTACGTCGTGCGGGTCGAACCACCCTCGGGTGCCACCTATGTCGCCCCAGTGCCGACCATCAGGGACAAGCCGCATACCGGCGAGGACAGCATCGTATCGGTTCGGTTCGCCCACGGCCGGGTCAATGGCGAGCCCGCCACCCTGCTGCTGGTAGCCACGCGCGAGACAGGGGATTCCCTCGTGGATCCGGGGCCGGCCACGTATGATGTCTACCGACTGGAGCGCGGTGAGCCGGGGCGAACCGGCACCTCGCCCGACCACTTCATGCCGATTCCGCAGGAACGGCCGCCGCAGCTATGGGGCAACGCCGACCTCGCGCTGGCGTGCCACTTCGGCCTGCCGGTGCCTGCCGACTATGCCGGCCCGGACCCGGCAACCGAATGCCCGGCGCTTGCGCGCTGAACTGCTGCCATCCGCACATCGTGATCGGGCTGCGCGGGGCCATCTGCCCCGGTTTGCGCCCCGACCCGGGGAGCGGACGGCAGCACCTCGTCCGGTGGAGGGAACTGCAGACGCTGAAGGATGGGAACAGTGTTCCCACCCTGAGTTGAGCGTACTACGATCTGGCTAGGCTTCCGGTGGTCCGCCCAGCCGCCCGGAACCAGACAGACCTTTATCATAGGTCCTGACGAGCGCCGCTGCCATCCCTGACTCAGTGGACCCGCCCATCAGCTTGCGCACCTTCATTGCCGCATCGAGTAGGTCTTCGCAATCGGTGTCCGCGAGGACGCGGGCGAGGCGTTCGGAATCTACCGCCTTGTGTTTCGCGAAAATGCTCACAACCGCAGTGATCACTTGGCCGCGAAGTTGGCCCGGCGTCGTCGGATATGCGCTGACGAGCGCGGCCAAGCCAGCCCTCACCGGGGCCTCGCCATACTTGAAAATCAACTGCCGGATTGTTCCAACCGCCATTGTCGTCTTTGGCGGCAGCGTGTGCTGACTACCCTTGAGATTGAATACGATTGTGACGCCTGCCGAAGTGCAGACCCGATCGACTTGGACGGCGTCCGGGTCCCCAGCGGCTAAGCCGGCGCGATGGATCTGCAGAGCGGAGATTGATGCCCGGTCCCGATTCACTCCGACGAAGGTTTGCGCTTGACCGCGCGTCTGCGGCTCGATGATCAACCAGCAGGGCAC
Organism: uncultured Comamonadaceae bacterium; assembly: GCA_964511405.1. Lineage (GTDB taxonomy): Bacteria > Pseudomonadota > Alphaproteobacteria > Elsterales > Elsteraceae > CAZEFK01. The sequence continues at coordinate 3,917 of CAZEFK010000232.1, read as the reverse complement.
TTTGTCGATCCCGCCGTGCGTGCAGGCGCTGATCGCCCTATGCTGCCCGTCGACGACGGCATAGCCGGTTGCCACATGCGCCACGATCAGCGGCTGGAACCGGGACCAGCGGAAATTCTCAACAATCTTCCGAACCAAGTTCCGTGACGTCTCCTTGCTGCTATCCCGCTGATACCGTCGATCAATGAGCAACTCGCGCAATGGGAGCCATACCAATTCCCCAAGTGGACCAAGCTCCTCGGCCGGCTCGACGCCTTGCAGAGCGGCGGCGCTGATTGGGATCAGTTCGCAGGAGCGATCGGAAACGGCCGAATTTGCCAGATCGCCGGCGTTTTTATGAAACATGACGAATACCTCGTAGATCGCGCGGCCGGCCCGTTGACCGGCCAGATTTAGCGCACATCCACGGTATCTGGACGGTCGGTGCTCCTTGGGTCCGAACTGCTATGCCAAATGTTAGGAGCTGGACCGTTGCGCCGCATCTTCTACTTCATCTTGAGACCGGACCAGCGGACCCCACTGGCCGAGCCCGCGTTTTCGGCAGCCGTGTCGGCCTAGCGTGACTTACGGTTCCAGAAGTCGCTGGCTCGCTTCGGTACCGCGCGTGGGCCGTACCGCTCCGGCCCGCCCAGTGCACGCCTTTACCAGACCGCTGGCCCGAGAGCATAGATCGGCCGGGTCCCGGCTCCCGCTGTCCGCCGCGGCGAGCGCATCGCCCCTGACGTGCAGCGGGCCGTGACCGGAACCAGGCTGGACGAAGGTGTGGGGCTAGATATCCTGGCCGGGAAGCAATCAAGGGAGCTTCGGCAGCCCTGCTTGTCTCAGCACCTTGTCGCGGTGTGTCGGCTCTTGCCATCCTTATCGACGGCCAGGGAGAGCGGCTGGCCCTCCTTGACCCAGATCCGGTGGCCGTCAATCTCGCGGTCCAAGCGCCACCCCGCTTCGTTCAGCCGGCGCTCCGTCTCGCGTGCGATCTGGCTCAGCACCAGCGGGTCAGTCGGCGTCGAACTCCTCGAGCGAGACACGCCCGACGATCAGAGCTGCGTTCGCCCCCGCTGGCTGGAGGCTTTCGTAGGCGGCGTCGACCTTATGCAGCAACTGCTCTTCGGATTCCTCTTCCTCGGTGAAGAAGGTCGGCCCCCTGATGGCCGCGATCCAGACGCCGCCCTCCGGGTCGTATGCGTACCGGCCGAGGAACAGAGCATCGACCGGCTTGCCCGGCGCGGTGACGACTTGGTGCGTATGGCCCGGCACGACGCCCGACGTTCCATGCACCCACAATGCGCGCAGGGCGACCGTCAGTGGCTGATCGTCCATCAGATCGCCCAACACCATTCGCCTCCGCTGATCTGCGTAATCATTTGACGCGATCTGCGAGACAGGCAAGTGCGTCATAAACTGCCGAGTCGCAGACCCGGTTGCGGTCCTCACCACCGGTGGGTAGCCCCGCCGGATCCCAGAAAGACTCAACGATTTCATTACTATCCGGAAGAAATTGGCGGAAGGGGTGGGATTCGAACCCACGGGACCCTTGCGAGTCCGCTAGTTTTCAAGACTAGTGCCTTAAACCGCTCGGCCACCCTTCCATGCCCTGCGCCGGGTACAGGAACCCCGGCAGGCGGTCAAGATGCGGCGGCGAGGCGCCTAGACCGCCTCCAGGTTGCCGCACACGCCCAGCGACTGGCCGGAAATGCAGTGCGCGGCCGGCGTGCACAGGAACAGCACCATGGCGGCGACGTCCTCGGCCTCGATCCAGCGGTGCAGCGAGACATTGGCCAGAACCACCTCCTCCAGATCGCCGACGGTCAGGCCCATGCCCTCGGCACTGCCCGTCAGCATCTGGGTGGTCCGCTGCCCGGCGATCGCTCCCGGCAGAATGGCATTGACCCGGATGCCGTCGGGCCCCAGCTCCTTGGCGAGGCACTGGGTCAGCCCGATCACGCCCCATTTCGATGCCGTGAAGGCGCTCCAATAGGGCACGCCCAGCCGGGCCGAGGCCGAGCCCAGGTTGATCACGCTGCCCTGCCCGGACGCGCGCAGCATCGGCACGGCCCGCCGGGTGCACAGGAAGGTGCCGGTCAGGTTGACATCCAGCGTCCGCCGCCAGGCCTCCGGCGACACCGCCTCGATCTTGCCGGCCGGCCCGACGATGCCGGCGTTGTTGACCAGCACGTCCAGCCCGCCCAGGCGATCCTCGATGTCGTTGAACAGGGACTCGACCGCGGCGACGCTGGACACGTCGGCCAGGCTGACGCCGGCCTGGGGATGCTCGTCGCGGAACGAGTCGAGCGCCGCCTCGTCGATGTCGCAGACATGGACGCGGGCGCCGGCATCGATCAGCGTGCGCGCGATGGCGCGGCCGGTGCCGGACACCCCGGCGGTGACCAGCACGCGCAGGCCTGGGGCGATCTGCCCTGCGCTGCTCTGGGTCATGCACGGTTCTCCCGGGTTGCGCTGTTTTGTCGGCAGAAGGATACCAGACCGTTGCGCTCATGCCAGGGCCGTGCCCGGCCTCGGTGACCGGCTTGACGGCCGCGTCCGATCGGGCCTGAGTAGCCGTCTTCCGTTCCCGCCAGGAGCCCAGGCCCGTGTCGCAACCCGTCCATCCTGTCGAGCTTGTCGCCCCCGACATCTCGGCCTATCGCGCCGGCAATACCGGCATCGACCATGTCTGGAGCTTCGACAGCGGCGTCGCCGGCCCCCATGTCGCGATCAACGCGGTCATGCACGGCAACGAGATCTGCGGCGCGATCGCCCTCGACACGCTGCTCAAGGCCCAGGTCCGGCCGCTGCGGGGCAAGCTGACCCTGGCCTTCGTCAATGTCGCGGCCTATCTCACCTTCGACCCGGCCAAGCCCGAGGCATCGCGCTTCGTCGAGGAGGACTTGAACCGGGTGTGGACCAGCCAGCGCCTGGACGGCGCGGACCAGTCGCCCGACCTGGCGCGCGCCCGGACCCTGCGGCCGCTCTACGATACCGTCGACTACCTGCTCGACATCCATTCGATGGGTACGCGCTCGAAGCCGCTGGTCATCGCCCACGGCCTGGACAAGGAGCGCATCCTGGCGCGCGCCATGGCCTATCCGCCGCTGGTCGTGTGCGGCTCCGGCCATGTCGAGGGCGCCCGCCTGATCGAGTATGCGCCGTTCAACGATCCGCGCTCGCACAAGACGGCGCTGCTGGTCGAGTGCGGCCAGCACTGGCACCGCGACACGGCCACGGTGGCGCTGGACACGGCGTTGCATTTCCTGCGTGCCCTGGGCGTGGTCGATCCCGCCGTCATCGCCGCCCACCTGACGGCGCGCACGATCGGGCCGGTGCAGATGCTGGAGGTGACCCACGGCATCACGGCCCAGACCGACGCCTTCCGCTGGGCGCAGCCCTTCGTCGGCCTGGAGGCCATCGCAACCGCGGGCACGGTGATCGCCACCGACGGCGATACCCCAGTCACCACGCCCTATGACGGCTGCGTCCTGGTGATGCCCCACAGCCGCCCCAAGAAGGGCCAGCGCGCCCTGCGGCTGGCGCGGCCGGTGCCCTGAGCGGGGCCCCAAAGCGGCGAGGCATGCGGCGAGGCACGCGGCGAGGCACGGTAGCGCGGTCGGGATCAGCCGGCCGCCGCCGACCGTAGCTCAAGATGTGCCATCGCCCGATCTGCCGCTCAGCGAGGACCCTACCCAAGTCAGGCGCCGCCGACGCGCGATCGCCGCCGCCGTCGCGCTGCATCTGGCGTTGCTGGCGCTGTGGCTGATCCGTCTGCCGCCGCCCCCGGAACCACCGCCGCCACCGATTACCGTGACCGTGGTCGGGCCGGGCTCGGAGGGGGCTGCCGGCGGGTCCGCGGCCGGCGGCAGTGGCGGGGCCGTCGCGGCCGCTGAGCCGGCGCAGCCGGCATCGCCCGCCGCGCCGGCGCCAAC
>CAZEFK010000231.1:1651-10771 GCA_964511405.1 uncultured Comamonadaceae bacterium | reverse complement strand
GCCGCCGCCGCTGCCGGGCCATGCCGGATCCAGCCGCCCCGCCCGCCACCGCCATCGCCGAGGCGGCGGCGCTGACCGCCCGCGGCGATGCGACCGCGGCCCGGGCCCGGCTCGACGCGGCGCTGGCCGCGAACCCGGATCATGCGGGCCTGCACAACGCCCTGGGGCGCGCGCTCGTGGCGCTGGGCGACACGGCGGGCGCCTGGCGCGCCTTCACCGCCGCGGCGCGGCTCGACCCCGGCCTCGCGGAAGCGCGCTCGAACGCCGGCGCCCTGCTGATCGCGCTCAAGCGGTTCGACGACGCCGCGACCGTGCTGCGCGATGCGGTCCTGCGCCACCCCGACCACGCGCCGACCCACAGCAATCTGGGGCTGGCGCTGATCGAGCTGGAGCGGTGGGACGAGGCCGCGGCCGCGCTGGCCCTGACCACCGAGCGCTTTCCCGACTATGAGCGGGGGCACAGCCATCTCGGCGATGTGCACCGCCTGACCGGCGACTTCGACGGCGCGGTCGCCTGCTATCGCCGCGCCGCGGCCCTCGCGCCCGGGGATCCGCGCGTGCTCTACAATTTGGGGCTGGCGCTCGAGAACGCCGGGCAGCTGGACGCGGCGCGGCAGGCCCTCGACGCGGCGATCGGGCTGGCGCCTGATTATGCCGACGCCCGGATGCTGCGGGCGACCGTGCAGCTGCGCGCCGGCGACTACCGGCAGGGCTGGGCCGAATATGAGTGGCGCTGGCGCACCGCCGCCTTCCTGCCCATGGCCGGCCGCTTCGCGGCGCCGCGCTGGCGGGGCGAGGATCCGGCCGGCCACACCCTGCTGCTTCACGCCGAACAGGGGTTCGGCGATGTTCTGCAGTTCTGCCGCTACGCGCCGCTGGCGGCAGCGCGGGGCGCCCGGGTCGTGCTGGAGGCGCCGCGCCCGCTGCTGCGGCTGCTGCGCACCCTGTCGGGACCGGCCGAGCTGGTGGACAGCGGCACCGCCACCGGCTTCGATCGGCACTGCCCGCTGATGAGCCTGCCGCTGGCGTTCGGCACCACGGTCGACAGCATTCCGGCGGCGGTCCCGTACCTGGCGGCCGACCCGGTGCTGGCCGCGACCTGGTCCGAACGGCTGGCCGTGCTGCCGCGGCCGCGGGTCGGGCTGGTCTGGGCCGGGTCGAGCCGGGCCGGACAGTTCGCCGCCCGCGCCCTCGACCGGCGCCGGTCCCAGCGCTTGGTCGACTGGGCGCCGCTGCTGGCGCAGCCCGGCGTCGGCTTCGTCTCGCTGCAGACCGGCGCGCCGGCCGCCGAAGCGGCCGGCCACGCCCGCGTCGCCGACTGGACCGCCGATCTCGGCGATTTCGCCGACACGGCCGCGCTGATCGCCGGGCTGGATCTGGTGATCGCCGTCGACACCGCCGTCGCCCACCTGGCCGGCGCCTTGGGCAAGCCGGTCTGGGTGCTCAACCGGTTCGACGGCTGCTGGCGCTGGCTGACCGGCCGCGCCGACAGCCCGTGGTATCCGACCCTGCGCCTGTTCACCCAGCCGGCTCCCGGCGACTGGGCCTCCGTGGTGGCCGCGGCCGCCACGGCCCTCGCTGATTGGGCCGCACACTTCCGGGAGGATTGACATGTCTCACCCAGCCTTGACCGCCGGCCGCGTCGCGGTCGTGACCGGCGCCGCCAGCGGCATCGGCCTGGCTGTCGCCCTGCGCCTCGCCCGGCTGGGCATGAAGCTGTGCCTGGCCGATGTCGACAACAACCGCCTGGAGCAGGCATCCGCCCAGGTTGCGGCTGCGGCCCCGGGCGGCGCCACGGATGTCCGCGCCGTCCCCACCGACGTCGCCCGGATGGAGCAGGTCGAGCGCCTGAGGGACGCCGCCTACGCCGCCTTCGGCGAGGTCGCGCTGCTCATGAACAATGCCGGTGGCGGCCCGACGGCCGGTCCGTTCGAGCATTACGACCGCTGGCAGCAGGTGCTGGGCGCCAATCTGTGGGGCGTGATCAACGGCGTGCACGTCTTCACCCCGGCCATGGTCGCGCAAGGCACATCCGGCGTCATCATCAACACCGGCTCCAAGCAGGGCATCACCACGCCGCCGGGCAACACCGCCTACAACGTCGCCAAATCAGGCGTGAAGGTGGTGACCGAGGCCCTGGCGCATGAGCTGCGCGAGCGCAGCGCCCGGATCACCGCCCACCTGCTGATCCCAGGCTGGACCTTCACCGGCCTGACCGACGCCCGCGAGAAGCCGGCCGGCGCCTGGACCGCCGACCAAGTAGCGGCGATGCTGCTGGACGGCCTGGCCGCCGGCGATTTCTATATCCTGTGCCCGGACAACCAGGTGACCCGCGCCGTCGACGAGAAGCGCATTCAATGGGCGGCCGACGACCTCATCAAGAACCGGCCGGCCCTGTCGCGCTGGCATCCCGACCACCAGGCGGCGTTTCAGGCCTTCATGGAGGATTAAGCGCCTCACGGCTTGGCATAGCACTTCACCAACGCGGTCACCCGGCGCAGGCGGTCGCCGACGTCGGCCGGCTTGAGATCCGCCCCCGCCGCGGCGGCCTCGGGCGCGATGCCGTTGCGCAGCAGGAAGTCACGCAGGATGGTCGCCTTGATCGCAAAGTTCACGTTCTGGGGAATGTCGCCGGTGGCCGCGGCGACGCGCACGGCGTTGAGCTTCGCCGCGACCACGCCGACCACGTTGCCCGATAGATCGGCCAGCGGTCCGCCGCTGTTGCCGGGCTGGACAGGCGCCGACACCTGCAGCATGGCCGGGTCGTTCTGCAGCCCGCTCAGGGCCGTGACCGTGCCGGTGGTCAGGCTGCCCTCGTTGGACAGGTTCGGGTACAGGGGAAAGCCAAAGGCCAGCACCGTGTCGCCCTGGCGCACCCGGTCATGCAGGCCCGCCGCGACCGGGAAGCTGCGCGGCAGCTTCAACAGCGCCAGGTCGGTACCGGGGTCCTGGGCCTGGATCTCGGCTTTCAGCTCGTCGGCGTCGCCATATTTGACCGCGACCTCGCCACAGCCCTCGACCACATGCTGGTTGGTCACCAGATAGCCGGCGGTGGCGACGACGAAGCCGGATCCGACCGATCGCGGCTGGCGCTGGGCGGCCGTGACGGGTCCCACCCCGGCCGGCACGTCGGCGGCGGTGTACAGCAGGCCGGGCTTCCAGTCCCGCGCCATGGTCTGTGCCCGCTCCAGATCGGCCGCTGCCAGCCGCTGGGCGACGACGTCGCGCTGCTGCACCGCCGCCGGACCCGTGGGCGGCCCCAGGCGGGCCGCAGCCAAGTTGAAGTAGATGTAGGCCAGGAAATCGCTGCGGCCGACGCCTTTGCCGTCGCGATAGAGCTGCCCCAGGTTGAAGGCCGCCACCAGGTTGCCCTGACGCACCGCCTTGTCGAACCACTCGGCCGCGGCCTCATAGTTCTGGGCGACATGGCGGCCCTTCAAGTACAGCAGGCCCAGATTGTTGGCGCCGCTCGAGTTCCCCCATGCCGCCGCGCGCTTGTACCAGACGGCGGCCTCGGCATAGTCCTGCGTGACGCCGCGGCCGTTCTCGTAAGCCAGCCCGAGGTCGTTCATGGCCGCAGCGCTGCCGCGGTCGGCGCCAAGCTTGAACAACCGGACCGCCTCGACCGGGTTCGCAGCCACGCCGTTGCCGGCGAGATAGCGCTCGCCCAGGACCCAGGTCGCATCCTTGTGACCATGGTCCGCCGCACGCTTCAACCAGATTGCGGCATCAGCCGGCCGCGGCGGCTGGGCCATCAGCAATGCCACACCCATCTTGAATTCGGCCTCGGCACTGCCCTGTTGCGGCGCCTGTACCGCCGCCGTGGGCGTCTGCCCCGAGGCCGCGCAGCCTGCCAGCGCCACGCATGCGCCAAGGATGCTCCATCGAACCCAAGCTTTGGCCCGCATCGTTGCCCCCGGCTCCGTCCGTCCGACGTCCCGATTGCACGCAAAAGACGTGACAATCGCAAGGGACTTGATGGCGGGGTAGCGTTCCGGCCCGCCCGTCGCCCAAGATCGACCGTCCATCGGCCGTCCGATCGCAAGCGAGGGTGCCCATGCTGACCAACACGCGCGTCGCCTGGTTCAACGGCACCCTCATGCCGGAGGGCCAAGTGCTGATCCCCTACCGCGACCGCAGCTGGAAATCCGGCGACGGCGCGTTCGACATGACCCGCACCTTCCACGGCACGCCATTCCGGCTGGCCGAGCATGTCGAGCGGCTCTACCGGTCGCTGCGCTACCTGCGCATCGATCCCGGCCTCTCGCCCCGGGAGATGGTGGCGGCCAGCGAAGAGGTGGTGGCCCGCAACGAGCACCTGCGCGGACCCCACGGCGACTGGTGGGTCGGCCAGCGCGTCAGCCGCGGCGTCGCGGCGGTCGGCGACGAGGGCTGGGCGCATACCGGCCCGAACGTGGTGATCGACGTGACGCCGCTGCCGCTTCGGGAGCGGGCGGCGATGTTCCGCGACGGCGCCGAGGTCATGACCGCGACGGTGCGCCGGACCGCGCCCGGCATGCTCAGCCCGCGGGCCAAGATGAACAACTACCTGAACCTGATCCTGGCCGCCCAGCCGATCAAGGCCGCCCGGCCCCAGGCCTGGCCGATCCTGCTGGACGAGAACGGCAATCTGGCCGAGGGCGAAGGCAGCAACATCTTCGTGGTCGAGGGCGGGCACCTGCGCACGCCGCGCGAGCGCTATGTGCTGCCGGGCATCAGCCGGCGCATGACCCTGGACCTGGCGGCCGAGCTCGCGATCCCCGGCAGCGAGGAGGACATCGACCTGTTCGATGCCGCCAATGCCGACGAGATGTTCCTGACCTCCACCAGCCTGTGCATCCTGCCGGTGCGCCTGTTCAACGGCCTGCCGGTGGGCCCCGAGCCCTGGACCGGCCCCGGCCCGGTCACGCGCCGCCTGATCGACGCCTATGTGGCGGCCGTGGGCTGCGATTTCGTGCAGCAGTACCTGGACCGGCTGCCGGCGGCGTAGGGGCCAAGCACGGTAGAAAACTCGTCGAACCTGTGCAACCTTTGCCCGGGTGCGGCGAGGGAGTCGATCATGCGGAGATGGGGAGCGCTGATTGCCGCAGTTCTCGTGGTCACCACCGGCGGTGCTCGAGCCCAGTTCAGCGACGATGACGACGATTGGCAACTCGCGAACTTCGTGACCGAACAACAAACCGGCGACGTCCGCTACAGACGATGCTGGTATGCGACCGATACAGGCTTCCGGTTTTCTTTCATCACCAAGGAACTATTTTGTCCGCTATACTTACAGTACAATCCCGTAACCAATCGATACCGAAGTAACTTCTAAGTCTCGGCTCGTCAGTGACCGCAGCGGCACGCACGCGGGTCGCGTCCCCGGCGATGATCGTCGGGCCCGTCGCCCTCCAATAAGCCGGGGCGGACGCCGCTCGAGGCAGCTCCATCGGCATCGGCCACCGCCCCGCCAACAAGGCCTATTTACGGGCTCCAAAATAATGCTATGGTCCGTGTAATCGATTGCAAAGCCGGAATGGCTGCAGGGAGGGAGTGATGACGCTGCGACTGACGACATCCGCCTTGGCATTGGCCGTCGCGCTCGGTTGGGCCGGCGCGGTCCAGGCCGAGGAGCTCAAGGCCGAGGTGATCCACTGGTGGACGTCGGCCGGCGAGTCGGCGGCGGTCAAGGTCTTCGCCGACGCCTTCAACAAGGCCGGCGGCACTTGGGTCGACACGGCGATCGCCGGCGGCTCGAACGCGCGAACCGCCGCCATCAACCGCATCGTCGGCGGCCAGCCGCCGACCGCGATGCAGTTCAACACCGGCAAGCAGTTCGACGACATCATCGCCAACGGCCTGCTGAACGACGTCGACGCCGAGGCCAAGGCCGGCGGCTGGGACAAGGTCGTCCCCGCCGCCTTCGTCAAGGCGGTCACCCGCAACGGCAAGTACTACGCCGTGCCGATCAACATCCATGGCCAGGCCTGGCTGTGGTACAACACCGCGGTCTTCGAGAAAGCCGGCCTGCAGCCGCCCAAGACCTGGGACGACGTGCTCGCCGACGCCGACAAGCTGCGGGCCGCCGGGGTCGTGCCGCTGGCCTTCAGCGGCCAGAAGACCTGGGAGCGCGGCCTGTTCAACGTCGTGCTGGAGCAGAAGGGCGGTCGCGACCTCTATTACGCGGTCTACCGCGACAAGGATCCGAAGGCGGTCAAGGGCGACGGCTTCAAGGCGGTGGCCGAGACCTTCGCCAAGCTGCGCGGCCTGGTCGACCCCGGCAGCCCGGGCCGCAACTGGAACGATGCCACGGGGATGGTGATCCAGGGCAAGGCCGCCATGCAGATCATGGGCGACTGGGCCAAGGGCGAGTTCATCAATGCCCACCTGACGCCGGGCAAGGAGTATGGCTGCACCGTGCTCGGCCAGGGTTCGGGCGATCCCGACTACATCATGGGCGGTGACGTGTTCGTCATGGCCAAGACGTCGGACCCGGCGCAGGTCAAGGCGCAGCAGCTGCTGGTCAAGGTCCTGATGGACCCCACCACCCAGCTGGCGTTCAACGCCAAGAAGGGCTCGATCCCGATCCGCCAGGACATCGACATGTCCAGCCTCGACATCTGCGCCCAGCGTGCGGCGCAGCTGCTGAAGGATCCGCAGCGCCAGATCCCGGCGGTCGAGATGCTGGTCACCTCGGACGTGACCGGCGCGACCGAGGACGTGATCAGCAACTACTGGAACACGCCGTCGATGACGGCCGCGGCCTTCGCGGACAAGTTCGCCGGCGCCCTGGCCTCGACGGACTGACGATGCCGGCCGGCGGCCGCTCCGAGGCGCTGCGGCGGCCGGCGGCCGCCGCAGCCGGCGATGCCCGGCGCCCCTGGCGCCGGCTCGGCACCCAGCGGCTGACCGCGGGTTTGCTTCTGCTGCCGGCCGCGATCGTGGTCCTGGCGGTCTATATCGGCTGCACGCTGTGGACCGTGCGCATCTCGTTCACCGCCTCGCGCAACCTGCCCAGCAGCACCTTCGTCGGCCTCCTGCAATATGCCCGCCTGCTCGGCAACGAGCGCTGGCAGCTGTCGGTCGAGCATCTGGTGATCTTCGGCACGGGTTTCGTGGCCGCGGCGATGGCCCTGGGCGGCCTGATGGCGGTGCTGATCGACCAGCGGGTGCGCGGCGAGACCCTGTTCCGCTCGGTCTATCTGTATCCCTATTCGATGTCGTTCGTGGTCACCGGCCTGATCTGGCAGTGGATGCTCAATCCCGGCCTGGGCGTGCAGAAGTTGGTGCGCGACCTGGGCTGGACCGGCTTCACCTTCGACTGGCTGGTCGACCAGGACATGGTCGTCTATACGCTGGTGATCGCCGCGGTCTGGCACGGCTCCGGCCTGGTCATGGCGATCACGCTGGCCGGACTGCGCGGCATCGACGAGGAGCTATGGAAGGCCGGGCGGGTCGAGGGCATCCCGCGCTGGCGCTTCTACCTGTCGGTCGTGCTGCCGATGCTCGGGCCGACCTTCGCCACCACCGGCGTGCTGCTGGCGATCTCGGTGGTGCGCCTCTACGACCTGGTGGTGGCGCTGACCGACGGCGGGCCGGGCCTGGCCTCGGAGGTGCCGGCCAAGTTCGTCATGGACAGCCTGTTCAACCGCGCCAACCTGGGCCTGGCGACCGCGGCCTCGACCAGCATGCTGGTCACGGTGCTGGCGATCGTCGCGCCCTATCTCTATCTGCGCCAATGGCGCCGCCGCATCAGGAGGCCGGCATGACCGCCGCGGCCCTCGACCCGGCCGAGCCGTTCGGCCCGCGGCCCCGGCGGCTGACGCCCGGGCGCATCGGCCTCTATGCCTTCCTGGCCTCGGCCGCGCTGTTCTTCGCCATCCCGCTCTATGTGATGGTGGTGACGTCGCTGAAGTCGATGCCCGAGATCCGCGCCACCTCGATCGTGGCGCTGCCGCCGGCGCCGACCCTCGAATATTGGCGCCAGGCCTGGGGCGAGGCCTGCACCGGCCTGTCCTGCAACGGCATCCGCGTCGGCTTCGTCAATTCCCTGCGCATCCTGGTGCCGAGCATGGCGCTGTCGATCGCGCTCGGCGCGCTCAACGGCTACCTGCTGGCGTTCTGGCGGGTGCGCGGCGCCAACCTGTTGTTCGCGATCCTGATGATAGGCGCCTTCGTGCCCTACCAGGTGTTCCTGTATCCCCTGGTCCGGATCCTGGCGACCGTGGGCCTCTATGGCTCGCTGCCCGGCATCGTGGTCGTGCACACGATCTTCGGCATGCCGGTCATGACCCTGCTGTTCCGCAACTTCTATGCCGGGCTGCCGATCGAGCTGTTCAACGCCGCGCGCGTCGACGGCGCCGGGGTGGTGCGGATCTTCACCCACCTGATCCTGCCCATGAGCCTGCCGATGTTCGTGGTCGCCGCAATCCTGCAGGTCACCGGCATCTGGAACGACTTCCTGTTCGGCCTGGTGTTCGCCGGCCGCGAGAACCTGCCCATGACCGTCCAGCTCAACAACATCGTCAATTCGACCACCGGCGAGCGCGCCTACAATGTCGACATGGCGGCCACGCTCCTCACCGCCTTGGTGCCGATGCTGGTCTATCTGGTGTCGGGCCGCTGGTTCGTCCGCGGCATCGCCGCCGGCGCCGTGAAGGGATAGCGCCCATGTCCGCCGTCTCGGTCCGCGACCTCGGCATCCGCTTCGGCGGCATCCGGGTCCTCGAAGGCCTGAACCTGGAGGTCAACGAATCAGAGTTTTTGGTGCTGCTGGGACCGTCGGGGTGCGGCAAGTCCACCTTGCTCAACGCCATCGCCGGGCTGATCGAGGTCAGTGCCGGGCAGATCTTCATCGCCGGGCGCAACGTCACCTGGGCCGAGCCCAAGGACCGCGGCATCGGCATGGTGTTCCAGTCCTACGCCCTCTATCCGCGCATGACGGTGCGCGGCAACCTCACCTTCGGCCTGAGGGTCGCCCGCGTGCCCAAGGCCGAGATCGAGCGCCGGGTCGCGGCCGCGGTCGACATGCTGAAGATCGGCGCCCTGCTCGACCGCCGGCCCTCGGAGCTGTCGGGCGGCCAGCGCCAGCGCGTCGCCATCGGCCGCGCCCTGGTGCGCCAGGCGCCGGTGTTCCTG
>CAZEFK010000231.1:0-1641 GCA_964511405.1 uncultured Comamonadaceae bacterium | reverse complement strand
CTGTTCGACGAGCCCCTGTCGAACCTGGACGCCCAGCTCCGCGCCGAGCTCCGGGTCGAGACCAAGCGCCTGCACCAGCGCCTGGGCGCGACCATGATCTATGTCACCCACGACCAGATCGAGGCGCTGACCCTGGCCGACCGCATCGCCGTGATGAAGGACGGCATCATCCAGCAGCTCGATGCGCCGCAGACCGTGCATCTGAAGCCCGCCAACCGCTTCGTCGCCGGCTTCGTCGGCTCGCCGGCCATGAACTTCCTGCCCGGCCGGATCGCCGGCAACGGCGCCGGCCCCGCCTTCCAGGCCGAGGGCATCGACCTGGCCCTCGCCCGCTATCCGTTCCAGGCTCGCGCCGAGGCCGGGCGCCCGGTCGAGCTGGGCGTGCGGCCGGAGCACATCGTGGTCAACCCCGCGGGCGAGCTGCTGGGTCCACTGCCGGCGGCCGTCGAAATGGTCGAGCCCATGGGCGCCGACACCCTGGTGTGGTGCCGCCTGGGCGGCCAGCCGCTGTCGGTGCGGGTGCCGAGCGACCGCCCGGTCAGGGCCGGCGACACGCTGCCGATCGGCTTCGCGCCGGACCGGCTGTCGCTGTTCGACGGCGAGAGCGGGGCGAGGTTGTAGGCCTCAAGAGTCGCGACGACGTTTTTGCGCTCGCACCGCGCCTCGGACCGCATGAGTTCAGGAGTGCTCTTCTTTGGCCCCTTGATGGTCGGAGCCATCGCAGCATGGCTGGGGCCTCAGCTCGTAAGGCCACATTCATCGGGCCCGCTCCATCGGGCCGCGCTGGGGACGAATTACGTCCTCGCGGCTATCACAGCCTTTTCGTTCAACCTCTTATCCGTCTATTACATGGAAGGTCTCCGTCTTCAGCACCATACGTTGCTGAATGCGGCGCCTTGGATGATCAATCCGCTGATCTCGGCAGTGGGCCTCACCGCATCGTCCTATCTGCGCGCAAGAGGAAAGGCCCTGCTCGGGTCGGTCGCCTTGCTGGCTTGGGCCTGGTATCCCCTTGCCGTCTTGGCGCTGTGGGCGGCGTTATAGCCGCGAGTGCCACAGATGATCAGATCACCCGCGCCAGGAACGCCCGCGTCCGCGAATGCTTGGGATCCACCAGCACATCGCCGGGCAGCCCCTGCTCCACGATCACGCCGCCGTCCATGAACACCACGCGGTCGGCGGCTTCCTTGGCAAACCCGATCTCGTGGGTGACCACGATCATGGTCAGGCCCTGGGCGGCCAGGTCGCGCATGGTGGCCAGCACCTCGCCGACCAGCTCGGGGTCGAGGGCCGAGGTCGGCTCGTCGAACAGCATGAGGCGCGGCCGGATCGCCAGGGCACGGACGATCGCGACGCGCTGTTGCTGGCCGCCGGATAACTGGCGGGGATAGGCCCCGGCGCGGTCGGCCAGCCCGACCCGGGCCAGCAGCTCGCGGGCCTCGGCTTCGGCCTCGCGGCGCGGCCGGCCATGGACCCCGACCGGCGCCTCGACCACGTTTTCCAGCACGGTCATGTGCGGATAGAGGTTGAACTGCTGGAAGACCATGCCGATGCGGCTGCGCTGGCGCGCGACCGCGCGTTCGGACAGCCGGCGCAGCCGGTCGCCGCGCAGCTCGTAGCCGATCTGCTCGCCGTCGACCT
>CAZEFK010000230.1:0-10866 GCA_964511405.1 uncultured Comamonadaceae bacterium | reverse complement strand
GCGCAGCGGGCAGCGACGGTGGTGCAGCGGGCTGCCCGGGCGTTTGGCCGGGCGCCGGGGCCGGTCCCGATGCCGGGCCGGCCGGCGCCGAGGCCGGCGGCAGAGCGCCCGAGGTGGGCACGTCCAGGATCGAGCGCTGCGGCCCCCGCGCATGGGCGGCTAGGATGGCCAGGGTCAGGCTGGTCAGCATGAAGGCACCGGCCAGGATGCCGGTGGTCCGGGTCAGCAGGTTGGCTGTGCCCCGGGTGGTCATGAAGCCGCCGCCGCTGCTGCCGAAGCCCAGCCCACCGCCCTCCGAGCGCTGGATGAGGACGATGCCGACCAGGGCGATCGCCAATATCAGGTGGATGACCAACAGGACGGTCGTCATCGAATCCAGCTATGTCCAGCAATAGGAAAGGCTCAGCGGCCAGGGAACCCGGTCGACGGCCCCCCGGTAGATATCCGCTGTTGCGGGCCCGCGCCAGTGCAAAAACCGCGCGCCACCCCGGCACGCCGCAATCCCTGTGGAACTAGGCCGCGCGCGCGATGGCCAGAAAGTCGCTCGCGACCAGGCAGGCGCCGCCCACGAGCACGCCGTCGACGTCGGCCAGGCCGAGAATCGCCCCCGCGTTGGTCGGCTTGACCGAGCCGCCGTACAGCACCGGCATTGCCGGATCCGGCAACCAGCCCCGGATCGCGTCGTGCACGCTGGTGATGTCCTGCGGTGTCGGCACGGCGCCGGTGCCGATCGCCCAGACCGGCTCATAGGCGATCACCGCTTCAGTCAAATCACGCGGCACCGACAGGCGGACCTGCCGTTCGACGACCTCCAGCGTCCGCCCGGCCGCCCGCTCGGCCGCGGTCTCGCCGACGCAGATGATCGGGCGCAGACCGGCGGCGTGCGCCGCCGCTGCCTTGGCGTTGACCAGGGCATCGGTCTCGTGGTGGTCCTGGCGCCGCTCCGAGTGGCCGACGATCACGTAGCGGCAGCCGACCTCGGCCAGCAGCGCCGGCGACAGGTCGCCGGTGTGGGCGCCCGTCATGTGTACATGGCAGTCCTGGGCGCCTAACGCGGCCGGGCATCCGGCCAGGGCCTCGGCCATCAGCGGCAGCAGCGGCGCCGGCGGGCAGACCACCAGATCGGCCGGCACCCCGCGCTCGGCCAGGCAGGCGGCCTTGATTTCGGCGGCATAGCCGGGCAGGCCGGCGACGCGGCCGTTCATCTTCCAGTTTGCGACGATCAGCTTGGTCACGGGCCGGCCTCGCTGCTGGCGGTTGAGGGCACCTGGATAGAGAGGGCGTCCTTGGCGGTCAACGGCGCGATGGCGCGGTTTGGCCCATTGAAGTGCCGCCGGCCGGCTCCTAAGGTCCAGGTCCCTCGACAGCCACACGGGATCGTCGCCCTATCATGTTGCAGGCCATCCGCAGCCGCGCCGCCTCCTGGGTCGTCCGGGTCATGTTCCTGCTGCTGATCATCAGCTTCGGCGCCTGGGGCATCACCGGCTACCTGCAGCAGATCCAGGGCCCGGCCGAGGTCGCCAGCGTCGGCGGCGTCGTGATCACCCCGCAGGACGCCAGCAACGCGCTCAATGCCGAATTGCAGCGGCTGCGCCAGATGTTCGGGCGGCCGATCGACCGTCAGCAGGCCAAGGCGCTGGGGGTGACCGACCAGGTGATCGATGGCCTGGTCAATCGCGCGCTGATGGAGGACGAGGCGCGCCGCGTGGGCATCACCATCAGCGACGAGGCCGAGCGGCGGTCGATCGAGGCCGACCGTACCTTCTTCGGGCCGTCGGGCCAGTTCGACCGCACCCGCTTCCAAGCGCTGCTGCAGCAGGCGGGCTATACCGAAGGCCGCTATGTCGGGGAGCTGCGCCACGACCTGGCGCGGGCGCAGCTGCTGCGGCCGCTCGATTCCCTGGTCCCCGTGCCCGATGTTCTGACCGAGACGCTGCTGCGCTACCGGGGCGAGCGCCGCATCGCCCAGGTGGCGACGATCCCGCTCGACGCCATGCCCGAGCCGCCGCAGCCGACCGATGCCCAGATCGACGACTACTATAAGGCCAACGGCGCCAAATACATGGCGCCCGAGCGCCGCGACCTGAGCTTCGTCCTGATCGACGCCGACGCCCTGGCCCCCGCTCAGGCGGTGACCGACGCCGAGCTGCATCAGGCCTACGAGGCCCGCCAGGCCGAGTTCGTGACCCCGGAGAAGCGCACGGTCCAGCAGGCGCTGTTCAACGACGAAGCGGCAGCCAAGGCGGCGCGCGCCAAGATCGATGCCGGCGAGGATTTCGCAGCCGTGGCCAAGGCGGCCACCGGCGCCACCGACGACCAGATCTCGCTCGGCGCCGTAACCGAGCACGAATTGCCGCCCGAACTCGGCGCCCCGGTCTTCGCCGCCGCGGCCGGCAGCGTCGTCGGCCCGATCAAAACCGCCTTCGGCTGGCACCTGCTGCGGGTCGCCAAGGTCGACCCGTCGGTCACCCGCGCCTTCGACGAGGTCAAGACGCAGCTGACCGCGGACGCCCAGAAGGACAAGGCCAAGACCGCGGTCTACGACCTGTCGAATCAGCTCGACGACGCCCTGGCCGCCGGCACGCCGCTGGACGAGGCGGCCAAGCAGATCAACCAGAAGCTGGTCAAGGTCGCCGGCATCGACCGCTCCGGCAACGCCGCCGACGGCAAGCGCCCGGCCGACCTGCCGGCCAAGCCGCAGCTGGTGCAGCGCGCGTTCGAGCTCAGCCAGGGTCAGACCTCGCCGCTGATCGAGCTCGGGCCCGATTCCTACGCAGCGGTGCGCGCCGACGCCGTGACACCGGCCGCCCAGCGGCCGCTGGCCGAGGTCCATGACCAGGCCGTCGCCGACTGGAAGACGGCAGAACGCGAAAAGGCCGCCAAGGCCGCGGCCGACAAGCTGGTCGCGGCGCTAAAGGCCGGGACCGCCTTCGACCAGGCGCTGCCGCCGGGCGTGAAGCCGCCGGAGACGACGGCGCCGTTCAGCCGCGAGGGCGAAGGTGCCACCCTGCCCGCCAGCGTCGTCTCTGCCCTGTTCGCAGGGCCGATCGGGGCCGTGGCCAGCGGCGATGGCACCGGCGGGGTGGTGGTCGCCAAGCTGACCGAGATCAAGGCCGTCGATCCGGCCACCGCCGGGCCGCAGCGGGAGTCGTTGAAGGGCGAGCTCAAGTCGGCGCTCGGCGGCGACCTGCTGTCGGCCTACCAGTCGGCGCTGCGCCAGCGCTACCCGGTGTCGGTCAATCGCAAGGCGCTTGATACCATCATGTGATGCCCGGGGAGGGCGGCGTGCCCATGGCCGATCGGCCTGACTTCACCCATTTCGACGCCGCCGGCAATGCGCTGATGGTGGATGTCGGCGCCAAGCCGGTCACGGAGCGCAGCGCCACCGCCGCCGGTGCGGTGTTCATGGCGCCCGAGACCGTGGCGCGCATCCGCGCCCGCGGCGTCGCCAAGGGCGACGTGCTCTCGGTCGCCCAGCTCGCCGGCATCATGGGGGCCAAGCGCACCGCCGACCTGATCCCGCTGTGCCATCCCCTGGGCTTGACCGCGGTCAGCGTCGAGCTGGCGCCGGCCGACGATCCGCCGCGTGTCGTCATCACGGCGACGGCGAAGCTGGCCGGGCGCACCGGGGTCGAGATGGAGGCGCTGACCGCGGTGTCGGTCGCCGCCTTGACCGTCTACGACATGTGCAAGGCGGTCGACCGGGCGATGCGCATCGGCGACATCCGCCTCACCCGCAAGAGCGGCGGCCGCTCCGGGACGTTCGAACAGCCATGACCACCGCGCCGCTCATGCCCGTGGAGGCCGCCCTGCAGCGGCTGCTCGCCGTGTTGCAGCCCGTCGGTGTCGAGGAGATCCCCCTGCGCGCCGGCCTCGGCCGGGTGCTGGCCGAGGACATCGTCGCCCGCCTGACGCAGCCGCCGGCGGCGCTGTCGGCGATGGACGGCTGGGCCGTGCGCCATGCCGATGTGGCGGTCGGCGCGGTGCTGCGTCAGGTCGGCTATGTGCCGGCCGGGCAGTCCTTCCAGGGCCGGGTCGGCCCGGGCGAGACCGTGCGCGTCTTCACCGGAGCGCCGATTCCCGACGGCGCCGACACGGTCGTCATCCAGGAGGATGCCGACCAGGACGGCGATCGGGTGACCTTGCGCGCGGCGCCGGCCCTCGGCCGCCATATCCGCCGCGCCGGCCTGGACTTCACGGCCGGCGACCCCGGATTGGCGGCCGGCCGGCGGCTGACCGTGCGCGACCTGGCCTTGGCGGCGGCCATGAACCATCCCTGGTTGGTCGTGCGCCGGCGGCCGCGGGTCGCGATTCTGGCGACCGGCGACGAGGTGGTCCGCCCCGGCGACCCGGTCGGCCCCAACCAGATCGTCAGCGCCAACGCGGTGGCGCTGGCGGCCTTGGTCGAGGCGGCGGGGGGCGAGGCCACGCTGCTGGGCATCGCGCCCGACGACGAAGCCGCGCTCGGCCGCTACCTGGACGCCGCGCGCGGCCACGACCTGCTGGTGACCACCGGCGGCGCCTCGGTCGGCGCCCACGACCTGGTGCAACCCGGCCTCGCCCGCCGTGGGCTGGTCGTCGACTTCTGGAAGATCGCCATGCGGCCGGGCAAGCCGCTGATGTTCGGACAGGTCGGCGGCATGCCGGTGCTCGGGCTGCCGGGCAACCCGGTGTCGACGCTGGTCTGCGGCCTGCTGTTCCTGCGCCCGGCCCTCGATCGCCTGCAGGACCTGCCGGCGTCGGCGCCGGCGACCGCCGACCTGCCGCTGGCCGTGGACATGGCCGCCAATGACGGCCGCCAGGACTATGTCCGCGCCCGCCTCGTGGCCGGCCCCGACGGCGCGCGCATCGCGCCCATGCCGGTGCAGGACAGCTCGATGATCAGCGCGCTGGCCCGCGCCGACGGGCTGATCGTGCGGCCGCCCCGGGCGCCGGCGGCAGCGGCCGGCACGCCCGTCCCGGTGATCCGGCTCGATGCCGGCCCCGTCTGAGGGCCGGCCGGGCAACCACGACGACATCTCGCGGGCTGTCCGCATAGCGGGCACCCGGTAGCGGCGGGCTCGCGCCCCCGGGCTTGACGCACAAGCGGAACTAAAATAGAACACCTCCAGCGTTTTGGTTTTGTTCATGCACCCGCGCCGATCACACCCAATCGGCGCCGTGGCGCGGAGGAGTACGAGATGCTCACTCGCAAGCAGCATCAGCTGCTCCTGTTCCTGCACCAGCGGCTGAACTTGACCGGAGTCTGCCCATCCTTCGACGAAATGAAGGAAGCGCTGGGGCTGAAGTCGAAATCCGGCATTCATCGGCTGATCTCCGGCCTCGAGGAGCGCGGCTTCATCCGCCGCCTGCCGCACCGGGCGCGGGCGCTGGAAGTGCTGCGGCTGCCCGACCAGGCCGCGCTCGAGCGGCCGGCCTTCGCGCCGAACGTGATCCAGGGCGACTTCAAGTCGGCCTTCCCCGGCGCCGTTCCGGACGAGGGCGTCGAGGCGATGTCGCTGCCGCTTTATGGGCGCATCGCCGCCGGCACGCCGATCGAGGCGCTGCGCGATCCGTCGAACAGCGTCGACGTCCCCGCCTCCCTGGCCCAGCATGGCGAGCATTATGCGCTCGAGGTATCGGGCGACTCGATGATCGACGCCGGGATCCTGTCGGGCGACATCGTGATCATCCAGCGCTGCGAGACCGCGGAGAACGGCAGCATCGTCGTCGCTCTGGTCGATGACCAGGAGGTCACGCTCAAGCGCCTGCGCCGCAAGGGCGCCTCGGTCGCGCTTGAGCCGGCCAACAAGGCCTACGAGACCCGCATCTTCGGCCCGGACCGCATCAAGGTGCAGGGCCGGCTGGTGGCGCTGCTGCGGAAATACTAGGCCCGCGCGGATGCGGCGCCGGCGCCCAGGGCCGGATGCCTCGGGTATCGCGGACCGTGGTGACGGTGATCGCGTCGGGCGCGACCCAGATCGCCTGGGCGCCGGTCCGCCACAGGGTGAAGCGGTCGATCACCCGCACCGCTCGGCAGCGGCCGCGGACCGGGACCACGCTGATCATCAGGTCGGCCTTCGCGCAGTCGTCGGCAATGGCGTCGGGCGTGCGGGACAAGGCGACCAGGCGGCCGTGCAGCCGCAGGACGCAGCCGGCCTCGTCGCACGCCGGGCCGTCGGCGGATGCCTGATCCGGAGCCAGATCCGGCCCACGCTCGGCAGCGGTCAGCGCCAGCCAGCTCTCGCGGGTTGCGCGCGGGGCGTGGGGCGACAGCCGCAGCAGGCCATCCGGTCCCCGCACGGCCATCATGCTGCCGGTCGGCGACACGATCAGATCCGGCAGGCGGGCCGTCACCATCAGGACCAGGCCGATCATGACCGCCGGCGCGCCCAGCCAGCGATGGCGACCGCGCCACAGGCAGATCCACAGCCCGCCCAGGGTGACGACCAGGATCGAGGCGGCCGACGGATGCGCCAGCGGCACCACGGCACCGGGCAGTCCGGACGCCACCGTCGCCGACCACAACACCAGGTCGATGCCCCAGCCCATGGGCGCAAGGCCGATCCACTCCAGACCGGCCGGCATCAGCAGGACGGCGAGCAAGCCGGCCGGCAGGATCAGCACGGCCGTGACCGGCACCGCGATCAGGTTGGCGAGCACGCCATAGACCGCGATCCGGTCGAAGGCCCACGCCGAATAGGGCGCCGTGCCCAGCGTCACCAAGGCCGAGGTGATCGCCAGCCCGGCTCCGTGCACGGCCAGCCCCCGCGCCCAGCCCCCCGCGCGGCGCCATCGGGACAGCCTCGGTCCCAGGATCTCGTACCCGGCGATCAAGCTTGCCACGGCCGCGAACGACATCTGGAAGCTCGGCCCGACCAGTTGATCGGGCGCGGCCAGCAGGATCACCAGCGCCGCGACCCCCAGCATGCGCATCGACAGCGCCCAGCGATCGATCAAGACCGCCGCCAGCGCCAGGCCCCCCATCACGAAGGCCCGCTGGGTCGGGATCGTGAACCCGGCCAGGGCGGCGTAGCCCACCGCCGCCAGCAGGGCGACGACGGTCGCGATCTTCTTGGTCGGCAGGCGCAGGGCCAGCCACGGGATCGCGGCGAAGCCCAGGCGCACCGCGGCGCGGACGCAGGCGGCCACCATGCCGATATGCAGGCCGGCGACCACCAGGATGTGGGCCAGGCCGGCATTGCGCATGGCCTCGGCCAGGGCGGGAGCGATGGCGCCGCGGTCGCCGGCCAGGATCGCCGCGGCGATCTGGCCGCGCGGACCCGGCAGCGCGGCCATCGCCGCAACCGCGATATGCGCGCGCACGCGGTTCAGCCGGATCTCCCAGCTGAGCGGCGTCGGCGCGGTCGCCAAGCGGGTCAGCGGCGAGCGGGCATAGCCCAGCGCGCCGATCCGCTGAAAGAAGAAGATGCGTTGGAAGTCGGGCGCGCCAGGCATCGACGGCGGCGATGGCGGCTCGAGCGCAGCCCGCAGGGTCACCCGATCGCCGGGCTCCGGCGGTGGTCCGGTCCCGCGCACGACGATGCGGACGCGCGCTGGCGTGTCCGTGGCGGACGCACCCGCCAGCGCTACCTGGTCGAGCAGGACCTGGACACCGGCCACCGTGCGGGTCAGCGCCACGACGCGTCCGGTCAGCCGGGCCGCAGGCAGGCGCTGGGCCAGCGCCGGCGCGGCGACGGACCGGGTGTGCCAGGCCGCGGCCGCCAGCCCCAGGGCCAGGGCGGCGACGGCGATCGCCACCATTCGCGCGGCCGGGAGCCGGCCGGCAATCGCCGCCGCGGCAGCGGCCAGGACCGCCAGCCCGGTTGGCGGCCAGGGCGACGGTTCGAACGGCAGGGCGAAATAAAGGCCGATGCCGGTGCCCACGGCCACCGGCAGCCACAGGATCCAGCGCTCCCGCTCGCCCTCCAGCCGCGCCGCCCATCGGCGCAGCAGGGCCTGGTCCGGCATCGGGACGACGCTGGCGACCATCGGTGTCCTGCCGTCGGGTTGATCGCCGGACGGTTGTAGCAACCGGCCCCCGGCTTGACCATCAGCTTCGCCGCGCCGATCTGGGTTCGGGACGGCTGCCTGTGCTACACCGGCCGCCCGCTTCCCTGCGCCGCCCTCTGCGCCGCCTCAGGACACTCTGCCCGATGCCCCCCGTCGTCACTCGCTTCGCCCCCTCGCCCACCGGCTTTCTGCATATCGGCGGCGCCCGCACGGCCCTCTTCAACTGGCTGTTCAGCCGGCATCACGGCGGCCAGTTCAAGCTGCGCATCGAAGACACCGATCGTGCCCGCTCGACCCAGGCGGCGGTCGCCGCCATCCTGGACGGCCTGCGTTGGCTGGGGCTGGACTGGGACGGTGATGCCATCTTCCAGTTCGCCCGGGCCCCTCGTCATGCCGAGGTCGCCCTGGACATGCTGGCGCGCGGCCACGCCTATCGCTGCTACGCCACGCCCGAGGAGCTGGAGGCCATGCGCGCCGCCGCCCGGGCCGCGGGCAAGTCGGTGCGCTATGACGGGCGCTGGCGCGACCGCGATCCCGCCGAGGCGCCGGCGGGGGCGCCCTTTGTCATCCGGCTGCGCGCGCCGCTCGACGGCGCCACGGTCGTCGACGACCTGGTCCAGGGCCCCGTGACGGTGGAGAACCAGCAGCTCGACGACATGGTGCTGCTGCGCGCCGACGGCACGCCGACTTACATGCTGTCGGTGGTGGTCGACGATCACGACATGGGCATCACCCACGTGATCCGCGGCGACGACCATCTGACCAACGCCTTCCGCCAGGTTCAGATCTATCGGGCCTGCGATTGGGAGCCGCCGCGCTTCGCCCATATCCCGCTGATCCACGGCCCCGATGGCGCCAAGCTGTCCAAGCGCCACGGCGCGCTGGCGGTCGATGCTTACCGGGACATGGGCTTCCTGCCCGAGGCAATGCGCAACTATCTGCTGCGCCTGGGCTGGGGCCATGGCGACGACGAGATCATCTCGACCGCCCAGGCCATCGACTGGTTCGACCTGGATGGCGTCGGGCGCGGGCCGTCCCGCTTCGACATGACCCGGCTGCAGAGCCTGAACGGCCATTACATCCGCGAGGCCGACGACACGCGCCTGATGGCGCTGGTCCGGCCGCATCTCGAGACCCGGTTGGGGGCTGTCCCGACGCCGGCGGCCGAGGCGCGCCTCGAGGCCGGCATGCCGGGCCTCAAGACCCGCGCCAAGACGCTGGTGGAGCTGGCCGATGCGGCGTTGCTCTACGCCGCGCCGCGGCCGCTGCCGGTCGACGCCAAGGCCGGCGAGGCGATCCAGACGGCGCGGCCCCTGCTGGTCGAGCTCCTCGACCTGCTCGGAACCCAGACCGATTGGTCGGCGGCGGCGTTGGAGCAGCGGGTCCGCGCCTTCGCCGACGCGCGGGGCCTGAAGCTGGGCGGGGCCGCCCAGCCGCTGCGCGCGGCGGTCAGCGGCAGCACTGTATCGCCACCGATCTTCGACGTGCTGGCCGTCCTGGGCCGGGATGAGGCGCTGGCACGCCTGTCCGATGCGCTGGGCGCGAGCCAGCCATGACCGGCGCCACTCCGTCATCCGGCATAGATCCGGGGCGGGGTGGAATTGATTCCGTGGGACTCCGGTTCTAGAGTACGCAAGCGAGCCGTTCGGCTAGCCGCCTGTCACGAGGGACACATGAACGAAGCAGCCGCAAAACCGGGCTCGGAAGGCGCCGCGGGAACCGCGACGGTCACCCTGATCGACAACGCCACCGGCAAGAAGATCGACATGCCGGTACAGGGCGGAACCCTGGGCCCCAAGGTGATCGACATCCGCCATCTCTACGACCAGCTGGGGATGTTCACCTTCGATCCGGGGTTCATGGCCACCGGCTCTTGCGAGAGCGCCATCACCTTCATCGACGGCGACCAGGGCATCCTGCTCCATCGCGGCTATCCGATTGCCCAGCTGGCTGAGCAGTCCGACTTCATGGAGGTCTGCTATCTCCTGCTCAACGGCGAACTGCCGTCGCGCAAGGAGAAGGGCGAGTTCACCAAGTCCATCACCTATCACACGATGGTGCATGAGCAGCTGAGCCAGTTCTTCCGCGGCTTCCGACGCGACGCCCATCCCATGGCGGTGATGACCGGCGTGGTCGGGGCGCTGTCGGCGTTCTACCACGACTCCACCGACATCCATGATCCGCGCCAGCGCGTGATCGCCTCGCACCGGCTGATCGCCAAGATGCCGACGATCGCGGCCATGGCGTACAAGTATTCGATCGGGCAGCCGTTCGTTTATCCGCAGAACAGCATGTCCTATGCCGAGAATTTCCTGCACATGATGTTCTCGGTGCCGTGCGAGCCGTGGAAGAGCAACCCGGTGTTGACCCGGGCCATGGACCGCATCCTGATCCTGCACGCCGACCACGAGCAGAACGCGTCGACCTCCACGGTCCGGCTGGCCGGCTCCTCGGGCGCCAACCCGTTCGCCTGCATCGCCGCCGGCATCGCCTCGCTGTGGGGCCCGGCCCATGGCGGCGCCAACGAGGCGGTGCTGAACATGCTGCACGAGATCGGCAGCCGCGACCGCATCCCGGAATACATCAAGCGCGCCAAGGACAAGAACGACAGCTTCCGGCTGATGGGCTTCGGCCACCGCGTCTACAAGAACTTCGACCCGCGCGCGAAGATCATCAAGCAGACCGCGGACAAGGTGCTCGGCAAGCTCGGGATCAAGGATCCGCTGCTCGACATCGCGAAGGAGCTCGAGGCGGCGGCGCTCAAGGACAGCTACTTCGTCGACCGCAAGCTCTATCCGAACGTCGACTTCTACTCGGGCATCATCTACAGCGCGCTCGGGTTCCCGACGACGATGTTCACAGTCCTCTTCGCCA
>CAZEFK010000229.1:0-10979 GCA_964511405.1 uncultured Comamonadaceae bacterium | reverse complement strand
CGACATGGTCCTCTACTATGTGGTGCTGGCCATCTTCGCGGCCGGCTTTCTGCTGATCCACCGGACCATCCATTCGCCCTTCGGCCAGGTCATGAAGTCGATCCGCGAGAACGAGCCGCGGGCGATCTTGCTGGGCTACAAGGTCGACCAATACAAGCTCATGGCTTTCGTGCTGTCGGCGACCCTGGCGGGCCTGGCCGGCGCGACCAAGGCCATCGTGTTCCAGCTGGCGTCGCTGACCGACGTGCACTGGTCGGCCTCGGGCGAGGTCATCCTGATGACCCTGGTCGGCGGCCTGTCGACGATCTTCGGGCCGGTGGTCGGCGCCTTCGTCATCGTCGGCATGGAGAACTACCTGGCCGAGCTGGGCTCGTGGGTGACGGTGGTGCAGGGCGTGGTGTTCGTGATCTGCGTGCTGACCTTCCGCCGCGGCATCGTCGGCGAGATCGGCGCCGCCCTGAAGAAGTCGCTTTAGGGAAAGCCGGCGAGCGCCCGCACCGCGCCGGGTGCCAGGCCGCGTGTCCGGAGGTCGGCCAGGGTCTCGGCGCGGTCGCGCTTGGCCAGCCGCCGGCCGTCCGGCCCGGTCAGCAGGCCGTGATGGTGGTAGTCCGGAACGGGCAGGCCCAGCAGGTGCTGGAGCAGCCGGTGCAGATGCGTGGCCGGCAGCAGATCCTCGCCGCGCGTGACCAGCGTCACCCCCTGCAGCGCATCGTCGACCACCACCGACAGATGGTAGCTGGTCGGCACGTCCTTGCGCGCCAGCACCACGTCGCCGAACTGGCCGGGCTCTGCGGCAACGCGGCCGATGCCGTGGTCGACGAACAGCAGGGGCGGCGCCTGGCGAAGGGCGGCGGCCATGTCGAGCCGCCAGGCATGGGCGGCGCCGGCCGCGATGCGGTCGGCGGCCTGCCCGCGGTCGAGCCGGCGGCAGGTGCCGGGATAGATCGGCCCGTCCGGCCCCTGCGGCGCGCCGCCGGCCTCGGCGATGTCGCGACGCGTGCAGAAGCACGGGTAGAGCAGCGGCGCCAGGCGGTCGAGCGCGGCGCGGTAGTCGGCCAGATGCTCGGACTGGCGGCGCGCCGGCCGCTCCCAGTCGAGCCCCAGCCAGGCGAGGTCGGCCTCGATCTCGGCGATAAAGTCGGGCCGGCAGCGGCCGGGGTCGATGTCCTCGTGGCGCAGCAGGAAGCGCCCCGGACCGGCCGCGCGCCGGGCGAACAGGGCCGCGTGGGCATGGCCCAGATGCAGGCGGCCGGTCGGGCTTGGCGCGAAACGGGTGACAGCCATCGCCGGGAGCTTAGAGTTGGGCGGCCATGACCGTCATCCTCGATCCCGACACCCTCGCGCTCGGCCTGGCTGAGCTTGGCCAGGCCGATCCCCGCGTTGCCGCGGCGCTGGCGGCCCTGGGACCACCGCAGCCGCGACGGTGGACGCCCGGCTTCGACACCCTGGTCGACGTCATCTGCGGCCAGCAGGTCTCGAACGCCGCCGCCGCGGCGATCCAGGCCAAGCTGCGCGCCGCCGTCGATCCGCTGACACCGGCCGGCATCCTGGCCGCCTCGGACGAAACGCTGCGCGCCGCTGGCGTCAGCCGCCAGAAGCTGGCTTATGTGCGCGACCTGGCCGCCGCGGTCACCGACGGCCGGGTCGACCTCGATCGCCTGCCCGCGATGGCGGACGAGGCGGCGATCGCCGCCTTGGTCACGGTCAAGGGGATCGGCCGCTGGACGGCCGAGATCTACCTGCTGTTCGCGCTCGGCCGCCCCGACGTGTGGCCGGCCGAAGACCTGGGCCTGCAGCTCGGGCTTCAGCATCTCCGCGGCTTGGCCGAGCGCCCGAGCGGCCGCGCCATGCGCGGTGCCGCCGATCCGTGGCGCCCGTGGCGGGGGGCGGCGGCCCACCTGCTGTGGCATGTCTATCATCGCCGCACATCCTGGAGCCCGGTACCATGACCGCGTCGCCCGATACCCACGGCCCGATCAGCCGCGTGCTCGCCCATCCCGCCGCCACCGGCGGCCCACCCGACAGCGTCGCCGTGCTGCTGCACGGGCTGGGCGCCGACGGTGCCGACCTCATGGCGCTGGCGCCGGTGCTGGCGGACGCGCTGCCGACCACCGAATTCCTGGCGCCTGATGCCCCGTTCCCCTGCGACATGGCGCCGTTCGGCCGGCAATGGTTCAGCCTTCTCGACCGCGACCCTTCGACGCTCGCCCGCGCCGTGACCGCTGCCGCGCCCGCTCTCGATGCCTTCCTCGACCACGTGCTCGCCAACCGCGGCCTCGACGGGCGACGGCTCATGCTGCTGGGCTTCAGCCAGGGCTGCATGATGGCGCTGCAGGCCGGCCTGCGCCGGACGCCGCCGCCGGCCGCCGTGGTCGGCTTCTCGGGCGCCTTGCTGGCGCCGCCGCCGCCTCGGCCGGCGGCGGGATGGCCGCCGGTCCTGCTGATCCACGGCACGGCCGACCCGGTGGTGCCGTTCGCCGCCCTGGCCGCCGCCGAATCGGCCCTGCGCACTGCCGGCGCCGCGGTGGACACGCTGACGCGGCCCGGGCTCGGCCACGGCATCGACGACGAAAGCATCGACCGCGCCGCCGGCTTCCTGGCGGCCCATCTCAAGGCCGGGAGACCGTAACCGAAAAATCAAACTTTAGGCATTGCAAAGCGCATCAGACGCAGGTGTTGTGTCGATACTTGCCGCTGACGGTGGTTTCGGCTACACCAGGACGGCAGGGTGCGACAGTCAGGCTGCCGCATCGGCTAGGATCCGGAGGGCGTGG
The DNA here is from genome assembly GCA_964511405.1 of uncultured Comamonadaceae bacterium. Classification (GTDB taxonomy): domain Bacteria; phylum Pseudomonadota; class Alphaproteobacteria; order Elsterales; family Elsteraceae; genus CAZEFK01. The sequence goes on along the minus strand of CAZEFK010000229.1, from coordinate 8,205 downwards.
GTGAGAACCGATGTCGCTCGATAACTGCCCGGCCCTGGTGCTAAACGCGGATTTTCGTCCGCTCAGTTATTTTCCATTGTCACTGTGGTCCTGGCAGGAAGCAGTCAAGGCTGTATTTCTCGGACGCGTCAATATCGTTTCGCAATACGATCGGACCGTACGGTCGCCCAATTTCGAGATGCGACTGCCCAGCGTCATCTCCTTGAAGGACTACGTTCATACCGCAAGGCGGCCGGCGTTCACCCGGTTCAATGTGTTCCTGCGCGACCGCTTCGTCTGCCAATACTGCGGTGACGGCTTCCCGACCCAGGAGCTGACGTTCGACCATGTGGTGCCGCGCTGCCGCGGCGGCCGGACCAGCTGGACCAACGTCGTCACCGCCTGCGGCTGCTGCAACCTGGCCAAGGGCAGCCGTATGCCGCGCGAGAGCGGCATGTTCCCGCTGACCGAGCCGCACCAGCCCACCACCTACGAGCTGCAGGAGAACGGCCGGCGCTTCCCGCCGAACTTCCTGCATCAAAGCTGGCGGGACTTCCTGTACTGGGACGTCGAGCTGGAGCAGGAATAGGCCTCACGCCGTCGCCGGGTCCTCGTCGGGCGGCCCGCCGGCCGCCTGCCAGCGGTCGAGCTCGGCGATGGTGTCGGCCACGGCCTGCGCCAGGCTGTCGGCATGGGCCAGGCCGCCGTCGCCTTCGACCGCCTGCACGGCCTGAACGACCCTGAGCAGCCCCAGATTGGCCGACATGCCGCGCAGGCCGTGCAGCACGGGCTTGAGCGCCGCGTCGTTGCCGTCGGCGGCCGCCGCGCGCACCTGCGTCATGAGGGCGCGGGCGTTGGGCTCGAACAGGGCCAGCAACGACCGGAACTCGGACGCGGGAATGATCCGGGCAATATCGGCCAGCTTGGTCCGGTCGACCAGCGGCGTGGTCATGCGCCGGGCTCGAGCCCCAGGTCGGACGGCTCGCTGTCCTTGGCCATGGCCGCCTCGCGATCGGCCTCCGCCGCCTTGGCCATCATCTCGCGGAAGATCTCGGCACCGCGCTTGGTCACCACCACGTACAGGCCCGACGCCCCATCCTCCTTGGTCGTGGCGCAGCCGTCCTTGATCAGCGTCTGCACGACCGCGTCGGGGAACGCCGCCTTCTGATAGACCCACACCGGCGGCACCACCGGCTCGCGCCGCAGCGAGCCGCCGGCGCCCAGCAGGAACATGCAGCGGTCGCCCAGATTGGACCGCGGCGCGGCCGGCGCCGGCTCGGGATGCGCCTGGATCAGCTCGGTCGCCCGCTCGCGATAGCCGTCCAGGCGGCGGCCGATCTCGGCGCGGATGTCGACGCCAAGCTGGTTGGCCAGGAACCATAGCTGGATCTGCTGGTCGACCAGGACGCTGGCGATGGTCGGCGGCTCGGCATAGGGGTCGCCGCGCTGCAGGAACAGCGACGCCGCCACCGCCATGTCGGCACCGAGGCCGGACATGGCGCGCAGGAGCGAATCGAGCGCCGTGACGACCCGCTGCTCGGTGACCTGGTCGACGCGGACGCCGTCGTCCTCGCTAGGCTGCATCACTCGGATTCACCCGTGTACAGGAAGACCTCGCAGCGCCGCCGATCGAGCGCGTTCCAGCTCAGATGCTCGGAATCGCCGCCGGCAACCCGCGCCTTGTTGGGGCATCCGCAGGTGATCACGTCGGTCGGCGACCCCGGCAGCAGCACGCTGCCGCAGTCCAGGCAGCGCAGGGCCATCTGCGGCAGCGCCACGGCGCGCGGCCCGACCCGCTTGCCCCGCCCCCGTCCGGTTTCCCCTGCCGCCAAGCCCGCCCTCCCGCCAACGCGTCCCCGCCTACTTTGCGCTGGCTGCCCCGGGCAAGGCAACTGCCGCCGGCTGCCCGATGGCCGCAGCCGGTTAGTAGCTATGGCTGGTTTGACAGCCGTCGCCGCGATATGATCCGATCATAGGGTCAATGCTGCTCTGAATCGAGGCCATGCTCCCCCATTCCACGATCCTGGCGGGGCGAACGGTCCTGTTGGTCGACGCAACGCCCAGCTCTCGGCAAATGATCAGCGCAATCCTGCGCGACCATGGCTGCCGGAGCCAGCACTTCGCCAAGCATGCCCGCGAGGCCTTGGATCTCCTGGACGTCACGGCGGGCCAACTTGATCTGGTGATCACGGCGGTCGATCTGCCGCGGATCAGCGGCCTGGAGCTGGTCCGGGCGATCAGGCTGGGCCGAACGCGCGGCCTGGCGACCACCCCGGCTGCGCTGTTCCATCCCCGGCCCGACCGTCGCCTGCACCGGCAGGCCGAAGATCTGGACATCGGCCATGTCTTCGGCCTGCCGATCGTGGCAGCGGGTCTGTGCCAGCGCCTGGCCGAACTGATCGCCGGACCACGGCCGGCCCGGCGCGATCCCGACAGCTATGCCGCGGTCGCCATCGACTGGGAGCCCGAGCCGCCGACGCCGACGCCCCGGTCCGACCCGACGGCGCGTGAGGCCGCCTCGCGCGAGGCCGAGCGGCTGTCCGCCGAACTGCATAGCGGGCCGGCCCCGGTCACAGGCACACCGCGCGGCCGGACGACGTGACGCCGGGGTCGCTAATCCGTTTGTCAGGAGACGTCAGGCACACCGACGGGGAACTTAGATCGCCGCGCTTTGCATTCGGGCCCCGGATCGAGGAAACTGGCGCGGACCGACGGGGTCGTGCACGCCACGCGCGCAATATCGATAAGATCAATCGGCGGCGGAAGGATCGAATCACTTGAATTCTCCCTCAATTCCGCGGATTTTTTGGATATTGCCATCGCTGGGGCAGATCGCAGGTCCGGTACGGCCCGGCCCTGCCCTCCAGACCGGGCCACGCAGCTAGACGTCGGACGCAACCGACGATGTTCGGGCGGGAGGCATGACGGCTGTAGCACCGCGGCGAGCCAGATCGGGACGGCACCAGGCCGTCGACGGCGGCACCGCCGGTGCCGCCGACATCGGTGCCGCCTGGGAGCCGTGTCGACCGGAGCTGCCGCGGTTCGTGGCCGCCGGCCTTCCGGCCTTGGCCCTGCCCGCGCCGGACCCCGCGCTCGAGCGCATCGCCCGGCTGGCGGCACTGGCGATGAGCGCGCCGATTGCGGTGGTGTCGCTTGCCGGCGACGATCGGCAATGGATCTCGGCGCGACGCGGTCTGGAGGTCGCGCCGGTCGTCGACGAGACCGGGTTCCGTGATCCTGTGCTGCGCCTGCCGGCGGGGATGCCGCTGGTGGTTCCCGACGCGGCGGCCGACGCGCGCTTCGCCGAGATGCCGCTGGTCCAGGGGGACCTGGGCATCCGGTTCTACGCCGGTGCCGCCATCCGTGGGCGTGACGGCGCCGCCTTGGGTACCCTCTGCGTCCTCGATACCCGGCCGCGGCTGGGCGTCCAGGCCCGCGACGCGGCCGTACTGACGGAACTCGCCGAGTTGGCGCGCGAAGAGTTCGACCGATGTCTGGCCCGGACCGAGATCGGCAGCGCGGCCCGCGCCACCGCCCGGCAGGGTCGCCGCACCGATGCCACGCTGGCGGCGGTGCTCCAGGCTACCGCCGACGCGGTTCTGGCGATCGATGCCGATGGCTGCATCCGTGCCGCCAACCCTGGTGCCGAAGCCTTGTTCGGCTATGGCCGCGGCGGCCTGTCAGGCCGGCCGGTGGCGAGCCTGGTCCCGGTCCGGGCCGCGCGCGCCCTGGGCCTGGCCTTGGGCCGCTGCCTGCGGATGGCGGACCCGCGGCAGCTCGGCGCGATCGAGATGTCCGCCCGCTGCCGCGACGGCACCGAGCTTACGGTCGAGCTGTCGGTCGCGGCCTGCGCCATCGACGGGGCCCGCGGCCTCGGCGTCGTGCTGCGTCCGGCATCCCTGCGCAAGGCGGCGAATGCCGAGCGCCAGAGTCGACGGGCGGCTGCCGTCACTGCGGCGCGCACCCGGTCCGACGTCCTGGCGAACATGAGCCACGAGCTGCGCACGCCACTCAACGCCATCATCGGCTTTTCGGAGCTGCTGCTGGACGAGCTCCAGGGCCCGGTCAACAACCGGCAGCGCGACTATCTGGCCGGAATCCACCGCTCGGGCAGCCATCTGCTGGCGATCGTCAACGACATTCTGGACTTCGCCAAGATCGAGGCCGGCCGGATCGCGCTGGACGAGCGCCCGATCGAGGTCGCCAAGCTGATCCAGGAGTGCGCGGCGCTGCTGGCGCTGCAGGCGGCCAACGCCGGCGTCGAGCTGCAGCTGGCGGCGCTGCCGCCCGGCTTGCCCCGGATCCTGGGCGACGAGCGGCTCCTGAAGCAGGTGCTGCTCAACCTGCTGTCGAACGCGGTCAAGTTCACCGCCAGCGGTGGCCGCGTCACCCTGTCGGCCGCGATCGCCGGCGACAACGGCATGACGGTCGAGATCACCGACACCGGGATCGGCATGGCACCGGATGAGATCGAGGTCGCACTGGAGGCCTTCCGGCAGGTCGACAGCTCGCTGACCCGGCGCCACGACGGCACCGGCCTCGGCCTGCCGATCGCCAAGAAGCTGACCGAGCTCCACGGCGGGCGGCTGGTCTTTGCCAGCCAGCCGCGGCACGGAACCACGGTCGCGATGCAGCTGCCGGCGTCGCGGGTCGTGGCCGACGCCTAACCGCCGAGCCGGGCAACCTCCTTTTCGACGGTGGCGCGGACCGGGCTGTCGGGCGGCAGGCGCGCCAGCAGACGGGTCAGCAGCAGCTTGGCGCCGCCGGGATCCGAGGCGGCAGTATCGCGCGCCACGAACCACAGCGCTTCGGCATTCGACGGGTCGAGCGCCAGCACATGATGCATGACCGCCAGGAACTCCGGCGGTGGCGGGGCCTGGCCGGCGGTCTCCGGCGGATACAGCGCCTCGGCATAGGCGACCTGGACGTCGACACGGTCCGGCACGCGCGTGGCCAGGCCGGCCAGGGCGGTCCGCGCCCGCTCCGGCTGCCCGAGCTGCTTGTAGGCGTTGGCCAGGCGCAGCCAGCCGGGCACGTCGTCGGGCGTCCGCTCCAGGCGCGCCGCCAGGCCCGCCACCATGCCTTCGATGGCCTTGCGCCGGTCGGCCTCGGGCAGGGCCGCGATGTGCGCGGCCAGCGCCGGATTGTCGGCGGGGGCGCCCAGGTCGATGCCGGCCGGATCGAGCCCCAGGCGCTGCGCCGCCTGGGCCACCTGGGCGCGGATCGTGCCCAGATAGGGCGCGTCCGGCGGGGCCGCGCGCGCCAACGCCGCCCAATCGGCGATGGCGCCCTTGAGGTCGCCGCCCTGGGCGCGCGCCAGCGCCAGGAAATAGCGGGCGCGCGGCTGCCGCGGATCGAGCCGCATGGCGGTTTCGAACGCATTGCGGGCGGCGGCGTCGACCTGGCCGCCCGCCGCCTCGACCAGGGCTGCGCCCTGCGCCGCCGCGATGTCGGCGCGGTCCGGCGCCAACGGCAGGGCCCGGCCATAGGCCTCGGCGGCACCCGCCGGATCGCCGGCGGCCGACGCCGTCCGCCCGAGGCGGATCCAGGCCTCCGGGTCGGCCGGGTGCGCCTGCGCGCTCGCGCGTTCAGCCACCACCGCCTGGCGCAGCCGGGTCCGCGCGGCCAGCGCCGCCGCGCCATAGGGATGGTCGGGCAGGCCGGGCCGGCCGAGCTGCAGGTACAACGCGGCCGACGCCGCCACCAGCATCAGCACCAGCGGCAGGGCCAGCGCCCGGTTGATCCGCCCGCCCGGGGCTGCCGGGGCGCGGGCGGCGGCCAGCAGCCGGCGCTCGATCTCCAGCCGCGCCGCCGCGGCCTCCGCATCCGGCAGCGTGCCGGCGGCACGCTCGCGCTCGACCTCGGCCAGCTGGTCGCGATAGACGGCGATCCCGGCGCCGGCGACGGCCGGCGGCGTGTCCCGCCTCAGCAGCGGACGGGCCAGGATCGCCGCCACGGCCAGGGTCAGGCCCACGAACAGGAGAACCCCGATCACGGCCGCAGCAGCGCCTCGACCTGGGCCTGCTCGTCGGGGCTGAGCGGCGCCGCAGGCACCGCCGGGCGCCGGCGGCGCAGGGCCATCCCGGCAACGGCACCGGCCAGAATCACCGGCGGCCCGAACCACAGCGCCCAGGTGGCCGGCGCCACGGGCGGCTTCAGCAGAATGAAGTCGCCATAGCGCTGGACCATGAAGGCGCGAATGGCGTCGTCGCTGTCGCCGGCCCGGATCCGCTCGCGGACCAGGTGGCGCAGGTCGCGGGCGAGCGGGGCGGGCGAATCGTGGATCGACTCGTTCTGGCACACCACGCAGCGCAGCGTCCGGTCAAGCGCCTCGGCGCGCTGCTCGAGCGCGGCGTCGGGCAGCAGCTCGTCGGGCGCCAGCGCGGCGCGGGCCGGCGTCGCGAGCAGCAGGACCAGGACAGCCGCGCGCCAGAGGGTCGTCATTTCAGCGACTGGAGCAGCGGCTTGATCGTCCGCTCGGCAATCTCGGGCGTGACCACCCCCGGCAGGCGGTAGCGGATGCGCCCGGTGCCGTCGATCACGAAGGTCTCGGGCACGCCATAGACGCCGAAGTCGATCGCCACCCGCCCGTCCTGGTCGGCGCCGATCCGGGCATAGGGATCGCCCAGCTCGGCCAGGAACATCCGACCGTCCTGGGGCCGGTCCTTGTAGTCGATCCCGACCAGCGGCACGCCTGACTTGGCCATGGCCGCCAGGCTGCCCGCCTCCTCGCGGCAGGGCACGCACCAGGAGGCGAAGAAATTGACCACCATCGGCTTGCCGCCCAGGTCGGTGCGCGCCAGCCCCGGCTTGCCGTCCAGCAGCGGCGGCAGCGCGAAGGCCGGTGCCGGTTTGTCCAGGAGCGCCGACGGCAGCACCGACGGGTCATGGCCCAGCCCGACCACGAAATAGCCGGCCACCGCCAGGAAGCCGATCAACGGGAGCAGATAGATCAACCGGCCCATCACGCCGCCTCCAAGGGTGCCTCGACCGCAACCGGGCGGCGCGCCGGGGCGCCGACGCGGTAGCGCCGGTCGCTCAGCGACACCAGCCCGCCGATCAGCATGAAACCCGCACCGAACCAGATCCACGGAACCAGGGGATTGTAGTAGATGCGCACGCCCCAGCGCCCGGTCGCCGGATCATCCTCGCCCAGCACCAGATACAGGTCGCTGGCGCCGGTCGTGTGGATCGCGCTTTCGGTGACGACCTGGGCCGGTGCCGTGAACCGGCGCTTCGACGGCGCCATGGTCAGCCGGCGGCCGGCCGGATCGGTTACCGTGAACCGGGCCTGCGCGGCCACGTAATTCGGGCCGTCGACGGGCTCGATCCCGTCCAGGCGGATCGTGTAGCCGGCGACCGTCACCTGGTCGCCCGGCTTCATCGCCTGTAGTTCCTCGACCGAGAAGGCCGAGCCGGCCATGCCCAGGATCGTGACGCCGAGGGCGGCGTGGGCCACGGTCATGCCCAGCGTGGCGCGCGGCAGCCGGCCCAGCCGGCCCCAGGCGCCCGCGCGTCCGGGACGCACCCGGTCGGCCAGCTCCTGGGCGGCGCCCAGGATCAGCCAGGCGGCGAGCCCGGCGCCGAGCGCCGGCAGCACCGGCCCGCCGGCCGCAATCCAGAGCGCCAGCGCTGCGGCCGCCGCCACGAGCGCGACCAGACGCAGCCGCTGCAGAGCGCCGACCAGGTCGGCCCGCTTCCACGACAGGAACGGGCCGACGGCGACGGCGGCCAGCAGCGGCACCATCAGCGGCACGAAGGTCGCCTGGAAGTAAGGCGGTCCGACCGAAACCGAGCCGCCGGTCATGGCATTGAGCAGCAGCGGGTAGAGCGTGCCCAGGAACACCGTGGCGCAGGCGGTGGCGAGCAGCAGGTTGTTCAGCACCAGCCCGCCTTCCCGGCTGATCGGCTGGAACAGGCCGCCCGGTTCCAGGCTCGGCGCCCGCCAGGCGTAGAGCGCCAGCGCCCCGCCGATCAGCACCACCAGCAGGCCCAGGATGAACAGCCCACGCCCGGGATCGACGGCGAAGGCATGCACCGAGGTGAGCACGCCCGAGCGCACCAGGAACGTGCCGATCAGGCTGAGGCCGAAGGCCAGAATCGCCAGCAGCACGGTCCAGCGCTTCAAGGCGTCGCGCTTCTCGACAACGATCGCCGAGTGCAGCAGCGCCGTCGCCAGCAGCCAGGGCATGAAGGACGCATTCTCGACCGGGTCCCAATACCACC
>CAZEFK010000228.1:0-11023 GCA_964511405.1 uncultured Comamonadaceae bacterium | reverse complement strand
AGAACCAGACCGACACCTGCCACCCGATGGTGGCGCACCGGTCGTCGGCCGGCGTCGCCGCCGACATCTGGAAGCGCGCCCCCGCCGGCACGCCCAAGCCGATGGCGGTGGAGCTGATCACGCCCTTCATCAGCCCGTACAAGTTCTTCGAGGACATGGGCATCCGCACTTGGCCGAACGGCCATGGCCACACCGGCGTGCATCATTCGATCCATTCCGATTACTCGGCCGTGCCCGGCTACACCGAATCCATGGTCGCCGCCTATGGCGAGGAGCGGGCGCGGGCGATCCTGGGCGAGGCCCGGCACAACACGGTCTATTTCCCGAACCTGATGATCAAAGGCCCGATCCAGCTGCTTCGGCTGTTCAAGCCGGTTGCCGTCGACCGGACGCTGGTCGAGTCCTGGACCTTCCGGCTGGTCGGCGCGCCCGACCGGCTGCTGGAGCGCACGCTCGCCTACAACCGGCTGATCAATGCCCCGACCTCGATCGTCGGCCATGACGACCTGGAGGTCTACGCACGGGCACAGGAGGGCCTGCGGTCGAACGGCAACGAATGGGTCAATGTCGGGCGTCTGTACGACCCGGCCGAACGCGACCAGCCCGCCGCGGTGGTCAACGGCACCAGCGAGCGCCAGATACGCAACCAGTTCCGGGCGTGGGCCGAGCTCATGACCCTGACGATGGGGCGGTAACCCGATGCCGACCGACTCCGAACTGACCGCCTTCGTGCTGCGCGAGGCCCGGCTGCTCGACGAGCAGCGCTTCGACGACTGGCTCGACCTGTTCGATGACGACGCCCATTACTGGATGCCGCTGACGCCGGGCCAGACCGACCCCTTGCTGCAGACCTCGCTGATGTACGAGGACAAGCTGCTGCTGACCATCCGCGTCGAGCGTCTCAAAGGGCTTTTCACCTACAGCCAGCAGCCGCGAAGCCGCTGCCACCACCTGCTGCAGGCGCCGCAGGTCGACAGCCGCGACGAGGCTGCCAACCGCTACGTGACCTGGACGCCGATGCACTATGTCGAGACCCGCGGCGACGACCAGCAGCTCTATGCCGCCTGGGCCACCCACCACTTGGCCGTCGTCGACGGCCGGCTGCGCATCAAGCTGAAGCGCGTGGAGCTGGTGAACTGCGACGCCGCCTTCGGCAGCATCCAGCTGTTCCCATGACCGGGCGCGACATCGCCCTGGTCACCGGCGGCAGCACCGGGATCGGCGCCGAGATCTGCCGGCAGCTGCTGGAGGCCGGCTACGACGTGGTGTCGCTGGCGCGCCGGGCGCCGGACTGGACGCATCCCCGGTTCCGGACCGTCGCGGTCGACCTCCTGGATCCTGCTGCGGTTGCGGTCGCGGCCGCCGAGGTGGCCGCGGCCGGCCCGGTCAGCCACCTCGTGCACAATGCCGGCGTGATCCGGCCGAACCTGGTGGCCGACGCGACGCTCGACGACCTGATCGCCCTGACCCAGCTGCATCTGGGCGCGGCGCTGCAGCTGCTGCAGGCCGTGCTGCCCGGCATGCGCAGCCGGCGCTTCGGCCGCGTGATCCTGATGTCGTCGCGCGGCGCCCTGGGCCTCGCCACCCGCACCGCCTATGCCGCGACCAAGGCCGGCATGATCGGCATGGCCCGCACCTGGGCGCTGGAGCTGGCCGCCGACGGCATCACGGTCAATGTCGTAGCACCGGGGCCGATCGCCGGCACCGAGATGTTCCACGCCGTCGTGCCGGAGGGCAGCGACCGCGAGGCCGCCCTGGCCGCGGCCATCCCGGTCCGGCGCCTGGGCCGTGCCGACGACGTGGCCCGCGCGGTGCTGTTCTTCGCCGACCGCCGCAACGGCTTCGTCACCGGCCAGACGCTGTATGTGTGCGGCGGCGCCAGCGTGGGGACGATCGTGATCTGACCGGCGGCGAGAGCTACGCGCTGGAGCCGCCGTCCCGGCTCGGTGCCCGCGGTCGTCGCGTCGGTCGGCGCTGCAGCGCATAGGGCTTCACCAGCACCTCTGCCGGGATGCCCCACTGCGTGTGCAGCCGCCAGGCATGCTCCAACGTCAAGTGCCGACGCCGGTTCATCACCTCGGACGCCCGGGCGCGCGAGCCCAGCACCGCCGCCAAGTCCTTCTGACGCAAGCCGCGCTCCCGCATCACCAGCGCCAGAGCGTCGGGCGCCTCCGGCGGTTCGATCGGCCAGTTCCGGGCCTCGTAATCGCCGATGACGAGCGCAAGCAGGTCGAACCGGTCGGCCTCGGGGGTGCCGGGCTCCGGCTCGTGTTCGAAGTAAGTCTCGATCTCCTTCAGCGCCCAGTCATAGTCAGCTTCGTTCCTCAGCGGCCTTACGTCGTGTGCGTGCGACATCAACCCTCTCCGGGTCGATCCGGTTATACTCCGGGTGTGTCAATATTGCTTTAATCAGCACCCTCTTATATTTGTAAGAAATATGAACGATGAGCCGGTATTTGTTTCCGCCGATGTCGAAAATTACCCGACTGTCCCCGACGAAATCGATTGTCGTACCGAACTCCTTCTTGACCTCCGCTGGTCCTGTCCACGCGGCGGTGGTCACGCGCGCATGCCATGTTCGCAAGGGCGTCTCGGCATCGGGATGCTCCTTCCAGAACTGCCGGAGCGTCCGAAGCGCGATAACCTGCATGCACTCAGAGTAGGCTGTTCCCAGATTCGAAACAAGGGTGCATTTCGCATCTGGGAACAGCCCGGTCGAACGCCGCGGATGACACCACGCCAATCCGAATCAAAAGTGCAATCACCGGGCGGCTGGCCGAGCCCATTGTTCGCGACAGCGGCGCCTATATTGCGATGCGCTCGGCCTCGGCCCGATCAGGGATAAATGCGATTTTCCTTGCGTTCGCCGCGATCTTAAGGCACAAGATACACGTAATTGATGGTGGGGAATCTGCCATCATCGTCAGAGCCCGCTCGGAGCGTCCGAGGCGGGCTTTTTTGTTGCCGTCCCGAAGCGCCGGCAACCACACCCATAGCCCGCTGACATCTGGAAGCCCGCCTTGCCGGCGGGCTTTTGCGCGTTCGGAGCCCGCCGTGGCGCGGGCCGACCTGCATCGCGCCGGACTGCGGACCTGGATGGTTGGGCTGATGACGGCAGCCAATCCCCCAAAGTGCACAAGGAGATGTTCATGACGCGCAAGTCATTGCCCTTCAGGGGCGCCGAGTCCGTCCTGGATCCGCTCACCCTCGAATCGGAAATGCGCATCGCGGCGCTCGCCGCCCCGCACGCCCGGCCACCACAGCCGACGGAGAGCTGGGACCCGGTCGCTGACATGTTGGCGCTATATACCGATCCGCCTCGGCCGCGGTCGCCGCTGTCCGCGATCACGGTCGGCAGCTTCGTTGCCTCGATCCGCCAGGCTGCCCAGCAGCTGCGCCGGATCCCCGATGTCGCCGCGCAGGCGCGCGCCGCCGACACCCTGCCGGCGCTGATCAGTCCGGCCGAGGCCCGGCTGCTACAGAGCCTGGGCGGCAGCGGGCGGGTCGATCGCCACGGCATCAGGCACTTCGACAATCCGGCCCTGACATCCGATCCGGCGGCGCCCGCCTCGGCCGCTGCCCCGACACCGGATGTCAACGTCTTGGATTTCTCCGGCCAGAGCGCGCTGCCTGGTCCAGCGCCGGTATCCACCGACTGCGGTTGGCTCGGCCAGTTCGACCCGGTCGCCGGCGCCTTCATGCCCCCGGACGCGTCCAACGTCGACTATCCCCAAGGTGATCTCAGCCGTCCGTTCGATCGGGGAGGTGCTGACGCACCTTCTCCACCCCCGTCGTTTTCGGCTGCCGGCGACGGCTATCACAAACGCCCGCCCTTGCCGACCGAAAGCACACTCACCCCGAACGCCCTGGGCGCCCTCATGGCACTGCCCGTCGCCGACGCGGCGCAGGATCGCCCGGGTCGCTTCCATGATCAAATTCGCGATGAGCTAGCAGCATATCTCCGCGCAAGAGGTGCGATAGCGCAAACTGAGGTCGGTGTTGTAGGTTTGGCACCCGATCCGCTTACGAGGCTACCAGCTCCGACGGCGGTGGATATCCTCGCTCAGGTTCCGCCTCGCATGCCGCAAGCGGTTGAGGTTAAAACTGGCAATAACCCACGCTACACGCGGAACCAACAAGTGACCTATCCACAGTTGATTGTGGGGCACGCGCAATCATTCGACCCAAAGATCCAAACCTTCGGGTTCTCCATTGGCCAAGTGCTTCCACCGACACCGCTTATACAGTATTATCAGCCTTATAATCTCAAAATCAAGCCGGATGTTCGCGTGCTGGGGCCAGATGATGTCACGGGAGAGTAGGCGGTTTTCTAGCAGGCGTGGTATAGTAGCGCTACCATCGATAAGGGAGCTTGCAATGACTAAAGAGCGTCATGTTCTTGCCCCGCTCACCGATATATCCATTCTAGAATTGTATAGAATGCGTGGGGGGGTAATTTACTCCAGCACGACGGCCATCAAGATCGCGAAAGCATTAATAGAAGGACTCTACAGCCAGAGTCAGGTTGATAAAGATGAGCCGTTTTCTGCTATTGAAGAAACGGATCGTTGGATTGTGACTGGATCTGCCAAAAATCCGACGCATGCTACGAGAGTTGTGCTGTCTAAATACGATGCCAGCATAATGGACCTATATGTCACGCAGCCTTTTCCGCCGAGGGAGTAAGCTGAGAACACGCACTGGGGTGCTATGCTGGTCGTCAAGCATATCCCGTAAAGGCGAAGTGACTGTCGACCAGCAGCTTCATGCCCCGGCCAGGTCGATCTCACGTTCCTCGCTTCGCCACGCGGCATACCGCAGGGCCTGCAGAATGTCCTCGCGCTCCAGATAGGGATAGTCGGCGAGGATCTCTTCGATCGTGGCGCCTGCGCCGATCATGCCGGCGACCATGCCGACATGCCGACCGTGACGCGCAAGCCGCGGATGCAGGCCTTGCCGCCCATCACCTCGGGCCGCATGGTGATCCGGTCGAGCCGCTCCGTCTCTGCCATCCTGCATCTCCGAGGTCGGACTATACGTCATTCACCGGCCACCCGCTGCGCAACGCGCCGGGACTGGCCCAGGGCCTGGGGCGCCAGCCGTGGAGGGGAGTCAATGCGAGATGACCACCAAGGCCCGGCTTGCCCGGCGCAAGCAGCGCTGTTCCCCACGACAGTTACGCACATCTACGACCCGGACCGCGGGCCATTTCGCAATCTTTGCGCACTGCCAGACGCGGAAGCCGAGGAGATCCTGGCGGCGATCAGGGCGTCGGGCCGTCGCCAGGTCCGGTCCGTCTATCTGGTGCGCCGTCGCGCTGCCGAGGCTTGGCTTGCCGACGAGTGCCGCCGGCTGCTCGGCGACCGCCCGCGCCGGCACCCGATCTACTTCTTCCTGGGGGACTTCGATGACGGCAAGGACCCGTCGCGCCGCAGCGCCATCATCCTGCCGCTGGCGTCGCTACCGGCTGATGCGCTGACATTCACCTATGGCGACAGCATGACCGTCCATCGCGACCGCGATCGCGGCGCCAAGGACGGCGGTGCGTTCACGCTCGATGAGATCCGGCGCTTCGTCGCCGCCGCCGGACTACCGACCGGTGGCTTTATCGAAGTCCAGCTCTGGGATGACGCTGGCCTGCGGCCGTCGCGTCCGTGACGCGTGCCGATCAAACTGCTGGCGTCAACCGATGGCGCCGCAGCGGCTGCCCTACAGCGACTGCTCCAGCCCCATCTGCCAGAAGTCGGCTTCCAGCCGGGTCGCCAGCGTGAAGTTGGCGAGCAGCGGCGCCCAGCGGCCGCCGCCGGCCCGCGACTGCCACAGCTGGTCCAGCTCGTCGGCGCCGTCGCGGGCCAGGGCCTGGTAGGCGTCGCCGCCGTAGCTCTCGATCCAGGTGCGGTAGGGATTGGCGTCCAGCTTGGTCGCCGGATCGGCCAGCAGCGCGCGTCCGATCTCGGCATAGCCGATCAGGCAGGGCGCCATCGCGACCTTGAGGTCCAGCAGGTCGCCGCTCATGCCCATGTCGAGCACGTGGCGGGTGTAGCTGACCGTGGCGCGCGCCTCCGGGATCGCCGCCATCGCCGCGCGGTCCAGGCCCCACTCGGCGCAATAGCCGACATGCAGCTCGGTCTCCTCGACCACCGAGCGCAGCGCGCGCAGGCCGCCTGCGATCTCGTCGAAGGTCTTCGACTTGTAAATCGCCAGCGCCTTGGCCCGGGCCCATTGCAGCAGGAACAGGTAATCCTGGGTCAGATAATGGCGGAAGCAGTCCAGCGGCAGGGTTCCGGCGGCCAGCGCGCGGACGAAGTCATGGTCGACATAGCGCCGCCAGTCGACCCCGGCCGCCTGGCGCAGGCGGTCGAACAGGCCATCGGGACGCCAGGGCAGCGGGGTTGCAGTCATGTCGGCCGTATCACACGTGGTAGAAAGCACTCCGTTCATAAGGCAAGGATGACGATCATGACCAGGCTGAACGGCGCATTGCTGGGGCTCGCGGTGATCACCGCGGCCGGCACGGCGGCGGCACAGACGCCGGGCACGAGCACGCTCGCGCCCGGCGCGCTGCCCGGCGAGTCGACCCTGACCCCGGATATCGGGCCGCCGGCGCCGATCGTCGGCGGCCGTCAGCACCAGCCGACCCAGGCCGAAGTCCAGAGCCGGCTGGGCCCGGCCCAAGCGCGCGGCCCGGCGGCCCGCAAGCCGGGCCAGCCCGACGAGGTCGACGATTTGGCCAATCAGCTGCTGAAGCAGTCGGCGCCGCCGCGCCGATAGCGGCACGCGGAGGGAGCTCATGACCTGGACGCCGATCCTGGCCGACGCCGACTTGGCGGATGGCACCCGTACCGTCGTCCGGGTCGACGGGCGCCAGATCCTGGTGCTGCGGGCCGATGGGCAACTCTATGCATCGGCCAACCGCTGCCCGCATGAAGGCTATCCCTTGAGCGAGGGCACGCTCGAGGGCTGCGTGCTCACCTGCAACTGGCACAATTGGAAGTTCGACCTGGACAGCGGCGCGACGCTGGTCGGCGGCGACCGGCTGCGCCGCTATCCGACGCGGGTCGCCGAGGGCCGCATCTGGCTCGACCTCGCCGAGCCGCCGCTCGCCGAGCGCCGTGAGGCGATCCTGGCTGCGGTCGCAGCGGCCCTCGACGATCAGGACGAGCCGCGGCTGGCGCGCGAGACGGCGCGGTTGGTGCGCATCGGGGCCGATCCGCTGGATGCCGTGCGCCGGGCCGTGGCGTGGGGCGCCGAGCGGCTGGAATTCGGCATGACCCATGCCTTTGCCGGTGCCGCCGACTGGCTGGCGCTGGCGGCACGGCCCGGCCTCGATCCCGACCGCCGGCTGGCGGCACTGGTCGAGGTGCTGTCGCACATCGCCGACGATAGCAGCGGCGGCCGGCGGTACCCATTCCCGGACGGCACGGCGCCCTGGTCCGAAGACGCGTTCGTGGCCGCGGTCGAGGCGCAGGACGAGGCCGGCGCCGTCGCCCGGCTGCGCGGCGCGCTCGACACCGGCGCGGACGTCGGTCCCGCCTTGGCGCGGGCGGCCCTGGCCCACTACCAGGACTTCGGCCATTCGCTGATCTATGCGGTGAAGGCGCCGGAGCTGATCGGCCGACTGGGCCGCGACGTGGCGGCGCCGGTGCTGTTCGCCCTGGCGCGCAGCCTGGTCTATGCCAGCCGCGAGAACCTGATCCCGGAATTCCGCAGCTATGCCGCCCGGCTCGCCCAATGGGGGGCCGAGTCGGCCGCCGCCGAGCCGCTGGCGGTCGCGGCGCTGGACGGCTGCAACGCCGCCCGCGCCATGGCCGTCGTGGCCGGCTGGTCGGGCCGCCATGAGCCGGCGGCGATCTATCGGGTGCTGCTGGAGGCCCTGGCGGCGGCGCTGCTCGACGCCGACGAGCAGGTGTTCGTGGCGACCGACGGCAAGCTCGCCGACAATGTCGGCTGGCTGGACTTCACGCACGGCCTGACCTTCGCCAACGCCCTGCGCCGGGCGGCGTCGGCGACGCCGGCGCTATGGCCCGCCGGCCTGCTGCAGATGGCCTGCTTCCTCGGCCGCAACGTCGGCTATCGCAATCCAGCCGCTGACCGGTCGGGCTGGGCGGTCGCCGACCCGGCCGCGTTCCTGGCCGAGGAAACCGACAAGCTGTTCGACCACGGCTATGACCGCTTCATCCTGGCGGTGCACCGGATCAAGACCCTGACCGCGGTCGCCGCCGAGGCCGCCGCGGTGCCCGAGGCGGCGCCCGTGCTGTGGGCCGCGCTCAACCGCTATCTGCAGGCGCGGCTCAAGCGCCGGCACCTGCTGCGCACCGCCCGCCAGATGCGCGCCTTCGTCGAGCAGGAATGAGGTCAGTCGCGCTTGGCCAGCGGCACCGCGGTCGTTTCGGCGTGGCGGAACCGGCGGCGGCCGATGCGGGTAATGCGGAAGCGGCTGGGGCAGTTGGGGTCCGGGCAGGCGACCTCGGCGTCGGTCGACATCCAGTCGTTGGGGTCGGTCACGCGCTGTTTGGCCGCCAGCAGCGGCAGCAGGGCGCCCAGCGAATAGATCGAGAAGCCCTGGCCCGGCGGCAGGTGCAGCATCTCGCCGCGCAGCTCGAACTGGTCGCCGGCGCGGCCGCAATAGAGGGTAGCGCCGGGCGGCGCCACCACTTCGACCCGCAGGTCGTATAGTTCGAAGCTGTCGTCGTCCGGTGCGGTCATCGGCAATCTCCATAGCTCGGCCCGCGCGATCCCTACTATGATCCGCGCCGCGACCGGGAGGACAGCATGGCGGCAGCAGGCATAAACCACGAGATGACGACCTTGCCGCCGCCCGGCTCCGGCCGGCCTGGCCAGCGCATCGCGCGCGTCGTGGTCGGCGTCCTGCTGGTGCTGCTGGGGTCGTGGATCCTGCGCCCGTTCCTGCCGGCGCTGGTCTGGGCCGGCGTGTTCGCGATCGCCAGCTGGCCGCTCTACGGGCGGCTGTGTAGCGTCGTGCCGGAACGGCGGGGGCGCTGGCTGTGCCCGCTGCTGGGGACGCTGGCGATCGGCGTCGTGTTCGTGGTGCCGCTGGGCTTCGGCATCGCCGAGGTGGCGCGCGAGGCCCGGCTTCTGGTGCGGCTGGCCAACGAGGTCCAGCGCACCGGGATCCCGGTGCCGGACTGGGTCGAGCATCTGCCCGGCCTGGGCAGCACGCTGGCCGGCTGGTGGCGCGACAATCTGAGCGACCCGGAGGCGGCGCGGGCGCTGTTCGGCCATGCCAGCACCGCGACCATGGTCGGCTGGACCCGCGATGTCGGGCTGCTCGCGGCCCAGCGCCTGACCGTGTTCGCGTTCATGCTGCTGACGCTGTTCTTTCTGTTCCGCGACGGCCGGGCGCTGGCCCAGCGCCTGCTGCGCCTGACGGTCGAGTTGCTGGGCCAGCGTGGCGAAGGCCTGGCCGAGCATGTGGTGGCCGCCGTCCATGGCACGGTCAACGGCCTGGTCCTGGTCGGCCTCGGGGAAGGGCTGGTGCTCGGGATCGCCTACGCCGTGCTGAGCGTGCCCCATGCCGCCATGCTGGGGGCGGTGACCGGCGTGCTGGCGATCATCCCGTTCGGCGCCCCGGTCGTGTTCACCAGCGCCGCGGGCGTGCTGCTGGTCCAGTCGAAGCCGGTCGAAGCGGCGGTGCTGATCGGATTCGGCATGCTGGTGCTGTTCGTCGCCGACCACGTCATCCGGCCGGTGCTGATCGGCGGCGCCGTGCGGCTGCCGTTCCTGTGGGTGCTGCTGGGCATCCTGGGCGGGGTCGAGACCTTCGGCCTACTGGGCCTGTTCCTGGGCCCGGCGACCATGGCCGCCCTGATCTGCCTGTGGCGCGATTGGCTGGAGGTGGCGCCGGTGGCCGCCGGGGAGTGATCCCCGGCGCCGGCGGGCCGATCAGGCGAAGCTGAGCTGCACCTTCATCGCGCGGGTGCGGTCGCGGGCCAGCTCGAAGGCCCGGGGGGCATCGGTGAACGGGATCACGTCGGTCAGCAGCGGCCGGACGTCGATGCGCCGCTCGGCGATGAACTCGACCGCCCAGCCGAATTCCTCGTGGAAGCGGAAGCAGCCGCGCAGCTCCAGCTCCTTGGTGACCAGCAGCGCCATGGGCAACGACTGGTCGCCGCCCAGGCCGAGCTGGACGATGGTGCCGCCCGGCCGCACCAGCTCGAAGCCGGTGCGCAGCGCCTGCTCGCTGCCCGAGCATTCGAGCAGGACGTCGAAATACCCCTTGTCCGCCGCGTAGCCGCCGAGGGCATCAGGCGTCTCCGCCAGATTCACCGCGCGGTCGGCGCCCATGGCGCGCGCGGCCTTGACCGGCGCCGCCATCCGGTCGGCGGCCACGATCTCGCGGGCGCCGAACGCGCGGGCCGCCGCGACCGCGAGGGCGCCGATCGGACCGCATCCGGTGATCAGGACCCGCCGCCCCGCCACGGACGTGGCGCGGGTCACGGCGTGCAGCCCGACCGACAGGGGTTCCGCGAAGGCGGCTTCGGTCGTGTCGATCGCCGCGTCGAAGGCGACGACCTGCGACTCGCTGGCGACCAGCGCCTGGCGGAAGGCGCCCTGGACATGAGGGAAGCGCATGGCGCTGCCATAGAACTGGACGTCGAGGCAAAGATTGGCGCGCCCAGACAGGCACGACCGGCAGCGGCCGCAGGGCTGGTTCGGGTTGATCGCGGCGCGGTCGCCGGGCTTCAGGCGCGTGACCGCACTGCCGACCTGGACCACGGTGCCGGCAACCTCGTGGCCGAGGATCATCGGCTCCTGGAGACGCACGGTCCCGAAGCCGCCATGCTGGAAATAGTGCAGGTCGGAGCCGCAGATGCCGCCGGCGCCGATCTGCACCAGGACATCGGTCGGCGCCAGCGGCGGGGTCGCCCGGTCCTCGATGCGAAGGTCGCCGGGGGCATGCAGGACGCAGGCTTTCATCGTGGGACTCCCTGTCTTTGGCGTGTGCTCTGGCGCGCCAGCACGCGAAACCCGAGGTCGACGGTCGCGCCGGCCCGGTTCCCCG
>CAZEFK010000227.1:0-11128 GCA_964511405.1 uncultured Comamonadaceae bacterium | reverse complement strand
CCCCGGCGCCGCCGGCAGCAGCGACGGCGCCTGCCGCAACGGCGAGCGCGGACGCGCCGCCGACCTCGTTCACGCCAGCGCCGGTTCAGCCGAGCGCGCCGCAGCCGCCCCCCGCCGCTGCGCCGATGGCCGCCACCCCGGTCGTGGTGCCCGACGGCGCCACGCCGGAGGATCTCGACCGGCAGGCCCTCGCGCTCGTCAACGGCGCGCGCGGGCCCGCCGACTATCAGGCCGCGGCCCAGCTGTTCCAGCGCGCGGCGAATGCCGGCAATACCAATGCCATCTACAATCTCGGCGTGCTGTACCAGCAGGGCCTGGGCGTCGCCCGCAATGCCGAGACGGCGGTGCGGCTCTACCGCACGGCCGCCGACCGCGGCCACGCGCCGGCCGCCTACAATCTGGGTCTGGCCTATGCCGAGGGCAGTGGCGTTGCCCAGAACTTCCCCGAGGCGATCCGCTGGTTCCGCACGGCGGCCGAGCAACGCATCGCCGGCGCTGAATACAATCTGGGCTATCTGTACGAGAACGGCCTGGGCGTGACCACCGACCGCGGCCGGGCGACCGAGTGGTACCGGCGCGCCGCCCAGGACGGCGATCCCGAAGCCCAGAAGAAGGTGGCCGAACTGGCCCAGCGGACGCCGGCCCCGACACCGACACGATCGTCCCGGACGCGATAGCGGCGGGGAACCGGACGCCGCCGTCCGGCCGTTGCCTGGCCGGGACGAGCCATGGACACCAGTTTGCCGAGAGATGCCGGATCCGCCGGGATGCTGGCCGAGGCGGCTGCCGACGCGGCGCAGTGCCGGGCATGCCCGCTCTGGGCCGCAGCGACGCAGACGGTGTTCGGCGAAGGCCCGGCGACGGCGCGGATCATGCTGGTCGGCGAGCAGCCTGGCGACCAGGAGGATGTGGCCGGCCGGCCGTTCGTGGGCCCCGCCGGCCAGATGCTGGACCGGGCGCTGGCCGAGGCCGGGCTGGACCGGTCCTGGCTCTATGTCACCAATGCCGTCAAGCACTTCAAGTTCGAGCGCCGCGGCAAGCGCCGCATCCACCAGAAGCCGGCGACCGACGAGGTGGTGGCCTGCCACCGCTGGCTGGCGATCGAGCTGCAGGCGGTGCGGCCGCGGGTCGTCGTCCTGATGGGCACGACGGCGGTTCGGGCCGGGCTGGGCCGGACCGCCACGATCGCGCGCGAGCGCGGACGGCCGATTCCGATCGAGGACGGTGCCGTCGGCGTGGTCACGGTGCATCCCAGTGCGTTGCTGCGGATCCCCGACCGCGCGGCGCGCCACGCCGCCTATGGCGCGTTCGTCGCCGACCTCACAACCGCCGCCGAACTGGCCGCCGCCGAACCGGCCGCCGCCTCAGGTCTGCCTTAGCCAGACCTCGCCGACCGAGTGGTCGGCGCGCTTGCGCAGCACCAGGCGCGCGCGCTGGCGCGTCGGCAGGATGTTCTGGCGCAGGTTGGCCAGGTTGATGTCGCGCCAGATCTCGCGCGCCACGCCGCGGGCGGCCTCCGGGCTGAGGTCGGCATAGTGGTGGAAGTAGGACGTGGGCCGCCGGAACGCGGTCTGCTGCAGCAGCAGGAAGCGTTCGACGTACCAGGCTTCGATGTCGGCTTCGGCGGCGTCGACATAGACCGAGAAATCGAAGAAGTCCGAGGCCACCAC
Source organism: uncultured Comamonadaceae bacterium (assembly GCA_964511405.1). Lineage (GTDB taxonomy): Bacteria > Pseudomonadota > Alphaproteobacteria > Elsterales > Elsteraceae > CAZEFK01. The sequence continues at coordinate 9,458 of CAZEFK010000227.1, read as the reverse complement.
CGGCGCGCTGTCAGCGGCCTGCAGCACGTTCAGCCCCTCGAAGATCAGCACGTCGGGCTGGCGCACGACCTGCTCCTCGCCGGGCAGCACGTCATAGGCGAAGTGCGAATAGACCGGCGCCGGTACCTCCGGCTCGCCCGCCTTGACGCGCGACAGGAACTGGATCATGCGGCGCAGGTCGTAGCTTTCGGGAAAGCCCTTGCGCCGCATCAGGCCGCGCGCCTCAAGCACCCGGTTGGGGTAGAGGAAGCCGTCCGTGGTGATCAGCTCGACCCTGGGATGGTCGGGCCAGCGCGACAGGATCAGGCGCAGCAGTCGGGCGAAGGTGCTCTTGCCCACGGCGACGCTGCCCGCCACGGCGACGATGTAGGGCGGGCTGCCGGCCGGCCGCCCGAGGAAGGCGTCCTTGACCCGGCCGAGCGTCCGCGCCGCGGCGACATGCAGGTTGAGCAGCCGCGACAGCGGCAGATGGATGTCGACGACTTCGGACAGCGCGGTCGGCTCGTTGAGGCCGCGCAGCGCCTTAATGTCCGGTTCCGACAGGGTCAGCGGCGTGTTCGACCGCAGCGTCGCCCATTCGCTTCGTCCGAACACCAGATAGGCCGGCGGCGGGTCGCCGGCCGCCTCCATTGTCCCGGCCGGAGCTGCGCACTCTTCGATCGCCACGTCCGTTACCTCCCGCCTCACCATACCGGCAGATGCTGCAGCGCGAAATGCCGGCTTGCGCGAAGGCTCAGTTCGGGAACGGCGATACCCCGACGACCGGCCCATGTCCGCCGAGCGCCACGGCGTAGGCCGCGATCGCCGCCAGCCATTGCCAGGCCTTGATCTCGCCCAGGGCCAGCCGGTTGCGGCCGGCGGCGATGGCGCCGAACGGCAGGATCGACGTTGCGGCGGCGAACGGCGCCCAGGCGGCGGTACCAACCAGGCGCAGCCGCTTGGCGTCGATCGAGACGGTGCCGGCCAGCGCCACCACCGCCCATTGGCCGAAGAACAGCAGCGACGCCAGGTCGCCATTGGCGACCAGATGCAGGATCGCCCACAGCGCGACGCCGGTCAGGAACGGGTGCCGGGTCACCCGCAGGATGCCGTCCGGCGGCCGGGCCAGGCGGCTCTCCTGGGCAACCGAGGTCGGGTTGGGCGTGGTCAGGCCGATCACCACCAGCAGGAAGGCCGGCAGCATCAGGACGACGGCAATCGGCTTCCACCACTCGGGATTGCCCCAGGTCGCGACATAGGGGGCGCGATTGTAGGCGATGATCAGCCAGACGAGGCCGCCGGCCGACGCGATCGAGAAGGCCGCCCGATAGCCCCGCTCGCCCAGGGCCGCGGTCGCCCGGTCGCGCAGCCGGGTCCCGGCCAGCCCCAGATGGATGCCCCCGAAGAACAGCACGGCCAGGATCAGCGACAGCATGGCGGCCCCCCAACGTCCAAGCGTCGATTGATCGCGGCAGCCGCCGGGCGGGGCAAGCCCTGAATCGCGATCCTCAATCCATTCCGGCCTGAGGCAGCGCCGCTGATGGACGCGGCATTGGGCTGACGACGGCCGCAGCCGGCCGCCGGCCGGGCGGGCCGAACAGGCAGAGGGCGCGCTCGCGCCACGACGGGGCGTGCACCAGGTCGCGCGCCAGCGCCAGCCAGCCATGGAGCGCGATCTTGATCGGGTTGTTGGTGCGCAGCGGCGTCACCAGACCGTACCGGCAGGGCAGGTCGGCGCGCTCGGCCCGGAAGGTGCCGAACAGCCGGTCGAAGACGATCAGCACGCCGCCATAGTTGGCGTCCAGGTACTCGGGATTGGCGGCGTGGTGGACACGATGGTGCGACGGCGTGTTCAGCACCAGCTCCAGCCAGCCGAGCTTCGGGACCCACGTGGCGTGCAGCCAGAACTGGTACAGCAGGTTCAGGGCCAGCGTGGTGAACACCGCCCGGGGCGGGAGCCCCAGCCAGACCAGCGGCGCATAGAACACGCTCGTACCGGCCAGCCGTGCGGTCCAGCCGAAGCGGTAGGCGGCCGACAGGTTCAGCTGGTTGGTCGAATGGTGAACGGCATGGTTTGCCCAGAACCACCGGACCCGGTGGCTGCAGCGATGGAACCAATAGTAGCAGAAATCCTGGCCGATGAAGACCACTGCGATGGTGGCGACCGAATCGACCGGAATGGTGGCGATCCGATGGCGCCAGGCCCAGCCGATGACCGGGGCGGCGAGGCTGAGCGGCAGCAGCTTGTAGACGACATAGTCGCGGGCGAGGGCATCGGCGAGCGAGGCCAAGGACGCGCGCCAGTCATAGGGGCGGCCGGCGACGGCGGCCAGCACGGCGGCTTCGATCGCTGCGAGGACGACGACGGCTGGCAGGGCATAGGTCAGGATGGCTTGGATGATGGTCATGGCGGGATCCGGAACCGGTGTCGGAGCACTGCCAGGGTCGGTCAGGTGCCGGCGATCGACGCGCCGCGCTCGGAACCCGGCTGGCCGATTCCGGAATCGGCCAGCAGTCCCAGGGTTTGACGCCGATAGTCGGTGGGCGTCATGCCGGCGTGGGCCTTGAACGCGCGATTGAAGGGCCCGACCGACTGGAAGCCGGCGTCGAGGGCGATGGTCAGGATCGGGACGGCGGCCTGGCCGGGGTCGGCCAGGGCTGCGGTGACGTCGGCGAGCCGGTAGCCGTTGACGAAGCTGGTGAAGTTGCGATGGCCGAGCTGGCCGTTGATGGCCCGGCGCACCCGGTATTCGGGGACGTCGAGCCGCGCCGCCAGCCGGGCGATGCCGAAGCCCTCCTCGCGATAAAGCTTCTCGTCCGTCATGACGGCCAGGACGCGGGCCGCCAGCGCCGCCTCGCCGGGCGGCTCCGGCTCGGGCGGCGGGCGCGGCGGTTGGCCCGTGGCAGGGAGGGGCGCCGGCACGGGTGCCGGCACGGGGGCCGGCCCCAGCTCGATCCAGGCGACCACGGCGGCCAGCGCCAGCAGGCCACCGGCGATGACCAGGGACAGCGCCGTCGCCGTGGCCGGGCCGCCATGGGGCAGCCGGCCCTTGACGATGATGCCGGCGCCGAACAGCGCGATCGCGACCACCAGGGCCACACGGAACCGCCGGCGGCCCTCGAGCAGATCGGCGGCGTGGCCGTTGAGCGCCGCGGCGACGGTCAAGCCCAGGAACAGCAGCGCCACGGCATCGACCAGCGCCCACAGCGCCGCCGTCCGCGCCGCCAGGGCGAGCGCGCCCAAGGCGAGCAGGCCGAGCCAGGCGAGTTCGCGGCGCCGCGCCGGGCGGCCGCTATCGTCGAAACAGGCGGTGGCGACCAGCCACAGCAGCGCCGGGGCGCCTGTCGCGGCCACGCGCAGCGGGATCAGCCAGGCCGCATGCAGCTGCGCCAGGGGCGATGCCGATTCGACCACGAACGCGGCGGCGCTGAGGTCGAACAGGCCAGCGTAAAGCCTGGTCGCCGTCCGGCCGGGCAGCAGCCGGCGGGCGGCCAACAGCAGCAGCAGCGTGACGGCGCCGCCGCGCAGGGCGACTTCCAGGAGCGGCATGCCCCGATGTAGCTCAACACCGGTAAGCCAGCCAAGTGCCCCAGAACAGGCTCGAGAACACCCGGCGCGGCGGACCGAACCCGGCCGTTGCCAGCAGCGCCTGCACCGCGGCCTCGGAGCGCGGCGGATCGACGTCGCGGGTGATGCGGGCGAACTTCGCCTCGATGTCGGCCTCCGGCACGCCGTGGCTGCGCCAGCGGTCGCGCCAGGCTGCGAGCAACAGCGGCTCGGCCTGGTAGTCGCCGCAATTGCCGGCCAGGACGAACGGGGCGCCGCGGTGCAGGCGCTCGGCGATGGCCGCCAGGATCGCCTGCTTGGCGTGGTCGCCCTTGAGATGATGCAGGACCCCGATCAGGGTGGCGCCGTCATGGCGGTCCGGCGGCAGGCCGGCGACCTCGGCGGCGACCAAGGTCGTGCGGTCCAGGAGCCCGCGCTCGGCCAGGCGGGCTTGGGCGATCTCGATCATGGCCGGTGACGGGTCGGCCGCGACGAAGCGCCAGCGCGGCGCTTCAGGCGCCATCACGAGCACCTCCTGCCCGGTGCCGATGCCGGCGATCAGCAGCGACCGCTCGGTGTCGGGACCCAAGGCGGCGCGCAGCAGGCCGCCGGTCAGCTCATGCATCGCCTCATAGCCGGCAAGCGCGATACGGGCCTGGCGGTCATAGTCGGCGGCGCGGTCGGCGTTGAATTTTTCGGCGGACATACGGGTCTCCCCTCCACCGGGAGACTCGGCTGCCTGGACGCGTCCAGCAAGCGAGAGTCGTGCGCGATCCGGTTGAGTGGACCTCAACCGGGCCAGGTCGCCCGCGCCACCCGCAGGAAGTTGCCGCCGAGCGCGCCGACGATCGCGTCCTCGGACCAGCCGAGGCCCGCCAAGCCGTCGGCGATCTCTGCGAATTGCTCGGGCCGGGCGAACCGCAGGCCGCTGCCATAGCCCTGGCCGGGCGGCCACCAGTCGGCGGCCACGAACCCGTCGGGCCGGTCGGGCCACCGGTCGATGAAGTTGAAGTCGAGCCCGATGCCGACATGGCCGGGCCCGACCCGCTGGGCGATATAGTCCAGATGCCGGACCATGGCTGCCGATCCGGCCTCGGGATCGCCCAGGAACAGCCCGACCCCGGTGATGCCGACCACGCCGCCGGTGGCGGCGCAGGCGTCGATCTGGTCGTCGCGGACGTTGCGCGGATGCGCCTGCAAGGCGTGCACGCAGGTATGGCTGAACACCACCGGCTTGGTCGAGGCGGCCATGATGTCCAGGCTGGTGCGGTGGCCGGTGTGGCTGCAGTCCATGATGATGCCGAGCGCGTTGACCGCGGCCACGACCTGGCGGCCGAAGTCGGTCAGCGGCACGTCGGCGCCGTGGCAGCCGCCGCCGACCGCGTTGTCGCGGTTGTAGGCGACGTGCAGCTGGCGGACGCCCAGGTCGCGGTAGAGCCGCAGCATCGCCAGGTCGCCCTCCAGCATGTCGGTGCCTTCCAGGTCGAACGACACCGCCAGCTGCTCGGCGGCCCGCGCCGCCTCCAGCTCCGCCACCGTGCCGACCAGGGCGTAGTCCTGCGGGTGGCGCAGGATCCAGTCGCGGAACGCGGCCAGGACGCGGATGCATTGCCGGACCGGGTTGAAGTCCATGCCGACATTGATCGAGACATAGTCGATGCCGGCCCGGCGATGGCGGTCGAGCACGCCGACGTCGACGTCGGGCGCCAGCGGCAGGCAGCTATGGGCATCCCAGACCAGCGAGCGCCGGTAGAGGTCGCGGGTGGCGGGGCTGATGTCGAGCGTGGCGGTCGTCATCGGAGTCTCCAGGTCGGCACGGAGACTAGCACCGGCGCCGCCGATCTCCGTCCGCCCTTTTGGCCGGACCATCCCGCGCCCATGTCATGGGACATGAGCGAACCTCTGCATGTCGTCTGTCCGCGGTGCGACACGGTCAACCGGGTGCCGCGGGCCAAGCTGGCGGCGGGCGGCCGCTGCGGCCAGTGCCACGCCCCGCTGTTCGACGGTCAACCCGTGCCGCTCGACGCCCAGCGCTTCGAGCGGCACGCCGCGAACAGCGACCTGCCCCTGCTGATCGATTTCTGGGCGCCCTGGTGCGGTCCGTGCCAGGCGATGGCGCCGGAGTTCGAGCGCGCGGCGCGCGAGCTGGAGCCGGCGGTGCGCCTGGTCAAGGTGAATGTCGACGAAGCGCCCGATCTCGCCGGCCGATTCGGGGTGCGCAGCATCCCGACCCTGGTGCTGGCCCGGCGCGGCCGCGAGCTGGGCCGGACGGCGGGCGCCCGCTCGGCCGCCGACCTCGCGCAGTGGGCGCGCGGCCTGCAGGCGCCCTGACCTTAGGGAAATTGCACCCGGCGGTCGCCGGCCTGGTAGCGCAGGGCGGTGACGCCGGGGAGCGGCCGGGTCAGCACGTCGGCCGGCGGCGCGCCGCGCAGATAGTGGTCGAGGAAGGCCAGGGCATAGGCGGCCGCGGGACCGTGGGCCACGGGCTCGGCATCGGTCCAGGCGCCGTGGTCGACGCCGGCCAGTTCCACATAGGCCTTGGGGGCCGGCGATTGGTCGTAGCTGCCGCCCGGCCGGACCAGCCAGGGCGTGGTGCCGTCGTCGCGGGCGCCGCCCTGATACATGACCGGCACCCGCAGCCGGCGCAGCGCGCCCTGCGCGATCAGGGTCCGGCTATAGGGTGCCAGCGCCACCACCGCCCGCACGCCGCGCAGCGCCGCATCCGGCACGGCGCCGGCCAGGTCCAGCACCGCGTCGCCGCCCAGGCTGTAGCCGACCAGGCCGAGCCGGAGCCAATCGGCGCGGTCGCGCCAGCGCGGATCGGTCGCCAGGGCCGCGACCACCCGCCGGACGTCCTGGGCCCGGTCGCGGGCATTGGCGAACTCGGCGGCCGGTGCTCCGCCGCCAAGCGCGCAGGTGGCATCGCGATGGTTGGGCGCCACCACCAGGTAGCCGGCATCGGCGAGGGCGCGCGTCAGAAAGGCCGACTGGGTGGCGCAGCCATGCAGCCCGTGGGAATAGACGATGACCGGCGGCGGCGCGATCGGGTCCGGCGGCGTCCAGATGACGACCGGGAATCCGGCGGCGTGGATGATCTCCTCGGCGCCGGCCGGGGCGGCGGCGAGCAGCAGGACAAAGCAGAGCAGGCACTGGGCGGCGGCGAGGACGGCAGGCATGGCGGCCGTCTTATCACGCCGGCGTCGGCGTCGGCGCGGGGATGCGCCGGCCGCCTGCTACGCGGGACTGCGTAGGCGTCTTGCGTGTTAGCATTTTCTTCAACGGCCACGGTTCAGCGTCGGTGGGTGTGGACCGACGGACGCGGGAGATAACGATGCGCATGCTGCTGGCCGCCGCCCTGATGGCCGTCCTGAGTTGGCCGGCGCGCGCCGAACCGCCGGTTTTCGTCGCCGCGGCGCTGGCGCCCTATGTGTTCGTGGATGGCACCGCGGTGAAGGGCCCGGCGATCGACTTGGCGCGCGCCCTGGCGGCGGGCGCCGGCCTCGAGCCGCAGATCCAGGCGATGCCGGTGGCCCGCATGCTGGACGAGGCGCGCGACGGCAATCACATCATCGTCGACCTGGCCCGGACTCCCGAGCGCGAGGACAAATTCACCTGGATCGCGGAAATCGCCGATGACGCCTTCGTCTTCGCGACCCGCGCGCCGGCGCCGCCGATCAATTCGCTGGACGAGGCCAAGGGGCTGGCCAAGATCGCCGCGACCAACGCCGGCGCCCCGGCCATGTTCCTGGGCGCGCACGGCATCGCGGGCGTCAATCCCGCCAATTCCGAAGTGACGGCGGCCAAGCTGCTGGCGACGCAGCGGGTCGACGCCTGGTTCACCGCCAAGCAGATCGCGCGCTTCAGCTGGAAGCAAGCAGGCGAAGAGCCCTCGACTCTGGTGATCGGCAATCCGGTGCTGCGCACACCGTTCTGGATCTTCGCGACCAAGGACGTGGCGCCTGATCTCATCGCCAAGATGCAGGAGCGCTATGCGGCGATGAAGGCGAGCGGCGAATACCAGAAGATCGTGGCGCCGCTGCTGTAAGCCTCAGGCGCCACGGGCGCCTGAGGCGCCGTCGGCGCGCCGGCTCAGCATCATCCGCTCGTTGCCGCAGACCACGAACACCGGGTCGAAGCGGCCGAGCAGGGCGGACAGCAGCTCGGCCGCGGGCCCGGTGGCGAGCGCGTCGGGCCGCTCGGGGTCGAGCTGCAGCACCACGGCGTCATGGTCGTCGCCGTTGAAATAGGCGACCACGCCCGAGCGGTCGGGGCGCAGGTCCTCGGGGAAGTCCGGGTCCATCAGCCAGAAGCATTCGAAGTTGCGGCAGGACTGCGGGCGCGTGGCGTGGATGCCGCAGCCGGCGGCGCTGCAGTGCCGGCACCCTTGGCCTTCGGGCTTGGCGATCTCGGGCACGGCGTAGAGTCCGCAGCACAAGGTGCAGGCGCCGCACACCCGCGTCGACGTCGGTCCGGTTGACATGGACCGGTTATAGGCGACGGCGCCGGCCGGATCCATTCATGCCGAGGCGACGCGGTGTCTCGACGGGGCCTGCGCTCGGCCGATCGACGGGGGCGGCGGCTCGACGATCGTCCGCGCCAGGGCGGCCGCGGTCGCGGCGTAGCCCGCGTCCTTGTGGACGATCAGCTGCAGGATGGCGCCGTCCAGCACCACCATCAGGCTGCGGGCCCGGGACGCGGCGTCCGGCGTGCCGGCCTCGCGCAGCTCCTGGGCCAGCCAGGCTTCGAAGCGCTTCTTGTGGGCCGAGGCGACATGCCGGGCCGGGTGGCCGGGCAGGTCGGCCAGCTCCACGGCCGTGCGCAGGAAGCCGCAGCCCCGCCACTTCGGATCGGCGGCGGACGCCGCCAGGCGCTGAAACATGCGCTCGACCCGGTCGCCCAGGGGCTCGCCGGCGCCGGCCAGCCAGCCCCGGTAGCGCTCCAGGGTCGGCTCGTCGCGCTCGGCCAGATAGGCGGCGATCAGGTCGTCCTTGCTGCGGAAATGATAGTAGAGCGTGCGCTTGGTGACGCCGGCGGCCTCGGCGATCAGGTCGACCCCGACCGCCTGCACGCCGCGGTCATAGAACAGCGTGTCGGCCGCCTCCAGGATGCGGCGGCGCGTGGCGGCAGCGTCGTGAGCCATCGGCAAGCTCCCTCCGAGAGCGCTATCGAACCCTGCCGCCGCCGGGCTGTCACCAGCAAAAGCCGCATAGCTGGTGCCAGGCCGGCGCAGCTATACCGACAAGTCGACATCGGCCGGTGCGGGCCCCGGTAAGCTGCGGGCGATTCCGTTATGGGAGGCCGACATGCCCACAGCCCCGCTCCACCCTCCGTCTTCGCGGCTCCCGGTCATCGTGGCCACCGCATCGGCGATCATGGCGGTGTCCATGGGGCTGCGCCAATGCTTCGGGCTGTTCCAGGCGAGCGTCGCCGCCGACCTGGCGATCTCCGCCGGATCGTTCGGCTTTGCCCTGGCCTTGCACAACCTGATGTGGGGGCTGAGCCAGCCGGTCCTGGGCGCGCTGGGCGACCGCTTCGGGCCGCGCCCGGTGCTGGTCGGCTCCGGGCTCCTCTACGCCGCCGGTCTGGGGTTGATGTCGGTGGCGGGCGGGGTGGCTGGCCTGGACCTCGGGATCGGCGTGCTGACCGGCATCGGCGTGGCCGGCACCGGCTTCGGCGTGCTGCTGGGCGCCGTGTCGCGGGCGGCGGCGCCGGACCGCCGCAGCCAGTTGCTGGGGCTGGTGTCGGGCGTCGGCTCGGTCGGCGTGCTCGGGCTGGCGCCGCTGGGGCAGGGCCTGATCCAGGCCCAGGGCTGGCGCGTCTCGGCGCTGGCCTATGGCGCGATCGCTCTGGCACCGGTGCTGCTGGCGGTGCTGCTGGGCCGGCCGGCAGCGGCCGCCGGCGCCGGCGGAGCGACGGCAGCGGCGCGGGCCGC
>CAZEFK010000226.1:0-11161 GCA_964511405.1 uncultured Comamonadaceae bacterium | reverse complement strand
GGCGATCGCCGCGGCGATGGCGGCGGCCGCCGCCGCGGTGAGCCTGATCCGCGGCCGGCCCGGCGGCCCGGCTTAGGCCGCGGCCCGGCTGGCGCGGAGCGCCGGCAGCAGGTCCGCGGGCTCGGGGCGGCGCGTGTAGTCGGGGTTGACCTCGGCGTAGCGGATCAGGCCATCGGGCGCGATCACGAAGCGCGCCGGCATCGGCAGAGTCCAGCTGTCGTCGCCGTTGATCCCGGGCAGGTCGTTCTTGAAGCCCTTGTACAGCTCGATCAGGTAGTCGGGCAGGGCAAAGCGCAGGCCGAAGGCGGCGGCGACCTGGTTGCCCGGATCGGACAGGATCGGGAACTCGACGCCGTTGTTGCGCATGGACTTGCGGCTGTTGGGCGCGGTCTGCGGCGAAATCGCGACCAGCTGGCCGCCGGCGGCGCGGATGTCGGGCAGGGCGGCCTGCAGCGCCTGCAGCTCCATGTTGCAATAGGGGCACCAGACGCCGCGATAGAAGCTGACCGCCAGCGGCCCGCGCGCCAGCAGCTCGGCCGACGACACCGGCCGGCCGTCGGCATCGGCCAGGGTGAAGGCAGGGGCCCGGTCGCCGGCATTGAGCGCGCGGCCGGCGGCGCCTGACGCGATCAGCTCGGCAGTGGCGCGGTGCATGGTCTCGATCGCGGCGCGCGGCGCGTTGTAGGGCGGCTTGCCGGCCTCGAAGTCGGCCTTGAAGGCATCCAGCTTGGCTTGCAGGGACATGGGGGCTCTCCCGGTTGGTGACGCCCCGAGACTTGCCCATTCCGGCCGGGTGAGGGCAGCCTGCGCCAAGCGATAACATTCATTCCGGAGTGGAATGATGGACCGGCTGCAGGCCATGGCGACCTTCGTGCGGGTGATCGAGACCGGATCGTTCTCCGCCGCCGCGCGGCTGATGGGGCTGGGCCAGCCGGCGGTGTCGAAGGCGGTGGCGCAGCTGGAGGACCGCCTGGGCGTGCGGCTGCTGCTGCGCTCGACCCGCGGCCTGGCGCCGACCGAGGCCGGCCTGCGCTTCCACGAGCGCGCCCGCCGCGCCCTGGAGGAGGCCGACGAGGCCGACCTCGCCGCCCGCGGCGCCGGCGCCGGCCTGACCGGCCGCTTGCGGGTGTCGGCGCCGCCGACCTTCGCCGGGCTGCACATCGTGCCGCGCCTGCCGGATTTCCTGGCCGCCCATCCGGCCCTGAGCCTCGATTTGGTGCTGGACGACCGCTTCGTCGATTTGGTCGAGGCCGGCATCGACGTCGCCCTGCGCACCGGCCCGATGCCCGACTCGGCCCTGACCGCGCGCAAGCTGGCCACGACGGCACGGCGCGTGGTGGCGACCCCCGGCTATCTCGACCGCTGCGGCACGCCGGCCACCCCGGCCGAGCTGCCGGACCACGCCGCCGTGGTGTTCGGCCTGGGCGCGGGCGGTGCCGCCTGGCGCTTCCGGCGCGCCGGCACCGAGCTGTCGGTGACCCTGGCCGGCCGCGTGCGCGTCACCGCCGCCGAGGGCATCCGCGCCACCGTGCTGGCCGGCCTGGGCCTGGCGATCGCCTCGGAATGGATGTTCGCGCCGGAGCTGGCGAGCGGGGCGGTGCGGGCGGTGCTGACGGAGTGGGCGCTGCCAGAAGCGGAGCTGTGGGCGGTGTATCCGACCGGGCGGATGGCAAGTGCGAAGGCGCGGGCGTTTGTGGGGTGGGTAGGGGGGAACCAACTAGCGGCGTGAGCAAGTGGGTAGGCGCTCGAAAGCTCGCTCCCGGCCCGTACGGCAGGTAGGCGCGGGGCGTATCCTTCGGAACGACGCGACCTTCGGAGCGGGCCCCGCCGTAGGGTGGTGAGCTAAGCAATTGCCGGCAAATTTGTCGCACGCTTTCTGGTAGTTCGCCTCGACCTTGTCATACCGATTGAGCGACCCTATGTCACCTCAGCCTCGGGATGGGCATTGCCGGACCCGGGGGGACACCGTTAAGGATCGCAAGAGCGAAGTTGATGACAACGACGATCTTGATGCAGATCACGGAGTGCCCTTGCGGCATGAGGTGGTCTCCCTTGGTGGCGTCACAATCATACGCCAGACCGTTAAAGCCGTGGCCGGCCATTGCCGGAACATCAGTGTAACTGCTGCCGGGGGAATTCAAGGGTTGAACGGCACCCTCCCCCGGCGCGTAACTTCGAGGCCTATTCGGGCCAGAAGTTACACCCATTTCGATGATCGGATCTCTGCGGAAGATCTCGTTGGGTTCAACGTAACGCCAGAAGAGGTGGCTAAGCGTTCATTTTTCCCTCTGCTGGGATATAAAAGGAAAGTCCGAAAAATTGACTTTAGCGTTTTTCCGCCATTGGTGAAGGATAAGATAAGGGAAATTAAATATGCCGGTCATGGGGATTCCGCGGTCTATTCTCTGTATGCGCGGAAGATAGAAGGCCCATATGAGCATCGGCTGCGTGAACTGTCTCTTGGGCCGGTTGTATTGGCCTACAGAGGTGGAATCGGGTACAATGTTCCTTTTGCGAAGAATTTGTTCGATGAAATCCGGAAGCGTGGTGATTGCCAGGTGATTTGCTTGGACATATCGGGATTTTTCGACAATATCAGGCATGATGTATTGAAGCGTAATTTGCTTGCGATTCTTGAGTCAGATCGACTCCCGCCAGATTGGTTTAAAATATACCGGAGGACCACGGCATATGAGTACGTGTATAAAGAAGATATAGAGCGCGCAATTGGGAGGATACGCGGCGCAAGAATATGTGATATTGACAATTTTCGCAGAATTGTTCGGCCATTGATAAAATCAAACCAATCGAAATTCGGCATTCCTCAGGGAACTCCTCTGTCTGGGATTTTTGCCAATATATCCATGATTGAATTCGATGAGGAAATGAACAGATATATTCGGCAAGCTTGGGGATCGTATCGCCGATATAGCGATGATATTGCGATTGTTCTGCCAATTGATGTTGATTTGGATATTATATTGAGTCACGCGAAAGCACAGATATCCGCGGTCGGTCTTGAATTTAAAGACGAAAAGACCTGCAAGACCATATTCAATTTGAATTCATCTGGCCTTCATTGTGGTGGAGATCTAATGCAGTATCTCGGGTTCACGTTTGATGGAAGCAAGATACTGATCCGCTCTGAGAGCATGAAGAATTTCTATGGAAGAATGAAAACAAACATTCGCCGCTATGTAGCGTCGGCAACAAAAAGGGGAATTCGGCCTGAGGAGTTGAGGAAGCGCGTCCTGGTCGGGCGGTTTACGCATTGGGGTGATAGCCGGAATTTTGTCCAGTACGCGTTTCGGGCGGCACGAGAGATGGAGGCTCCAGAAATAAAGAGGCAATTGCGGAACCACGTCAATTTGTTTGATCGATATTGGAATAGAATGCTTGAACGTTACGGAACCGCAGCGGTCGACGTTCTTGAAGCCGGGTTGGTCTCTTAAGTACCGTTTTCCGACGCTGCCTGGCCTTAAGTCGCGTTTTCCGACAAAATGAGGCCACCCGATGGCGGCTTAAGTACGGATCATGCCCGACCAGGTCATCTTCACAGGGGGCGGCGAAGCCCACGACCGGCGGATCCTGCGGGAGGCCGAGGTGGGCAGGTTGCAGCGGCTCTATGCCGGTGTCTACACCGACAACCTGGGCGAACCGCTGCCCGTCGTCACGCGGCGGCACTGGCTCGCGATCGCCGGACACCTCGTTCCGGGCGGCGTGCTGTCCGGCCGCTCTGCCCTGGCCGCTCGTTCGATCGTCGGCGACGGCGGCCAAGCGTACCTGTTCGTGGCGGTGGCAGGGGCGAAGAAGCGGCGTGGGTTTGCGCTTCCGGGGCTCGATATCAGGACCCAGCCCGGGCCGGGCGCGCTGGAGGGCGATTACCCCCTCGGCAAGGGTGTGATGATGCCGTCGAAGGCCCGCGCGCTCCTGGACAACCTGCGGCCATCGCGGGCACGGACGGGTCCGTCATGGACGGTCGGGGCGGCGGGCGTCGAAGCGGAGCTGGAGCGCCTGGTCAGCCGCGAGGGCGAGGCGTACCTGAACCGCATGCGGGATGAAGCTCGGATGCTCGCCCCGCTGCTCGCCCTGCGGGACGAGTTCGAGCAGCTCGACCGGATCATCGGCGCGCTGCTGGGAACCCGCAAGGCTGATCTGGTGACCGCGCGCGGCCAGGCGCGGGCGGCTGGAGAGCCCATTGACGACGCGTGCCTGGGGCGTCTCCGGCTGCTGCGGGCGAAGCTCGAGGAGGTGGCGCTTCCGGAGCTGCCGGACCGGTCCCGCGGCCCCGAAGCTGGGGTCGCGGCGGCCTTCGTGGAGGCTTACTTCTCAAACTACATCGAGGGCACGCGCTTCGACGTGAAGGAAGCGGAGCGCATCGTGTTCAAAGGCGTGGTTCCCGAGCAGCGGCCCGCCGACGGGCATGACGTGCTCGCCACCTATCGCCAGCTGGTCGAACTCGGCGACCGGCGACCGTCGGAGCTGAACCCGGACCAGTTTCTCGCCGAGGTCCGCGACCGGCACCGGGAGCTGATGGCGGCTCGTCCGGAGGGCGGGCCGGGCGAGTGGAAGCGCGCCCGGAACACGGCCGGCGGCACCCAGTTCGTGAACCCGGACGCGGTGGTCGGGACGCTGCGTCAGGGTTTCAAGCTGACCCAGACGGTCAGGCACCCCTTCGGCCGGGCGCTGATGCTTCATTTCCTGCTCACCGACGTTCACCCGTTCTCGGACGGCAACGGTCGCGTCAGCCGCATCATGCTGACCAAGGAACTGGTCGCGAGCGGCCTTTCGCGCATCGTCATCCCGACGGTCTACCGGGAGAATTACCTCGGGGCGTTGCGGGCGTTGTCCCGGCATGGCGACGCCGGGCCCATCATTCGCGCCCTGGAGTTCGTCCAACGGGTCACCGTGGCGTGCACGGCGCGTTCGGCCGACCAGGCGATCGAAGCATGGGCCAGCGCGTATGCGTTCGTGGACCCGGGCGAGCATGCGCGCTTGGAGATGCCGGATCCGGCGCGTCGGGTCGAGTGGCGCGATGGGGTTCCGGCACCAGCCGACTACTGGGCGGCCGTGGACCGGCCCGGCGGCGGCTTTAGGTTCTGAGCAGGGCCGCTCCAGTGACCACCGCCCGCATCTGCGTCGTATGCGCCAGCCGGAACGCATCCCCGTACACCGTCTCGTCCGGAAACTCGGTGATCAGCTGAAACGGCGTCAGCTGCCGCTCCGCCTCCGCCACCAGGCACGGGATCCCATGCCGTACCGGGAACGGCACCTCGCCGGCATGCGCCGCCCACACCCGCAGCAGCTCGGCATTGTACGCCGCCAGGGCCGGATCCTCGGCCAGCCGCGCCGCCAGGGCGTCGATGAAGGTCTCGGCCGCGGCGGCCAGACCCGGCTGGTGGCGCAGGATCAGGAAGAAGCCTTTCGGGATCGACCACAGCTCGAAGCCGCGCGGCAGGTAGCCGTTGAGCGGCCGGGTCCATTCGTGGCTGGGATAGCCGTGCAGGTTGATGTGCAGCCGCGCGCCGACGCGGGCCACCGCGTCGCGACGGGCGGCGGCCTCGTGGAACGGTTCGGCCTCGCGCGCGCCCAGATCGTCGCCCAGTGCGGTGTAGCGGGCGGCGTGCAGCATGTGGCGCGGGTTCGACTGACGCAGGCGGTGGTGCAGGGCGTAGCCGTCGGGGTTCTCCACCGGGATCACGGCCAGCGGCAGGGTCGGGTGCTCGGCCAGCAGCCGGCGGGCGGCGCGCAGGGCGCCGACCACGCCGGAGGTCTCGTTGGCGTGCTGGGCGCCGGTGATCACGATGCCGGGGCCGTCGCCCGGCCGCACCAGGCCCAGGATCGGCCGGCCCTGGACCGAGCGGTGCTCGAACCGCTCGCCGGGCAGGGCGGCCAGCGCGGCGGCGACCTCGCGCAGCAGCAGCGGGCGGTCGGCGGTCTCCAGGTCCAGGGGCTCGGCGGGCGCCTCGGGCGCCGGTGCGTGGGGGCGCAGCGCGACATGCAGGCGGGCCGGGCCGTCGGCGGTCACCACCTCGGGCACGATCTGGCCGGGCTGCAGGCCGCGGTCGCCGGGCGCGCGGCCGGCCTGGTGCTGGAACAGCTCCAGGATCGAGAAATACAGCTCCTCGTGCATCGCCTCCGACGTGCTGATGCATTCGTCGCCCCAGTCCAGCCGCCGCTCGATGCCGGGCAGGGCCAGCGCGATCTCCAGGGTCTCCATGAAGGGCGGCGCGGTCGGCCAGCGATGGGCGGCCAAGGCGGCCATCACGGCATCGAAGGCGTCCTCGAACTCGGTGGCGAGGGGCTGGTCCAGGCTCGGGACGTCGGCGCCGGGGTGCCAGGCGCGCACCCAGCCGCAGCAGGACGGCGCCGCGCGCCCGAACGGGTCGGCGCGCGGGCGGTTGGGCGCGAACACCGCAACCGTCTCGGCCGGTCGGCCCTCGCGCTCCAGGGTCACCGCGCAGCTGTGCTCGGCGCTGCCGGCGCCGAAGCGCAGCGGCACCGGCAGCAGGCCGGCCAGCGGGAAGGCTTCCAGGCGGAAGCGCGCCTCGGGCTCCGGCAGGGCCACGGTCACGGCCGTCAGGCCGGCCGTCTCGATCTCCTCCAGGAACGCGTGGACCAGCGGCTTGTAGGCGCTGCGGAGGCGGGCAGCGACGCCGGCCGCCGCCAACTCGCGCTCGGCGCGGCGGCGGGCCGGCTGGTCCTCGAACAGCCAGGCCTCGACCCGGCCGCCGCGCCACTCGGATGCGGAAAAATCCTGGACCAGGCGGTCGAGGGCACGGGGCAGGGTGCGGTCCAGCAGCACTGATACGGTCATCGGTCACCCCTTGGCGGTCGGGTCCAGGCGGTCGCGCAGCCAGTCGCCCAGCAGGTTCAGGCCCAGCACCGTCACCATGATCGCCAGGCCCGGGAACAGGGTGACCCACCAGGCGGTCTGCAGATAGGTGCGGCCGTCGGCCAGCATGCCGCCCCAGCTCGCGACCGTCGGGTCGATGCCCAGGCCCAGGAAGGTCAGGCTGCTTTCCAGCAGGATGTTGTTGGCGATGTTCAGCGTCATCAGCACCAGCACCGGGCCGATGGCGTTGGGCAGCAGATGGTGGCGCAGGATGCGCGGGCCGCTGACGCCGATGGCCCGCGCCGCCAGCACGAACTCGCGCTCGCGCAGCGACAGCACGCTGCCGCGGATCAGCCGGGCGTACTGCACCCACTGGGCGACCGCCATGAACAGGATCAGGGTCCACAGGTCGGCGCCCAGGATCGCGGTGAAGGTCAGCGCGATCAGGATGAAGGGCAGGGCCAGCTGCACGTCGGCCCAGCGCATCAGCAGGGTATCGGCCAAGCCGCGGTAATAGCCGGCCACCAGCCCGACCACGATGCCGACCAGGGCGGCCCCGGCCACGCTCGCCAGGCCCACGGTCAGCGAGATCCGTCCGCCGATCACGATCCGGGCCAGCACGTCGCGGCCCAGGGGATCGGTACCCAGGACATGGGCCCAGCCGGCGAGCGGCGGGGTCAGGCGCGCGCCCAGGTCCATGGTGTCGCCGCCGTCGGGGAACAGCAGCCCGGACAGCAGCACGGCCAGCCCCATGCCGCCCGCCAGCAGCAGGCCGGCCGCCAGCTCCAGGTCGATCCGGCGGCGCCGGCGGCTAGGTGCGGATGCGCGGATCGACCAGGCCATAGCTCACATCGATCACCAGGGTCACGGCCACGATCACCGCCGCCAGCACCGTCACCGCAGCCTGCACCACCGGATAGTCGCGCGCCGCCACCGCGTCGAAGGCCAGGCTGCCCATGCCCGGCCAGTTGAACACCCGCTCGACGACCACGACGTTGCCGATCAGGGCGCCGAACTGCAGGCCGATATAGGTCAACAGCGGCACCGCGCAGTTGCGCAGGGCGTGCTTGTACAGAACCGTGCGCCGCGCCAGGCCCTTGGCGTGCGCCACCATGATGAAGGGCTGGGCCAGGGTCTCCAGCATCGCCGAGCGGACCAGCCGGACATTGGTGGCGGTCAGGATCACCGCCAGGGTCGCGGCCGGCAGCAGGATGCTGCCAGGCTCGTCGGCGCCGCTCGGCGGCAGCCAGCCCAGGCTGATCGCGAACACCAGCACCAGCATCAGCGCCAGCCAGAAGTTCGGGAACGACAGCCCGACCAGCGACAGGATGCGGATCGCCTGGTCGACGGCGCCGCCGCGCCGGACCGCGGCCTGCACCCCCAGCGGGATCGAGACCGCGATCGCCAGCACCAGCGATAGGAACGCCAGGCCCAGGGTCAGCGGCAGGGCGCGGCCGATCAGCAGGCCGACCGAGGTGCCGCCGATGAAGCTCTTGCCCATGTCGCCGGACAAGAGGCCGGTGACGAAGCCCAGATACTGCACCCCGAACGGCCGGTCGAGGCCGAGGGCCCGGCGGATGTTCTCCAGGTCCTGGGCGGTGACCGACCCTGCCCCCTGGGTCAGCATCACGGCCGGGTCGCCCGACAGCCGCACCGCCCAGGCCACCAGCAGCGTGACCGCGACGATCACGAAGCCGGCCTGCAGCAGGCGGCGAAGCAGGAAGGTCAGCACGCTCTCCGCCTCCCTTCGTGGGAGGAGGGGACCGGCCGCCGCCGGTCGCGCGCTCCCGACCGGCCGTATCCAGGACACCCCTCCACCCGGCCTCCTCCCACAAGGGGAGGAGGGGCAAGGGCCGGACCAAACCCCATCCGCCGCTACTCCACCGTCACCTCGGTCAGCCGGAAGCGCTGGTCGGCGGGCGGGGTCAGGTTCTTCACGCGCTTGGAGATGCCGTAGAGGGTGTTCAGGTTGTACAGCGGCATCTCGATGGCGCGCTCGGCGACGTAGCGGCTGATCGCTTGCAGGGCCTTCTCGCGCTCGGCGCGGTCGGCGATGCCGCGCTGGTCCTCCAGCATCTTGTCCAGAACCGGATCCTTGTCGTAGGGGTTCCAGTGCTCGCCTGAGTGATACATCAGATAGGCGGTGTTGTCGTAGTCGAAGGTCCAGCCGCCCCAGCCGAACTGGAACAGCTCTCCGGTCTTGCCATTGGGGATGATGTCGTTGGTATAGGTGTTCTGCTCGTAGGGCTTGACCGAGACCTTGACACCGACGGCGCCGAGATAAGCGGCGACCGCCTGCGCCACTTCTCGGAACAGGGTGTTGTTGCCCGGGAAGTCGAGCTGCACCGGGGCACCGGCGGGCACCCCTGATGCCTTCAGCAAGGTCTTGGCCTGGCCCGGATCGAAGGGCAGGGGCTTGAGCTGCGGGTCGTAGCCGAACGACAGCGCGCTCTGGAAGCTCGCCACCTCCTGGCCGTTGCCCTGCAGGATCGACTTGATGATGGCGGCACGGTCGACCGCCATGATCAGCGCCCGGCGCACCCGCTGGTCCTTGGTGATGCCGTTGGCGGTGTTGAAGCGCAGGACGTGGACGGTCGGGCCGGTGACGCTGGCCACCGTCAGCTTGGGATCCTTGGCGATCGCCTGGACCAGGCTGATCGACAGGTTGGTCGCGATGTCGACCCGGCCCGACTCGAGCTCCGCCGCCTGGGTGTCGGGCTCGACGATGAAGCGATGCACCACCCGGTCCAGCTTGGGCCGGCCTTCCCAGTGGCCGGCATAGGCCTCCATGGTCAAGCTTTCCTTGGGCCGGTAGTCGGTCACCTGGAACGGCCCGGTGCCGATCGGCTTGTGCGCGAATTCGTCGTGGCCGACCTTGCCGATATAGGCGGGCGGCACGATCACGCCGCCATAGCCGGCGAGCTTGATCAGCAGCACCGGGTCCGGGTGCTTCAGCACCAGGTCGACCTGATAGGGGTCCAGGATCTCGACATGGTCGATGGCGGTGTAGTTGGACTGCTGCGGGCCCTTGGCGCCCTCGGGCCCGAGCAGGCGGTCGAAGGTGAACTTGACCGCATTGGCGTCGAACGGCTCGCCGTCCTGGAAGGTCACGCCCCGGCGCAGCTGGAAGCGCAGGCGCAGGCCGTTGTCGCGCACCTCCCAGCTGGTCGCGAGCGCCGGCTTGAGCTGCATGTCGGCGCCGCGCTGGACCAGGCCGTCGAAGATGTCGTGGCCGATCTGGCCCCAGCTCAGCAGGAAGGTGTCGATCGGGTCCCAGGACCCCGGGTCCTGGGACTGGGCGATGGTCAGGGTGCCGGCGGCGTGCGCGGGGCCGGCGGCGGCCGTCAGCGCCAGCGCAGCGGCCCAGAGCCAGGGGAGCGGTCGGGCCATTGGCGGTCTCCTTGTTCGTCAGATGTACTCTGATCTCATGCTATCCTGACCGCCCGGACGGCCCCGGGCAACCCCGGCGGCAACGGCCAGAATGCGGCTGGACGCCCGCGCCGAATCAGGCCAACCAGAGCGTGTGAGCGGATATCAGTATTTCGAGTTCCGGGCCGTCGACCGGTCGCTGGACGAAGCAGCCCAGGCGGAGCTGCGAGCCGTCGCCGGCCGCGCGCGGGTAACCGCATCAGGCCTGGTCCACGCCTATGACTGGGGCGACCTCACGGTCGATCCGATCGAGCTGCTGGCGCGCCGGTTCGACCTGTTCCTCTACCTGACCGACTGGGGCACCCGGCGCGTGGCGCTGCGCCTGCCGCGCCGGCTGTTCGAACCCGAGGCGCTGGAGCGCTTCGCGATCGACCCGGCGCTCGCCACCGTCCATGTCCGCGACGCGTGGGTGATCGTCGACATCATGCGCGCCGAGCTGGATGTCGCGGCGTGGGAGGATTGGGAGGACGACGCCGGCTGGCTGGACGCCCTGGCGCCCCTGCGCGCCGACCTGCTGGGCGGCGACCTGCGGTTGTTCTGCCTGCTGTGGCTGATCGGGATCGAGGAGGGCACGGTTCCCGAAGCCGCGGTGATGCCGGCGCCGGGCCTCGGCCCCTTGTCGGAGCCGCTGGCGGCGCTGGCCGAGTTCCTGGCGGTCGACCCCGACCTGGTGGTCGCCGCCGCCGAAGGCGCGGCACCGCTGCCCGCGCCGGCGCCGGCCGACATCGAGGCGGCGATCCGGGCCCTGCCCGAGGACGACAAGGTGGCGCTGCTGCTGCGGCTCCACGCCGGCGACGACCCGCATCTCCGCACCGAGCTGCGCCGGCGCTGCGCCGGCACCGCGCCGGCCGGTCCGCAGCGCACGGCCGGCGCCCTGCGCGAGGCGGCGGAGCGCCG
>CAZEFK010000225.1:0-11243 GCA_964511405.1 uncultured Comamonadaceae bacterium | reverse complement strand
TATCGGCAGCCAGGGCATCGTCCAGGGCACCTACGAGACCTTCGTCGAGGCCGGCCGCCAGCATTTCGGCGGCGATCTCGGCGGCAAGTGGATCCTGACCGCCGGCCTGGGCGGCATGGGCGGCGCCCAGCCGCTGGCGGCGACCATGGCCGGCGCCTCGCTGCTGGCGGTGGAATGCCAGCCGAGCCGGATCGAGATGCGGCTCCGGACCGGCTACCTGGACCGCCAGGCCCGCGACCTCGACGAGGCCCTGGCGATGATCGCCGAGGCCACGGCGGCGCGGCGCCCGCTGTCGATCGGCGTGCTGGGCAACGCCGCGGAGGTCTTCCCCGAGCTGGTGCGGCGCGGCGTGCGTCCCGACGTGGTGACCGACCAGACCTCGGCCCACGACCCGGTCAACGGCTACCTGCCCAGGGGCTGGACCCTGGCCGAGTGGGAGGCCAAGCGCGAGAGCGACCCGGCGGCCGTGGCCAAGGCGGCGCGCGCGTCCATGGCCGAGCATGTGCGCGCCATGCTGGCGTTCTGGCGGCAGGGCGTGCCGACCCTCGACTATGGCAACAACATCCGCCAAATGGCCAAGGAGGAAGGGGTCGCCGACGCCTTCGAGTTCCCGGGCTTCGTGCCGGCCTATATCCGACCGCTGTTCTGCCGCGGCGTCGGCCCCTTCCGCTGGGCGGCGCTGTCGGGCGACCCCGAGGACATCCTGCGCACCGACGCCAAGGTCAAGGAGCTGCTGCCCGGCAACCGGCACCTGCACACCTGGCTGGACATGGCCGCCCAGCGCATCCGGTTCCAGGGCCTGCCGGCCCGGATCTGCTGGGTCGGCCTCGGCGACCGGCACCGCCTGGGCCTGGCCTTCAACGAAATGGTGGCCAGTGGCGAGATCAAGGCGCCTGTCGTGATCGGCCGCGACCATCTGGATTCAGGCTCGGTCGCCAGCCCCAACCGCGAGACCGAGGCCATGCGCGACGGCTCCGACGCCGTGTCCGACTGGCCGCTGCTCAACGCCCTGCTCAATTGCGCGTCGGGCGCCACCTGGGTCAGCTTGCACCATGGCGGCGGCGTCGGCATGGGGTTCTCCCAGCATGCCGGCATGGTGATCGTGGCCGACGGCACGCCCGAGGCTGCCCGCCGCATCGAGCGGGTGCTGTGGAACGACCCCGCGACGGGCGTCATGCGCCACGCCGATGCCGGCTATCCCGACGCCATCGCCTGCGCCCGCGAGCACGGGCTGGACCTGCCAGGGCTTGGGTAGGATCGGCCGGTCGTCCGATAGCAACCACAGCAGCGCGCGCCGTCGAGGAGCAGCTTCACTGCTCCTCGCCCTCCATAGCTGCCAACATCTCGTCCGGAAAGCGATCGAAGTCCGGTGCCATCCGAATACGGCCGCGCAGAGCACCCGGCTTGCGATGCGGCCGCTCCAACGCCGGCGGCGGGCGCAGTTCCGCCACCACTTCGTCGCGGGAGGTTATGAGGATGGTCGCGCCGTTGCGCACCTGCCTCAGAAAAGACGGCAAATCTGCCCGGAGCTCGCGGACATCGACTCGCCGCAACGCCGGAGCGCCATCCTTGCCTGCCATGGAGTCCTCCGTGTGCCCTCAGACCTGGTCGTCCACGTCCTCCATCACCGACGCCACCGCCGGCTGGCGGAAACGCTCGGGCGGCGGTGCGGCGGCGGCGGCCAGCGCCTCCAGGCATTCGATCAGCGCCTCGACATAGGTCGGGACCTTGCCGCCCTTGGCGCTCCAGCGCTTGACCGTGGCGTAATCGACACCGAGCGCCGCGGCCAGCCGCTTGCGCCAGCCCCGCCCGTGCAGCAGCGGTCGCGCGCGCGTCTTGAACGACTCAGGATCCACCGGCTCCCTCCGCGTTAGGCCTACCGATCGATCCGGAGCCGGGCGAGGGCGTGGCGCGTCCTAAGCTCGGCCAGTCGGATCCGCCGCGCCCGCTCCTCGTCGACGGCAACCCCGCTCTGTTCCAGCAGCGCCACGGCCTCGCGCAGCACGCCGGTCGCATCGATCGCCGCCAGGGCTTCGCACAAGTCGGGCGCTGCCGCAATCAGCTCGGCCGCCATCGGATCGTCGATCGACAGCCGCGCGACTTCGCCGCCCCGGCCGCGCACGACCCGCACCTGCTGGCTATGCAGGGTCTGCACGAACCACGGCCCCTCGGTCGCCGCGGCGGGATCGGCCATCGCCATCATCCGCTACCCCCGGCTGCCGATCGACGTGACATGGACGCGGTCGAGCACGGCATTGGCCTCGTCGAGCATGAGCTGCGCCGTCTCGATGTCGCGGCGCGACGGCAGTGCGCGCAGATAGGTGCGCATGCAGTCGAGCAGGGCGTTGACTTGGGCGAGTTCATCGGCGCGGGCACGCAGGCGTTCCAGATTTTCCAGCATGATCATCGGCCCCCTTGCGACGAGAACGACATAGAGGCTAGGGCGCAATTTGCGCCGTTTCAAGAACAAAAGAGCGCACCATGCGCCCAAAATGGTTTGATAGAAAACGATTTGCCCGGCCCGGGCGGGCTGGCCGATACTGGCGCCAACGGGCGGGGAGGAAGCCATGCACACAGCCAGCACCGCACTGCTGGAGGCGCTGTCGGATGCCGGCGTCGCCTACATCTTCGCCAACCTGGGCAGCGACCATCCGCCGATCGTCGAGGCCCTGGCCGAGGCCCGCGCCACCGGCCGGCGCGCCCCCGATCTCATCACCTGCCCCAACGAGATGGTCGCGCTCAGCGCCGCCCACGGCTATGCCCAGGCGACCGGCCGGGCGCAGGCGGTGCTGGTCCATGTCGAATGCGGGACCCAGGCGCTGGCGGGCGCCATCCACAACGCCGCCAAGGGCCGGATCCCCGTCCTGATCCTGGCCGGCGCCTCGCCCTTCACCCAGGAGGGCGAGCTCACCGGCAGCCGCAACGAGTTCATCCAGTGGATCCAGGACGTGTTCGACCAGCGCGGCCTGGTGCGCGGCTACATGCGCTACGACAACGAGCTGAAGACCGGCCGCAACATCAAGCAGATGGTGTTCCGGGCCCTGCAGTTCGCCCACAGCGACCCGCGCGGCCCGGTCTACCTGATGGCCGCGCGCGAGGTGCTGGAAGAGGTGGTGCCGCCGGTCGCCGCCGACCCCGCCGACTGGGCGCCGATCGCTTCAGCGGCGCTGGCGCCCGACGACGCCGAGGCCTTGGCCGCGGCGCTCAGCACGGCTGAGGCGCCGCTGGTGGTGACCTCCTATCTCGGCCGCCGCCCCGAAGCGGTCGCGGAGCTGGTGCGGCTGGCCCGGCGCCTCGCCGTCCCGGTGCTGGAATCCGTGCCCAACTATGTGAACTTCCCGCACGACGACCCGCTGTACCAGGGCAACCAGTGGAACGAGCCGGTGCAGAACCCGGCCCTGGCCGAGGCCGACCTGGTGCTGGTGCTGGACAGCGACGTGCCCTGGATCCCGGCGGTCAGCCGGCCCCGCCCCGGCGCCCGGCTGGTCCATATCGACGCCGATCCCCTGAAGCAGCAGATGCCGCTGTGGTACATCGCGGCCCGGCACGTGTTCCGGGCCGACGCCGCGACCGCGCTGAAGCAGCTCAACCGCTGTCTGGACGGCATGGCCATCGACACCGCCGCCGTCGCCGCCCGGCGGGCGCGCCTCGAGGCGCGCCACGCCCAACGCTTGGCCGAGCTCGACCGCCGCGAGCAGCCCGAGGGCGACGTCATCACCCCCCCCTATCTGGTCGGCCGCATCCGCGCCCATCTCGGCCCCGACGCGATCGTGGTCAATGAGGGCATCTCGAACTACACCACGATCATCGACCACCTGCGCTCGACCCGCCCCGGATCGATGGTCACCAGCGGCGGCGGCTCGCTGGGCTGGAACGGCGGCGCGGCGATCGGCATGAAGCTGGCCCATCCCGACCGCACGGTGGCGGCGCTGTGCGGCGACGGCTGCTACATGTTCTCGGTGCCGTCGACGGTGCACTGGATGGCACGCCAATACCGCACGCCGTTCCTGCAGGTGGTGTTCAACAACCGCGGCTGGAAATCGCCCAAGCTGTCGGCGCTGGCGGTCCATCCCGACGGCTACGCCGCCCGCGCCAACGACATCGGCGTCAGCTTCGACCCGCCGCCCGACTATGCCGGCATCGCCGCCGCCGCCGGCGGCGCCTTCGCCCGTACCGTCACCCGCGCCGACCAGCTCGACGCCGCGCTGGCGGGCGCGCTGCACGCGGTGCAGGCGGAACGGCGCGCCGCAGTGCTGGACGTGTGGCTGCCGCATTTGTAGCAGATCAGAGAATACTTCGGTAACCGTATCCACGACACCCCTCCTCCCGACCTCCTCCCACAAGGGGAGGAGGAGTCCTTCGGCGCAATTAGCGGTGGCGGTGTGTGGCTGCTGCATTTGTAACAGACCGCCGTCGTGCTTCGCCCCTCCTCCCCTTGTGGGAGGAGGTCGGGAGGAGGGTGACTGCGAGCCGCTTCAGGATGATTGGGACGGCCTGGGCGAATACTTCTGGAACAGTATCCATGACGCCCTCCGGAGAGGCGGAGTTCTTTCTCGACAAGCCCCTTGCCCGGCTCGGTCAATTGGGGCACCGTGCTGGTAACCGGCTGGTTATAACCGCCGGGTCAAGGGGAAGACGCATGCTCCGGCGCCTTGTCGAAGCCCAAATGGTCCGGCCGTTCCTGGTGATCGCGGCGGTGCTGGTGCTGTGGCAGGCCGCGATAGCCGTGTTCCGGATCCCGCCTTACCTGGTGCCGGCACCCGGGGCCGTGGTCCGGCAGCTCATCGCCGACTGGCCGGAGCTGTGGTCGCAGACCCTGGTGACCACCTACGCCACGCTCGGCGGCTTCGCGCTCACCATCGTCGTGGCGATCCCGCTGGCGGTGCTGATCGCCTATTCCAAGCTGATGGAGAGCCTGGTCTATCCGATCCTGGTGTTCTCGCAGAGCGTGCCCAAGGTGGCGGTGGCGCCGCTGTTCGTGGTGTGGTTCGGCTTCGGCGTCCTGCCCAAGGTGATCGCGGCCTTCCTGCTGGGCTTCTTCCCGGTCGTGGTGTCGACGGTGATGGGGCTGAAGTCGGTCGAGCCCGACATGATCGACCTGGCGCGCGCGATGAAGGCGACGCGCCTGCAGATCTTCCTCAAGATCCGCTTCCCGCAGGCGCTGCCGCACATCTTCAGCGGCCTCAAGGTCGCGGTCACCCTGGCTGTGGTCGGCGCCGTGGTCGGCGAGTTCGTCGGCTCGAATTCCGGCATCGGCTATGTACTGCAGATCGCCAACGGCAATTTCGACCTGCCGCAGATGTTCGCGGCGCTGTTCCTGCTGTCGATGATCGGCGTGGTGCTGTTCGCGGCGGTCGACATCGTCGAGCGGATCCTGGTGCCCTGGCATGTCTCGCAACGGCTGGAGCCAGCAGCCACAAGCTGAACGGGAGGGGATATGCGGATCCTGGCGGCCCTCATCACGGCGCTCGGCCTGTTGGCCAGCTCGGGCGCCGAGGCGCAGCAGGCGGACAAGGTCGTCCTGCTGCTCAACTGGTACAATTACGGCGAGCACGCGCCGTTCTACCTGGGCATCGACCGCGGGCTCTATGCCAAGGAGCGCATCGACCTGGAGATCCAGGAAGGCCGCGGCTCGGGCGTCACGGTCCAGGCGGTCGGCGCCGGTTCGGCGACCTTCGGCTATGCCGACGTCAGCACCATGATCAAGGCGGCGGCCAAGGGCGCGCCGGTGATCGCGGTCGGCATCATGCTGCAGAAGAGCCCGCAGTCGGTCATGGGCTTCGCCGATCATCACATCGACAAGCCCGCCGACCTGGTCGGCCGCACCGTCGCGGTCACGCCCGGCGACGCGCTATCGCAGATCTGGCCGGTGTTCCTCAAGGTCAACAAGGTCGACGCCGCCCAGATCCACCAAGTGACCGGCGACGCCATCACCAAGCGCAATGCCGTGGTCAACGGCCAGGCCGATGCGCTGCTGGGCAACATCAACGACCAGCTGCCGACCATCGAGGAAGCGACGGGCAAGCCCATGCACGCCCTGCTGTTCGCCGATCACGGGGTCAACACGGTCAATGGCGGCATCCTCGTGCGCAAGGCCATGCTGCAGTCGAACCCCGACCTGATCAGGCGCTTCCTGCGCGCCTCGGCCACCGCGGTCGCCGCCGCCCAGGCCGAGCCCGATGCCGCCGTGGCCGCGATGCTGAAGATCAACCCCAAGGCCGGCAAGCGCGAGACCGTGGCGCGCAGTTGGGCGTTGACCCTGCCGCTGCTCCACACCGACCGGACCAAGGACAAGCCGCCGTTCGTGGCCGATCCCGCCGATGTCGCGAACACGATCGACCTGCTGGTCGAATACACCGGCATGGACGCCGCGACCAAGGGCAAGCCCGAGGACTACTACACGGCCGAGTTCCTGAAGTGACCGCCATGCGGGTGCCGCGCCCCTCGTCGGACCGGGCGCGGCCGCCGCTGATCACCCTGGACGGCGTCGCCAAGACCTATCGCACCCGCGACGGCGACGTCGACTCGGTGCGGCCGCTGAGCCTGGCCGTTGCCGAGGGCGAGTTCGTCGCCATCGTCGGCCCGTCGGGCTGCGGCAAATCCACGGTCCTCAAGATGGTGGCCGGCCTGCTGCCGGCCACGGCCGGCCGCATCGCCATGGCAGGCCGGGAGGTGCGCGGCCCCCAGGACGGCATGGGCATCGTGTTCCAGAGCCCGGTGCTGCTGGCCTGGCGCACGGTCCTGTCCAACGTGCTGCTGCCGGCCGAGATCCGCCGCCTGCCGCGCAAACCCTACGAGGCCCGCGCCCGCGCCCTGCTGGAGAAGACCGGCCTCGCCGCCTTCGCCAACAAATATCCCTGGCAGCTGTCGGGCGGCATGCAGCAGCGCGCCGCGATCTGCCGGGCGCTCGTCCACGACCCGCAGCTGCTGCTGATGGACGAGCCGTTCGGCGCCCTCGACGCCATGACCCGGGAGCGCATGAACCTGGAGCTGCAGCGGATCTGGTCCGAGACCGGCAAGACCGTGCTGCTGATCACCCATAGCATCCCCGAAGCGATCTTCCTGGCCGACCGCGTCGTGGTCATGACCGAGCGCCCCGGCGCGATCGCCGCGATCTACGACATCGACCTGCCGCGGCCGCGCACGCTCAGGGCCATGGGCGACCCCGCCTTCGCCGAGGCCGCGCGCCGGATCCGCGCCCATTTCTACAGCGAAGGCCACCTGGATGCCTGACGGGGCGGCCCGCGTCGTCGTCCACACCACCCGCCTCTACGAGACCCGGATCGCGACACGCCTGCCATTCCGGTTCGGGGCCGCGACCGTCCGCCATTTTTCCCTGCTGCACCTGGCGGCCGAGGTCGAGGACGCCGCCGGCCGGCGCGCCATCGGCTATGCCGCCGACAACCTGATGCCGAAATGGTTCGACAAGGACCCGGCCAAGACTCCCGCGCAGAACGCGGCGGACCTGCTGGCGTCGGCGCGCATCGCCGCCGCGGTCTACGGCGCCGGCAATCGGCCCGGGCCGCTGTTCGCCCTGTGGCTGGAGGCCTATCCCGAATGCCAGGCCCGCGCCGCCGCGGCCGGGCTCAACCGCCTGGTCGGCGCCTTCGGTTCGGCCCTGTTCGAGCGTGCGATCATCGACGCGATCGGCCGGATCCAGGGCGCGACCCTGTCCGCGATGCTGGCATCAGGGCTGCTCGGCATCCGCCCCGGCCTGGTCCATGCCGGGACCACCGACGCCCACCTCGCCGCCTGGGCGGCTGCACCGTGGCCGGAGAGCCAGTTCGTCCGCCACACCGTGGGCCTGCTCGATCCGCTGCTGCCCGGGCCCGGCGATTCCGACGACGGCGATCCGCGCGCGCTGGCCGACTATATCCGCGCCCAGGGGCTGCGCTATTTCAAGCTGAAGCTGGGCGGCAACGTCGAGCAGGACCTGGACCGGCTGGCCGCGATCGCGGCGGTTCTCGACCCGCTGCCCGACTACCGGGTCACGCTCGACGGCAACGAGCAGTATCCGGCGCTTGAGCCGCTGGCGCGCCTGCTCGCCGGGCTGGGCAAACGCCTGGCGGCGTCGCTGCTGTTCATCGAGCAGCCGCTGCCCCGCGCCATGGCGCTTGACGCGGCGGCGACCCAGGGGTTGGCGGCGCTGGGCCGGCAGGTGCCCGTGATCATCGACGAGAGCGACGACGCGCCCGACGCCTTCCCGCGCGCCCTGGCGCTCGGCTACGCCGGGGTCTCGACCAAGAACTGCAAGGGCGTGGTCAAATCGGTGCTGAACCGGGCCCTGGTCGAGGCCCGGCGCGCCGAGGGCGTCCCGGCCTTCATGAGCGCCGAGGACCTGACCAACCTACCGATAGTGCCGCTGCAGCAGGACCTGGCCGTGGTGGCGGCGCTGGGCATCGGCCATGTCGAGCGCAACGGCCACCATTATGTCCGCGGCCTCGACCACTGCCCGCTCCGCGACTGTCGGCTGGCCCTGGACCGCCACGCCGACCTCTACCGCCCGCGCGGCGACGGCGCCGCGCTGCGGATCGCCGACGGCCGGCTGGCGGTCGGCTCGCTGGCGGTGCCGGGCCTGGGCGTGGCGTTCGAACCCGACCTCGGCGCCCTCACGCCCCTATAGGCCGAAGCCCGGCCGCGAAGCGCCGCCAGCGCGCGACATAGCTCCGGGTCCCGGCGGCGATGGCCGCCACCGCGGCATCGTCGAGCGTACGCACCAGCTTGGCCGGCGCGCCCACGATCAGCGACCGGGGCGGAAAATCCTTGCCCTCGGTCACCAGGGCGTTGGCGCCGACCAGGCTCTCGGACCCGATGCGGGCGCCATTGAGCACCGTGGCGCCCATGCCGACCAGGGCGCCGGCGCCGATGCTGCAGCCATGCAGGACGGCGCGATGGCCGACGGTGGCGCCGGCGCCGACGCTCAGCACATAGCCGGGGTCGGTGTGCAGCACGGCGCCGTCCTGGACGTTGCTGCCGGCGCCGACCTCGATCCAGTCGTTGTCGCCGCGCAGCACGGCACCGAACCAGATGCTGACGTCGACGCCCAGGCGCACGCGGCCGATCACCTGCGCGTCGGGCGCCACCCAATAGCTGCCGGGCGGCGGCAGGTCGGGAACCAGGTCGTCGAGGGTATAAACGGGCATGATGCGGCTTCCCTGCTGGGCCTAACGTCGGCTGATCTTGTCCCCCCGGAGATCGTCATCCCGCCGGCACCGGCCGGCGATAATGCAGGTCCCAGTCCTCCGCGCCGGTCAGCACGAAGCCATGGCGCTCGTAGAAGCGGACCGCGTCGCTGTCGCGCAGCACCGTCAGGACCACGGGCAGGCCGGCGGCGTCGGCCTCCGCGAGCAGCCGCCGGAGCACCGCCGAGCCCAGCCCGCGGCCATGGACGGCGGGATCCAGATAGAACTGGTCGAGCTCCAGGTCGGCGGCCCGGCGCGTCAGCGCCACGCAGCCGGCAAGACCGCCGCCGGCCAGGATCAGGCGGGTCCGGTCCGGCGCGAAGGCGGCCCGGAAGCGGCGGCGGGCGCGGACGGGGTGCCAGCGGCCGACCCGCTCCAGGGACGGCCGCATGGCGGCATGACGGATCTGCAGCAGCCGTTCGAAGTCGTCCTCGGCGGCCGGGGCGAAGGCGAAGTCCATGGGTACCAGGGAACGACAGGCCCGGCCGCCGGGCAAGCCTGCGATGCCGATCCTGGACCTGGGCGCCCAGGGTGATAGCGTGGCCCTAACGACCGCCATCGCGAGGCCAGCGCGCATGAAGATCGCCCGCATCGAGACCTTCCTGATGCACGCCGGGGCGCCCGGCCTCAAGGCCTGGGCGTCCGACGGCTCGTTCGGCGTCGACAGCGTCTCGAAGGGCCTGACCGGCAGCCGCAACTGGCTGTTCGTCAAGGTCCACACCGACGCCGGGATCACCGGCATCGGCGAGTGCAGCGGCTGGCCGCGGGTGATCCGCACGGCGGTCGAGGATCTGGCGCCGCTGCTGGTCGGCGAAGACCCCGCGCACATCGAAAAGCTGTGGCAGAAGATGCAGATCGCGATCATGGGCCACGGCCTGACCGGCACGGTCGGCGCCGGGGCCATGACCGGGATCGACATGGCGCTGTGGGACATCAAGGGCAAGGCGCTGGGCGTGCCGGTCTGGACGCTGCTGGGCGGCAAGGTCCGCGACCGCATCCGCATCTACGGCCACGCCAACACGCCCGAGGTGGCGCTGAGCCTGAAGGCGCGCGGCGTCACCGCGATCAAGTGCGGCGGCGTCTCCGACCCCGTGCGCAAGGTGGCGATGCTGCGCGAGGCGGTGGGCGACGACATGGACATCATGATCGACCTGCACGGCCCGCCCTGGCTGACGCCGCAGGATGCCGCCCAGGTGGCGCGGGCGCTGGAGCCCTACCAACCGCTGTTCGTCGAGGACCCGATCGCCCCCGACAATCTGGAGGGCTACCGCCGCATTCGCGACCACGCCAACGTGCCGCTGGCCGCCGGCGAGCGCATGGCCACCATCTTCGGCCTGCGCGACCTGATCGAGCGCGACCTGGTCGACGTCGCCCAGCCCGACACCGGCCGCGCCGGCGGCATCACCCAGATGAAGAAGATCGCGGCCATGGCCGAGGCCCACCATATCGTGATCGCGCCGCACTCGGGCTCGCTGGGACCGGTCGCCGAATATGCCGCCCTGCATCTGCTGGCCGCGATCCCCAATGCCCTGATCCTGGAGCGCATCGAGGACGACTGGGAGGGGCGGGCGCGCACCATTGTGCCCCACCCGGTGTCCCAGGACGGGCATCTCGCTGTGCCCGACACGCCGGGACTGGGCTGCGATATCGACGAAGCCTTCGTCGCCCAGCATCCCAGCGCGGGCAACCTGTCGGTGCCGGTGACCGCGGCGTCGGGCGCTTACGCGCCCGGCACCTTCGACGAGCGGGTCTACGTCCAGACCCGGCTCAAGCGGGGCGTCTACTTCCCGAAACCGTGACCATGGATGAGGCGGCCCGGCGCTCCGTGCCGGGCCGCCCCGGGTGCGCACGGCAGCCGATCGCGCCGGCACCGGGACACGGCGTCGGTGCGCGAATAGCTCACCACGCGTCCATTTGCGGACAGCTATTCGCGAGCATTCAGAAAATAGACACGCTTTGGATCGAAAACGGATCTGGACAAAATAATCGAGGGATGGGCCGATCTAAGAGCCTGACTCAAAAGTTTTGATTCGGCGTCAGGCGGTTGCAAGACGGCGGATC
>CAZEFK010000224.1:0-11466 GCA_964511405.1 uncultured Comamonadaceae bacterium | reverse complement strand
GAGCGCCAGCGCTTGTTGGCCGGCAGGTCGGCCAGATCAGGGCGGTGGCCCTCGCGCGTGTGGACGACCGGGAGGCCCTTGGCCCTGAACGCCGCCAGCAGACGCCGAATGGGCTCGATCGGTGCCCGGGTCAGCGACAGGTCGTAGCCCATGCTGTCGACATAGCCGCCGGGCCCACAGAAATCGGTCTGCATGTCGATGACGATGAGGGCGGTGTTGGCCGCCCGCAGGTCGCCGTCGAACGGCCAGGGATAGGGCTCAGCGTCGACGGTGCGTGGGTCCATGGCCGGCCTCACTTGGTGATCGACAGCTCGCCGGGCGCGCCCTTGAGCGCGCGCCTGGGCGAGGTCGAGGCGATCATGATGGCGAGCGTGAGGATGTGCGGGGCGGCGTTGAAGAAGTGGTAGCCCTGGCTGACCCCGATCGACTGCAGCGCCGGCCCCAGCGCGCCGGCGGAGCCGAACAGCAGCGCCGCGGCAACGCAGGCGATCGGGTTCCAGCGCGAGAAGATCACCAGCGCCACCGCCATCAGTCCCTGGCCCGACGAGAGCCCCTCGTTCCACGAGCCGGGGTAATAGAGCGACAGGAAGGCGCCGCCGACCCCGGCCGAGAAGCCGCCGACGGTGGTCGCCACAAACCGCACCAAATCGACCGAGCGGCCCATGGCGCGCGCCGTCGCGGCGCTGTCGCCGGCGATCCGCACCACCAGCCCGAAGCGGGTGTTGCGCAAGGTCCACCACAGCGCCACCGCCGCCGCCAGCCCAATGAAGAACAGGGGATTGACCTGCAGCGCCTCCTTGACCTGGGGCGTGTCGGACAGCCAGCCGAGATCGATCGCGGTCAGGCGCGGCGCCGTCGGCTGGATGAACCCCTTGCCCAGGAAGAAGGCCAGCCCGGTGCCGAACAGCATCAGCGCGATGCCGATGGCGATGTCGTTGACCCGCGGCAGCCGGCAGATCGCGCCATGCAGGGCGCCGAAGCCGGATCCGGCGGCGCCGGCCGCCAACACCCCCAGCCACGGATTGCCGCTGAGATAGGAGATGGCGTAGGCGCTCATGGCGCCGAACACCAGCGTGCCCTCCAGCCCGAGGTTCACGCGGCCCGAGATCTCGGTCAGGCATTCGCCCAGGCTGACGAACAGGAACGGCGTCGACACCCGGATCGCCCCGGCGGCCATGGCGATGGCGACCGTCTCGACCGGGCTCATCGGGCCTTCTCCGACAGGAAGGGCAGCCGGCCATAGACCGTGTCCGACACCAGGATGGTCAGGAAGATCAGGCCCTGCAGCACCTGCACGGTGGCGTCGGGCAGGCCCATCCGGCGCTGGATCAGGCCACCGGCAGCGCCCAGCCCGCCGAACAGCACCGCCACGGGCGGGATCGCCAGCGGATTGTGGCGGGCCAGGAACGACACCAGGATCCCGGTAAAGCCATACCCCGCGACCAGCGAGGCGTTGGCCCGGCCCAACACCGCGGCGACTTCGAAATAGCCGGCGATGCCGGCGAAGGCGCCGGCGATCAGGCAAGTGCCGACCATCAGCCGGCCGACCGGCAGGCCCTGCGCCCGCGCGGCGCGGACATTGCCGCCGGTGACCCGCGCGGCGAAGCCGATAGTGGTGCGGGTCAGCCCGACATGGGCGGCGATCGCCAGGACGACACCGAACGCCAACCCCCAATGCACGTCCAGGCCTGGGATCGTGCCGACCATCAACCCGTCACCGATCGGGGCGGTCGACGGCTTGTTGGGGTCGGCCGGCGAGCGTAGCGGGCCTTCGACGAAGAAGTTGAGCGTCGCGACGGCGATATAGAACAGCAGCAGCGACGCGATGGTCTCGTTGACGCCCCGATAATGGCGCAGGGCGCCGACGAGGCCGATCCAGACGGCGCCGCCAGTGGCGGCGGCGAGGAACATCAGCGGCATCGCCACCCAGGGCGGCGCCTGGCCGATCATCGGCAGGGCCGTGACCGCGGCGGCGAAGCCGCCCATGACCAGGGCGCCGTCGCCGCCGATGATCATCAGCCCGAGGCGCGCCGGCAGCGCCACCGATAGACCCGTGAAGATCAGCGGCGCCGTGCGGGTCAGCGTGTTCTGCCAGGAGAAGGCGGTACCGAAGCCGCCCCGCCACAAGAGCGCCAGGAACACGGCCGGATCCTTGCCCTGGGCCAGCAGGAACAGCGAGAACAGCGCCGCCGCCACGACCACCGCCCCCGCCGGCACGGCGATCGCTTCGGTGCCGCGGCGCAGCCCGGCGAGCCGCAATGCCGCCGGCGGCGCGCCGGCCGGGACCGCACTGTCGACCATGGACGCGCCCCCGGCCCGGATCAGGCGGCCGAGCCGATCACGCCCTCGACCAGGAAGTCGGTCGTCTCCAGGAAGATGTCGTAGTTGTCGATGGCCTTGCCGGCGGCCACGACCTCCTTGCCCTTGTTGTCCTTCACCGGACCGACGACGTAGGGCTTGTTGGCCTTCAGATCGGCGATCGCGGCCATGGCCGCGGCCTTGGCCGGCCCGGTGGCGCCCGGCCCGAAGGCGGTGTTCTGGACATAGTCCTTGTCATAGCCGCCACGCTCGAAGTTGGGCAGTTTCTGGCCCTTGGCCAGCAGGTCGGCGAACAGCTTGTAGATGGTGATCCATTTGTACTCGGCGCCGGTGACGAAGCCCTTGGGCGCCAGCGGCGCCTGGCTGGCGTTGTGGCCGCAGGTCTTGAGCCCGCGCTTCTCCGCCGTCTCGATCACCACCTTGGGGCTGTCGACATGGCAGGTCAGCAGGTCGCAGCCGGCGTCGGCCAGGGCGTTGGCGGCCTCGGCCTCGCGCACCGGCAGCGACCAGTCGCCGGTGAAGATGAGCTGAACCGTGGCGGCCGGGTTGACCTTGCGCACACCAAGCGCAAAGGCATTGATATTGGTCAAGACCGAACTGATCGGCTTGGCGGCGATGAAGCCCAGCTTGTTCGTGCTGGTCGACAGGCCCGCGGCGATGCCGTCGACATAATGCGCCTGATGCAGGTAGCCGTAGTACGACCCGGCATTCATCGGATGCTTGTCCTTGTTCCACAGGCCGATGGCGTGGCGGAACTCGACATTGGGGTACTTCTTGGCCATCTCCAGCATGTGCGGATCGAAATAGCCGAATGACGTGGCGAAGATCAGCTTGGCGCCGTCCAGCTCGATCATCGACTGCATGGTCTTCTGGACGGCCACGGTCTCGGGCACGTTCTCCTCTTCGACCACCGTCACGCCCGGGACCGCCTTCAGCGCCGAGGCGGCCACGGCGTGGGCCTGGTTCCAGCCGAAGTCGTCGCGCGGGCCGACATAGATGATGCCGATGGTCAGGCCGGCGGCGCGAGCGCCGCCGATCCCCAGGACCGGGACGGCCAGGACGCCGGCGCCGGCGGCGCGGAGAAGGCTGCGGCGGGAAAGGCCCGGATTCGACATGTGCGCCCCCAGCGATCGCGCCCGCGGGAAGGGTCGGCGGGCATCCCGGTCGACACTCCGCAATAGGTGTGCCAAGCCGATCGGCGGCCGGCGCCGCGGATAGGCCGCACCGCCGGCCGGCACCGATGGATAAAAATCAAGCAATGTTCAAAACTTGGGCAGTTGGTCCCCGCGGCGCACAATCAGCGCACAGGGGCCGCCGCCATCCGGCCCCTGATGTTCGGCCCCGCCCGACACGAAGATCTCGGCATGGCCGACCACAGCGCCCAGGGCACCGGCCGTGAAGCCGCGGGCGTGACGGGTCGCCGACAGGTCCGAATCGTCGAGCATGGTGTGACGGTGGTGGCGCAGCCGGCCGGTCGAAGATGCCTCGGCCTTGGCCAGCACGGCCACGACCCGGTCGCGCTCGGCGCCGTCGAGCTGCCGGCCGGCCGCCACGCCCAGGCGTTCCAAGGCAGCGCGGACCGGCTCGACGTCGATGCCGTCCGCCATCACGGCGTGGTCGATGGCCAGATCGCCGCTCCAGGCTGGGCTCATCCCCAGGACCGCAACTTCCGCGGTCAGCAGCTCGATGCCGGCCGAGCAGCTGGCCCGGGTCGAAACCAGCGCCCAGTCGCGGCCGATGACGGCGTCGGAGATGGCCGCGCGCGGCAGCTCGCCCAGCGCGACCGCGACCCCGAGCGCCGACGCCCCGCGCGACAGGCCCATGGACTTCAGGGTGTCGGGGGTGGCCACGGTCGCACCGCGCGCCACCGCCGCCGCGATCCGATCGGCCGTCAGCAACGGGCATTTGACCTGGACATAGTGGACCTGGTCCGGCGACGGGATCTCGGCCCGCGCGACGGCCTCGCGCACGGCGGCGGCGACCAGCTCGACCTGGGCCGTGCGGCCGATCTCCTCGGGCGCGATCTCACGCGTGGCGGCGACGCCGACCGCCAGCGCCGGCCCGGGGCGGCCGCCCGGTCCGGGCCGGGCCTCGACGACCAGCCAATGCGGGCCGAGGCCGCCCTCGGTGCCACCCGACATGACCATCGGCAGCGCGGCCAGCCGATCCGGGTCGAGATGCTGGCCGAGCATCAGGCGCAGCGACTGGATCGCGAAGCCGCGGGTGAAGTCGTTGACGCAGCCATTGCCCTCGGTCTTGGCCAGGATCGCGGCAATCCGCGCGGGCTGGATCGCGCCCTCGGCAATGCCGCGCGCCAGGGCGCCGACATCGTCGGGCGCGGCCATCGGCAGCCGATGCACCACCGCGTGGGGCATGGCTCAGGCCTGCGCCGCCAGGTAGGCGCGCCAACCGCCGAAGCGGCTGATGTCGGCCGCCCCCGCCAGGGCTGCCGCCTCGCACAGGAAGCCCTTGGCGACCCGGCCATCCTCGAGCCGGACGCTGCCGATCGACAGCGGCGCCGGGATCGCGGCCACGAACCGTCCGAAGGCCTCGGGCGCCAATGCCCACAGCTCGGCTTCGATGGCCGTGCCGCCGGCCGCCACCTGCACCATCCCCGGCCGCCGCGGCGGCCCTCCGGGCAACGCGTACAGATGGTAAGCCGGCGCCGTCCGGACCGGGCCGACCAGGGTCGCGCCCAAGGCGCGGAGCTCGGGGTTCAACGGCATGCCGGACAGATGACCGCCGACGACGACCAGGCCGACGTCGCCATCGCGCACCTCGGCCGGAACCGGCGCCAGATGCGGTCGCGGCCAGCCCCCCGCACCCAGGGTCTCCGCCTGGGATTCGATCCGGCGGCCGAGGCTCGCCAGCCACGCATCCTGGCCGCCCGGCGCGATCAGCGTGATGCCGGCGGGCAGCCCGTCGGGACGGCGTTGGGTCGGGACCGCCAGCGCGCACAGCCCCAGCAGGTTGACGAAGTTGGTGTAGGTGCCCAGGGCGGCATTGGTCATGATCGGCTCGGCCTCGACCTCCTCGATCGTCCAGGCCCGCGGCACCGTCGGCACGGCCAGGACATCGACCTGGTCCCAGATCGGCTCGATCGCCCGCCGAAGCCCGGCGAGCTGGTGCTGCGCCTCGAACACGTCGACGGCGGCAAGACGGTGTGCGCCGTCGATGATGGTCCGGGTCACCGGGTGCAGGGCGCTCGGCAGCCGCTCGGCGAACCCGCGGATGGCGGCCAGCCGCTCGGCGACCCAGGGGCCTTCGTACAACAGCCGCGCCACCTTGAAGAACGGCTCGAACGGGATCTCGGCGACGGCCAGATCGAGGCTGCGCAGGCCGGCGATGGCAGCGTCGAAGGCCGCGGCCCCCGCCCGGTCGCCGAAGAAGCGGCGATCCTCGGGCTGCGGCACCGCAACCCGCACGCTCGGCGGCAAAGCGCCGAGCCCGCCCAGCGGCAGGCGGCGCGACATCGGATCCTCGCGGTCATAGCCGGCGACGACCTCCAGCACGGCGAAGGCGTCGTCGGTGGTCAGGGCGAACACCGAGACGCAGTCCAGGGTGCGGCAGGCCGGCACGACGCCGCGCGTCGACACCAGGCCACCGGTCGGCTTGAGGCCGACCAGGTTGTTGAGGCCGGCCGGGACCCGCCCCGAGCCGGCCGTGTCGGTGCCCAGCGAAAATGTCGCAAGGCCGGCGGCGACCGCCGTTGCCGAGCCCGACGACGAGCCGCCCGGCACGATCCGGGCATCGATGCTGTTGCGCGGCGTGCCGTAGGGCGACCGCACGCCGACCAGGCCGGTTGCGAACTGGTCAAGGTTGGCCTTGCCGACCAGGATCGCGCCCGCCGCCTCGAGCCGTTCGACCACCGTCGCACTGCGCTGCGGCAGATAGGCGTAGTCGGGGCAGGCGGCGGTCGTCGGCAGCCCGGCCGCATCGATATTGTCCTTGGCGACGAACGGGATCCCGAACAGCGGCAGGGACGCACGCGCGGCGAGCGGAAGCGCCGCCAGCGCCGCCGCGCGCTCGGACAGGGCGGCGGCCGACGGGCGCGCGATGAACAGCGCCGGATCGTCCCACGCCGCGATCCGCGCCGCGATGTCCGCCACCAGGTCGCTCGGGTCAAGGCCGTCGCGATAGGCCGCGCGCAGCGACGGGAGATCGATGCTGGCCGGGACGCGAAGGGACATGCCGCGGCTCCTCTCGGGTTGGGGTCCGCTCTCCAGCAACCACCGTGCCAGTAATGGCCACAGCCGGCCGGGAACCATCCGGCGGCGCTCGCGCGTTTCATCTGCCGACTTGGACGGACCGCAACGGGGGGCGCGGTGGCGGGACAGGAACAGGCGGAAATCGTGGACGGAATCGGCCCCGACAGTGTCGCAGCCGCAGCGGCGCCGCCACCTGCGGTCGCCGAGGCGGATGGCTTCGACGTCGACCTCGACCGGATCCAAGTGCTGCTGGACACACCGGCGACCGGCACGTCCGCGGGCGCGGACGCACTGGGCGAGCGAATCGTCCAGCTGGCCCGGGCCCAGGCGGCGCTCGACACCCATGTGCGGCAGCTCGGCGATCGCGTCGAGCGGCTGGCCGCCACCTTCGACGCCGCGGCCAATTCGGCAGTCACGCTGATGTCGTCGGCACCGGAATGGTCGGCCATGGCCGACGCGATGTCGCGCCTCAGCGAGCTGACCAGCGTCCGGATCGCCAACGCGCGGCGCAGCGC
The DNA here is from genome assembly GCA_964511405.1 of uncultured Comamonadaceae bacterium. Taxonomy (GTDB): domain Bacteria; phylum Pseudomonadota; class Alphaproteobacteria; order Elsterales; family Elsteraceae; genus CAZEFK01. Next base: position 4,424 of record CAZEFK010000224.1, on the reverse strand, counting down.
CGGCCTGCTCCGCTGGAGCCTGGCCTTGTCGCTGGCGGTCAATCTGCTGCTGGCGGCAGCCTGCTTCGGCCCCAGCGGACCGTGGTCGCTGGCGGCGCTCGCCGATCAACTGCCGTCCATGGCCAGCCTCGCCGGCGTGCCCGGCGATATGCCGCCCGCCCGCAACTGAGATTACCGATTGACGGGGGCGGCCGGGCGCCGTAGATAGCGGCCCGCGCACGGCGTTCCGGGATAGCTCAGCGGTAGAGCAATCGGCTGTTAACCGATCGGTCCTCGGTTCGAATCCGAGTCCCGGAGCCAGCGCCGACCTTCGCAGTCATGGTCTTGCGGCGGCCCATTCGCGATCGATGGCCGCGCCTGCGTCGCGGCCGGCGGCCGCCACCCACCCCAGCACCTGCCCGATGCCGCGCGCCACCAGCGGATCGCCCGCGGTGGCGATCTGCTCCAGCAGACCCCGTACCGCGGCGGCGTCGTTGGCACGGCCCAACCCGTCCTGCAGTCCGGCGAGATGCTTCAGCAGCCCGCGGGTCCGCTTGGCGGGCAGCAGCGGCTCAAAGAACTCCAGCAGGTACCGCAACCGCTTGACCCGCTTGCGCAGTTCGTGCTGCGCCTCCGACGGCAGGCGCGACGGCCGGTCGACGCGGGCGAACAGCTTGCGGCAGCGCCGCCCCATCGCGTCCGCCGCATAGGGCGCCAGCGGCTGGAACAGCCGTACCGCGGCCGGGCTCAGCGGCTGCTGCCGCCAGCCATACCCGAACGACCAAGCCGCGAATCCGCAAGCCAGGCGGCCATAGCGTTCGCCGTCAAGGTCGGCCTCGAGGTCGGCATAGGCCGCATCGCGCGCCGCCACGGCGGCACGGCGCACCGCCGCCAGCGCCGGGTCATGCGGGAATGCCGCCTCGACCGGCAGCAGCGTCTCGCTCAGCATCACGTCCCAGTCGCGCGCCCGGCCCAACCGTGCCGCGAGCCAGCGCAGGTCCTCGCCGTGGCTGCGCGCTGCGGCGGGCAGCATCGGCCGGACCTGCGACAGGACCGCGCGCAGCCGGCGCAGCGCCACCCGCATCTGATGGACGCCTTCGGCCGACCGGTGGCGCCGCACCGCCGCCTCGTTGCCGATCCAGTGGTCCAAGCCGCTGCGCAGCAGCCGGGCCAGGCCCTGCTCGACCGTCAACTCGGGGGCCAGGACGACCGGCTTGGCCCGCACGATCCGGATCGCTTCCGGTCCAGCCCCCGTCGCCAGCGCGTAGCCGCGCTCGATCGCGCTGTCCACGGCCAGCCGCACCCGGTGCGTGCGGCCGAGATCGATGGCGGCGGCGACCAGGCCATCGGCCGCGCCGTCCTCCAGATCCAGGGTCAGCCGCGCGTAGGGTTCGGCGGCGCCGGCCGACGCCAGCCGCCCGGCGGTCAGCTCGACCCGCACGGTGCTGCCGCCGCTCACCAGCCGGCCGACGGTTCGCACCAGATCGGCTTCGAAGACCGGGCGCAGCGGGGTGTCGGGCAGCGTCGGCCAGGCGTCCGTGCCGTCGCCGCCGTTGACTATGGCGACCGCGCGGTCGCGCAGGCTGAGATTGGGCGTGTCGTAATAGATCGTGCGGGACGACGCCGACCGGCCCCCCGCGCCGCGCAGCCACGGCAACCGCTTCAGCAGGGCGACCGCTTCGGGCGGCACGGCCAGGACTAGGCACGGCCGTGGCTCAGTCTCAATCATCTCCAAGGATCGGCTCGGTGAAAACCGGCCGAATGTTACTGGACAATGACAGTTTCACAAAATGTTCGGTTCGCCCGAAAGTCGACTATTCGAGGTCGCGCGGCACCAGCAGGCCGGTCAGGCGCGCCGCAGCCGGGATCAGCTCCGCCCAGTCGTCGCGGTCGATCTCATAGGAGGCGAAGCCGCTGGTCGGCAGCCCGGCCCCGATCCGCTCGATCAGCCGCCGCGGCCCGGCCGCCGCCAGCCGCGCGGCCGCCTGCCACAGTCCGTCATTGTGCCCGACCACCAAGCGCACCTGATCCGTCCCGGGCCGGCGGAGCTGGGCCAGGATCGCGTCGTCGGTGGCGAGATACAGACCCGGCTCGTAGGCGATCTCGACCGCCCCCGGCAGCCAGGGCCGCACCACCGCCACGGTCTGCCGAGTGCGTGTCGAATCGGAGCACAGCACCAGCTCGACCCGGCCGAGCTCAGCGGCGCGGGCGCGCGCGACGGCCGCGGCATCGGACCGCCCCTGCTCGTTCAGCGGGCGCTCGCGGTCGCGGATGCCAGCCGGCCGGGCCGCCTTGGCATGGCGCATCAGATGGAGGATCAGCATGGCCGCACCCTTTCGCCCCGTCGTCCGAGGCTGTAGCGTCGTTCCTCTGGTGGCTCAAGCATGAGGTAGCCATGGCTGGGCGCAATGCCCTTCCGGGTCCGGTGGTGACAACGCCCTGGCTGGCCGAGCGGCTCGGTGCCGACGACCTGATGGTGCTGGACGCCACGGTTTTCCTGCCGAACGAAGGCCGGGACGGCGACGCCGAGTACCGGCAGGCCCATATTCCGGGCGCGATCCGCTTCGATGTCGACCGCGTAAGAGACGAATCCGACCCGCGGCCGCACATGCTGCCGCCGCCCGCCGGCCTCGGACGGCATCTGGGCGCCCTGGGGATCGGCGACGGCGTGACGGTGATCGCCTATGACGGCCGCGGGGTGATGGGTGCGGCCCGTGCCTGGTGGATGCTGCGTATCGCCGGTCACGACCAGGTCGCCGTGCTCGACGGCGGCCTGCCGCGCTGGCGGGCCGATGGGCGGCCGGTCGAGGCGGGCTGGGTCGATCCCCGCCCCCGGCCGTTCACCGTCCGCTTCCGGCCCGAGTTGGTCGCCGATGCCGACCAGGTCGCGGCGACCCTCGCTGCCGGCGGCCAGGTGGTCGACGCGCGCAGCGCCGGGCGCTTCGCCGGCACCGAGCCCGAGCCGCGGCCGAGCCTGCCCAGCGGCCATATGCCCGGCGCCCGCAGCCTGCCGTTCGGGCAACTGGCTGGCGCGGACGGCCTGCTGCTGGCGCCGGCTGCGTTGCGCGAGCGGTTCGCCCAGGCCGGCATCGACCTCGACCGGCCGGTCACGGCCACCTGCGGATCCGGAGTCTCGGCCTGCGTGCTCGCCCTCGGCGCGGCGGTCGCCGGCGCGCCCGCGGTGACGATCTATGACGGCTCGTGGGCCGACTGGGCAAGCCAGCCGGGCCGGCCGATCGCAACCGGGGCCTGACCCATGCTGCTGTCGCCCGGCCGCGGCGCCCGGCGCGGGACAGCGCCCCTGCCCCGGCCCATGATCGTCGCCGAGCTGCCGCAGGTGGTGGCGCTGTGGCGGACCTGCGGCCTGGTCGCGGCCATGGAGGATCCGGCGCCGGTGCTGACCCAGATGCTGGCCCATGGCAACGCCGCCGTGCTGGTGATCGAGCATGACGGCAAGCCGGCCGCGGCGATCCGGGTCGGCCATGACGGCCAGCGCGGCTGGCTCGACCAGCTGGCCGTCGCCCCCAAGCAGCGGCGGCTGGGGCTGGGACGGGCACTTGTCGCCGGCGCCGAGGCCTGGCTGCGGGCGCGGGCCATCGGCCGGGCCTATGCCGTCCTGCGTCCGGCGACCATCACCGCGACCCCCTTCCTGGCGGCCCTGGGGTACGGGCCCGAGTCCGAGCGGCTGCTCGGCCGGCGCCTCGACGACGTCGCGGCGGCCCGTGACATCGAGGTGACCATTACGGCCCTGCGCATGGACACGCGGCCGCCGGGGGGCCTGGCCCCGCTGCCGGCGTCGCAGCCGTTGCTGCTGCGCCTGCAGAACCCGGCGGTGTCCTACTACCGGCACCTCTACAACGAGGTCGGCCGGCCGTGGCTGTGGTACGAGCGGCGACGCATGACCGACGAGGCGCTGGCCGCCCTGATCACCGATCCCGACGTGCACATCCACGTGCCCTATGTCGGCGGCGTCCCCGCCGGCTTCTTCGAGCTCGACGCCCGGCGCCACGGCTTGGTGCAGCTGACCTATTTCGGGCTGGCGCCGGCCTTCATCGGCCAGCGCATCGGCCCCTGGATGCTGGAGCAGGCGGTCCAGGTCGCGTGGAACCTGCGGCCGTCGCGGCTGTGGGTCCACACCTGCACGCTCGACCATCCCAAGGCGCTGCCCATGTACAAGCGCGGCGGCTTCACGGTCTTCGACCGCCGCACCGAACGGATTCCCGATCCCACGCCCTGGATGGTGTAGGGCGAGCCAAGGCTCCTCCGTCCTCGAGGGGAAGAGGAGGTAACAGGGGGCGAGCCGTCTCGGCCCCAGCCCCCCACCGTCATCCCCGCGAAAGCGGGGATCCAGCCGTTGTGGCAAACTGTCGGTTGGCGTACTTGATATTGTCGTCGAGCCAACTGATAGGGGTCGGGAAGGTTTGGCCTCCCCGCCCTCCGAACCG
>CAZEFK010000223.1:0-11469 GCA_964511405.1 uncultured Comamonadaceae bacterium | reverse complement strand
CCTGCCCTGGTGCCTGGCGGCGCGCATCCGCTCGCGCGAGGGATCTGTGGTCCGCGCCGACCTGGTGATCGGCTTCAAGATGGTGCGCGAGCGCTTCACCTCGATCGTGCAGCTCGATCCGCCGAAGCGGATCGAAGTGGCCTATGCCGAGGGCCCGTTCCGCTACCTGAACAACCACTGGGTGTTCGAGCCGACCGAGGACGGGGGCTGCAAGATCGACTTCTGGGTGGATTTCGAGTTCCGCAACCGGATGCTCCAGAAGATCATCGAAGTGCTGTTCAACGAAGCGGTCCGACGCATGGTCGCGGCCTTCGAGGGGCGGGCGCGGGCGCTCTACGGCGACGATGGGCGGCTGCTGGCGGCAGCCGCCAAGGTCCAGTAGCGGATCCGGCTACTCCACGGTCACGGACTTCGCCAGGTTGCGCGGCCGGTCGATGTCGCAGCCCCGCTCCAGCGCCACGTGATAGGCCAGGAGCTGCAGCGGGATGTTGAGCAGGATCGGGTCGAGTTCCGGTACGGATGCGGGCACGTCGAAGCGGGCCTCGACCGCGACCGGAAGATCGCCCGGATGCGTGATCGCCAGGACCGGTCCCCGCCGCGCCCGGATCTCCTCGATCGTCGAGATGTTCTTGGCGAACAGGTCGTCGCGCGGGACCACGGCGACGGTCGGCGTCTCGGGCGTGATCAGGGCCAAGGGCCCATGCTTCAGCTCGGATGCGGGATACGCTTCGGCGTGTAGGTAACTGACTTCCTTGAGCTTGAGCGCACCCTCCAGGGCCACGGTATAGCCGGCCGCCCGACCGATGAAATAGGCGTGCTCGCAGCCGCCGAGCCGGGCTGCCAGGTGCTTGAGGTCGGCATCGCGGTCGACGATGCCTTGGATCTGGTCGGGCAGGGCCGCCAGGGCCCGGAGCAGCCGGCCGCCGTCGGCCGTCGACAGGTCGCGGATGCGGCCGAGATGCAGGGCCAGCAGCGCGAAGGCGACCGCGGTTGCCGTGAAGGTCTTGGTCGACACGACGGCGATCTCCGGCCCGGCATGGAGGTAGATGCCGCGGCCGCATTCGCGGGCGAGCGTGCTGCCGACGACGTTGATGATGCCGAGCACGCGGCCGCCCTTGCGCTTGATCTCCTGAACCGCGGCGATGGTCTCGAAGGTCTCGCCCGACTGGCTGACGGCGACATACAGGGTATCGCGCTCGATGACCGGATTGCGGTAGCGGAATTCCGAGGCCGCTTCGGCCTGCGCCGGCAGCCGGGCCAGGGTCTCGACCAGGTGCGCGCCGAGCATGCCGGCGATATGGGCCGAGCCGCATCCCAGGATCTTGACGCGCCGGATGTCGAGCAGTTCGCCAGCCGTCAGCTCGATGCCGCCGAGATGGCTGGTCTGGAAGCGAGGCTCCAGCCGGCCGCCCAGGGTGCGCCGGACCGCCTCCGGCTGCTCGGCGATCTCCTTGCGCATGAAGTGCGCGAAATCGCCCCGGTCGAACGAGCCGTCGGTCCAGTCGATGGTGGTCGGCACTTTGGCGGTGGGGCCGCCATCGATGGTCGAGGTTTCGAAGCCGTCCGCCCGCACGACCGCGATCTCGCCGTCGTCCAGATGCACCACGGTGCGGGTGTGGGCGACCAGGGCCGCCGGGTCCGAGGCGACCAGCATCTCGCGCTCGCCCACGCCCAGGACGACCGGGCCGCCGTTGCGGGCGACGACGATCGCCTCCGGATGCCGCGCGTCGAGCACCGCCAGCGCGTAGGTCCCGGTGACGCCGCGCAGCGCGTGGCGCACCGCGTCGGCCAGCGACTCGGCGGGCGCCGCGGCAATCAGGTGGGCCAAGACCTCGGAGTCGGTCTCGGACTGGAAGACGACGCCGGCCGCGGCCAGGCGCGCCCGCAGGGCCGCGGCGTTCTCGATGATGCCGTTATGGACGATGGCGATGCGGCCGCCGGCGTCGCAATGCGGGTGGGCGTTGCCGTCGCTGGGCTCGCCATGGGTTGCCCAGCGCGTATGCGCGATGCCGGGGGCGCCCTTCAGCCGCTTGGGCAGGATCGCCTCGAGGTCGCGGACGCGGCCCTTGCATTTGGCGACCTCGAGCCCACCCGGTCGCAGCACCGCGATCCCGGCCGAATCATAGCCCCGGTATTCGACCCGGCGCAGCCCCTCGATCAGGATCGGCGTCGCATCGCGCCGGCCGATATAGCCCACGATTCCGCACATGACAGTCCTCGCTCAGCCATAGATGAGCCGCCGGATCTGCCGTTCGCTGTAGTCCGGGGCACGAAACCGCCAGCGTGCCAGCTCCGCCCGGAGGCGGGCATAGATCTCGCTGTTGGTCACGCCTTCGGCCTGGAGGGCGCGATGGCGGCGGCGCACGAAGTCCTCCGGGCGATCGGCGAGGAAGGTCAGCACCTCGTCGACCAGGCGGGCCGCCTCCGATGGCGTCAGCCGGCTCGTCCGGACGAGGTAGGCCACCAGCTCGGGCAGCTCGCTGGGCTCGTGCATGGGCGGACGATCGATCGAGATGGGCCAAGCAGCAAGAAATTTGCCCGAATTCGGGCAGATCGACCAGAGCCGGCGCGGAGCAACAATCGGAATGCCGGAACCGCATTGCCGGCGCATACCGGTGGGCCTTCCAATCCGAGCGTGAGGCCGCCCGCCATGTCCGTTGCCCCCATTGCCGAAGCCGACCAGCCGGCCGCGGTGCTCCCGGCCGGATTCACCCGTCTCGCCTGGTCCAACCTGCTCGCCCAGTCGGCGGAGCAGGTCGGGCTCGCGGCCGTGCCGCTGGTGGCGGTCCTGGCCTTCGGCGCCGGGGCCGGGGCGACCGGGCTGCTGCAGGCGCTGCAGACCTTGCCCTTCCTGCTGCTGTCGTTCCCGGCCGGCCTGGTCGCCGACCGAGCCTCGCGCCGCCGGCTGATGGCCGGGGCCGAGGCCGTGCGGGCGGCATCGCTGCTGGCGGTGCTGGCGCTGCTGGCGGCCGGGCGGCTCGATCTGCCGCTGCTCGGCCTGCTGGGCTTCATCGGCGCCGCCGGCACCGTCGCCTATACCGTGGCCGCGCCGGCGCTGGTGCCGGCCTTGGTGCCGCGGGCCCGGCTCTCGGCGGCCAACGGCCGGCTCGAGCTGGCGCGCAGCGTGGCCTTCGCGGCCGGCCCGTCGCTGGGTGGCGCGCTGGTCGGCTGGACCGGGGCCCCGGCCGCCTTCGCCCTCGCAGCCGGGCTGTCGGGCGCCGCCGCCCTGCTGCTTGCCGGATTGCCGGAACCGGCGCGGCCGGCGTCAGCGCGCCGGCACCTGCTGCGCGAGCTGCGCGACGGCGCCGGTTTCGTGCTCGGTCATCGGCTGCTTCGGCCGGTGCTGCTGACGGCGGTGGTCTTCAATACCGCCTGGTTCGTGCTGCAGGCGGCCTACGTGCCCTATGCCGTGCATGCGCTGGGCCTGACCGCTGCTGCGGTCGGCGCCACGATCGGGTGCTATGGACTGGGCATGGTGGTGGGGGCGCTGCTGTCGCAGGCGCTGGCGCGCCGTCTGCCGTTCGGCTTGATCGTGGCCATCGGGCCGACCGCTGGTCTGGCCGCGGCGATCACGATGGCGCTGACGATCTGGGCGCCGTCGCCCTGGTTGGCGGGCGTGAGCTTCTTCCTGTTCGGGGCCGGGCCCGTGCTGTGGGTCATCAGCACCACCACGCTGCGCCAGGCGGTCACGCCCGACGGCCTGCTGGGCCGGGCCTCGGCGATGGTCGCAACCTCGACGATGGGCGCCCGGCCGATCGGCGCGGCGCTCGGCGCCCTGATCGGCAGCAACTGGGGCTTGCCCGCCTGCCTGCTGGTGGCCGCCGCCGGCTTCCTCGTGCAGTTCCTGGTGATCGCGCGCTCGCCGGTGCCGGGGTTGGCGCACCTGCCCACTCCCGACTAGGCCCTAATCCTAGTCGGCGAGCGCCAGCTGACCGATCAGCGCGGCCAGCTCCTCGGCCCGGAACGGCTTGGCGATGGTGGCGTCGGCGCCAAGCTCGCGGGCCGTTTCCAGGAAGTCGAAGCCGAACTGCGGCGGCTCCCCGGTCATGGCGACGATGGCCGGTCGCCGCGGCGCGTCGCGGAGGATGCGGATCAACCGGTTGCCGTCCATGCCCGGCATCATGATGTCGGTCACGATCACATGGAACGGCTCGGTGGCGTGGCGTTCGACGGCACGCTTGGCATCGGTCTCGGCCGACACCGTCCATCCGCGGCCGCGCAGGCCACGGACCAGGCTGTCGCCGATATTGGGATCGTCGTCGAGGATAAGAACCCGTGTCATGGCTAGTCTGATCCGGTCAATGGCAGCGCCTGCGGTCGCTCGCCATTTGACGGGGGCCAGCTTTAAGGAAGGATTACGCGGTCGGCCTCGTGGCCGCGACCCAGGCCTCGAGGTCGCGGGCGACGGCGGCGATGACCGGCCCCCATTCGCCCGGCCGGGCCTGGCGGTAGATCCGCATCGTCGGATACCAGGGGCTGTCGGAGCGGTCGAGCAGCCACCGCCAGTCGCCGTCGAACCGCGACAGCAGCCAGGCCGGCTTGCCGAGCGCGCCGGCCAGGTGCATGGCCGCGGTGTCGACGCCGAGGATCAGGTCCAGATGGCTCATGGCTGCTGCGGTCTCGGCGAAGTCGGTCAGCGCGGTCCCGGCCTCGACCAATCCGGGCTGTGCGGCCGCCTCGGCGGCCGCCTCGCCGGTCTGCAGCGACACGAACACGGCGCCGGGGATCGCCAGCACCGGGGCCAAGGCCGCCAGGGTCACCGAGCGGCGCCGGTTCATCCGTTCGCCGTCCGGTTCGCCGCGATGCGGGCTGCCCGCCCAGACCAAGCCGATCCGCAGGCCCGGCGGCAGTGCGGCGAAGCGGGCGCCCCAGTCGGCGATGCGATCGGCCGGCGCCGTGAGATAGGGCACCCGGTCGGGGATGCTGTCGACGCTCGTCCCGAAGGCGAGCGGCAGGCTCATCAGCGGACAATGCACGTCGAATGCCGGCGTCGCCGTCCCTGGTTCCAGCACTTGGCCGAACCCGCTTTGCGCGCGCGCCAACGGCACCAGCGGCGCCGGCACGTCCAGCAGCACGGCGACGCCGCGCTCGACCAGCAGCGGCGCGTAGCGCATGAACTGCAGGCAGTCGCCCAGCCCTTGCTCGCCATAGAGCAGGATGGTGCGGCCGCCGATGTCCTCGCCGCGCCACTGCGGCGCGCCCAGCTCGCGCTGGGTGGCGATCGACGCCGGCAGCTGCAACCGCGCCTCGTAGTCCCGCCAGCCAGCCGCATAGTCGCCGGTCAGCAGGCGGATGACCGCGCGATTGAGCATCGCTTCGACCGATCCCGGCCGCAGGCGCAAGGCCGCCTCTTCGCAGGCCAGGGCGGCGTCGAGCCGGCGCTGCTCGAACTGCACGGTCCCGAGATTGGTCAAGGCCTCCACATGCGACGGATTGAGCCGCAGCGCCTCGCTGAACGCCGCCAGTGCTTCGTCCAGGCGATCCAGGCGCCGCAGCACGTTGCCGCGGTTGTAGTGCGCCTCCGGATAGCCCGGGTCGAGGGCAACGGCGCGGTCGAGCTCAGCCAGCGCGCCGTGGTTGTCGCCGGTCTCGAACAGGGCGTTGCCGTAGTTCGTGCGGATCGTTGCCGACTCCGGACGGACCGCCACGGCGCTGCGGAAGTGCTCGAGCGCGCGCTCGGCCTGGCCCTGGCGGTGGACCAGGACGCCCAGGTTGTTGTGGGCGTCGGCGTCGTTGGGCGCCATCTCCAGCGCCAGCTGCAGCGTCGCCACCGCGGCATCGGTCAGACCCTGCGCGGCCAGCACGCCGCCCAGGGCGAGCCGCGGCGCGACGACCGACGGGCGCAGCCGGATGGCTTCCTGATAGGCATCGGCGGCGGCGGCCCAATGCTGCTGCCGCTCCTGGGCCTGGGCCAGTCCGACATAGGCGCCGTAGAGCGCCGGATCGCGCTGGATCGCCTGATGGAACGACTGTGCCGCCTCGGCCGCAACCCCCTGGCCGAGCAGCAATTGGCCGAGATAGAGATGGGCGATGGCCCAGCCGGGGGCCCGCAGGGTGGCCTCGCGGCCCGCGGCCAGGGCCTCGGCGCCGCGGCCGGCGCGCTGCAGCAACTCGGCCCGGCTGACCAGGAACTCCGGCCGCGGCTGCAGCGCGATCGCGCGCTCGACGGTGGCCAGGCCCTCGGCGATGCGGCCCGTCCGCAGCAGGACCCCGCTCAGGCGATGCAGTGCCTCGATCTGCTCCGGCGCGTCCGTCAGAATGGCGCGGTAGGCCTGCTCGGCGGCGGCCCACTGCTCGGCGCGGAACAGCTGGGCCGCGGCGTCGAGCGCCTGGGCAAGCGTGTCGCTCATGGCCGGCCCGCCGCCAGCGTTTCGAGCAGCTGCAGCGCCCGGCGCACGGTTGCCAACCGGATGGCGACGCGGTCGCCGGGCAACACCACGGCCTCGTGCAGCACCGGGCCGCCACGCCGGGCGGCGGCAAAGTGGACCAGCCCGACCGGCTTGGCCTCGCTGCCGCCGCCAGGGCCGGCGATGCCGGTGACCGCCACCGCCAGATCAGCAGGCGAGCGGGCGAGGGTGCCCTCGGCCATGGCGCGCGCGACCGGTTCGGATACCGCGCCATGGGCTGCGAGCACGGCCTCGGGCACGCCCAGCATCTCGGCCTTGGCCCGGTCGGAATAGACCACGAAGCCGCGGTCGACCACGGCGCTCGACCCGGCGATCTCGGTCAGGGCGCCGGCGATCAGGCCGCCCGTGCAGCTTTCGGCGGTGGCGACGGTCAGGCCGGCGGCCTTGCAGCGGTCGAGCAGGGCGGCGGCCTGCGCCAGGATGTCGTCGGGGACGCTCACCAGACCCACCAATGAAAGGCCGCCAGCGCGACCCCGGCATAGACGCCCGCGACCATGTCGTCGCTCATGATGCCGAGCCCGCCTTTGACATGGCGGTCGAGCCAATTGGCCGGGAACGGCTTGACCACGTCGGCGGCGCGGAACAGCACAAAGCCCACCAGATAGAGCACCGGGTCGAGGGGCGCCGCCGCCAGCGCCAACCATTGGCCGGCAACCTCGTCGATCACCACCGGCCCGGGATCGGCCAGGCCGGCGCTGCGGGCGTAACGCTCGCCCGCCCAGATACCGCAGGCATAGGCCGCCAGGCTGGCGATGACCAGCGCCCACGGCGCCGCGGACCCGGCGGCCCAGGCGATCGCGGCGGCGAAGGGCAGGGCTCCGGCCGAGCCCCAGGTGCCGGGGGCGATGGGCATGCGACCGCAGCCGAACCAGGTGGCGATCCAGGCGACGGGATGCCAGGGCGACAGGCCTGGCGGTAGCGGCGCGAACCGGCGCCCGGCCAGGCGCACGGATAGGGTCACGGCAGCCGGACCGTGGCCGTCGCCTGGGCGGCGATGCCCTCGCGCCGCCCGGTGAAGCCCAGCTCCTCGGTGGTCGTCGCCTTGACGCTGACGCGGTCCGGCGCCAGCTGCAGGATCTCGGCGATCCGCTGGACCATGGCGGCGCGGTGCGGTCCGACCTTCGGCCGTTCGCAGATCACGGTCACGTCGACATGGGCGATGATACCGCCGCGCTGGGCCACCAGCCCGGCGGCGTGGGCCAGGAACTGCGCCGATTCGGCGCCGCGCCAGCGCGGGTCGCTGGGCGGGAAATGCTGACCGATGTCGCCTGCGCCGATCGCGCCCAGGATGGCGTCGGTCAAGGCATGAAGTCCGACATCGGCGTCGGAATGGCCGACCAGCCCTTGGGCGTGCGCCACCGGCACGCCGCACAGCATGAGTTCGGTGCCGGGGCCGAACTTGTGCACGTCGAAGCCGGAGCCGACCCGGATGTCGGCGAGGCGTGCGAGCAGCCGCTGCTCGGCCCAGGCCAGGTCGTCGGGCGTGGTGATCTTGATGTTGTCGGCAGCCCCAAAGGTCAGGGCGACGTCCAGGCCCGACTGCGCCGCCACCGCGGCGTCGTCGGCCAGGCCGGCCCCCGCCCAGCGGCGATGGGCGTCGCGGATCGCGTCCAGGCGGAAGGTCTGCGGCGTTTGCGCGCGCCACAGGCCGTCCCGCGGCACCGCGGCATCGATCCGGCCGTCGCGGGCCCGCCACAGGGCATCGACGACCGGCAGGCCGGCGATCGCGCCGTCATGGTGCGCGAGGGCGTCCAGCGTGCGCGTGATGGTGCCGGTGTCGACCAGCGGGCGCGCGGCGTCATGGATCAGCACCGCCGCGGCATCGGGCAAGCTGTCGAGCCCGGCCTTGACCGAGGCCTGGCGGTCGGCGCCGCCGACCACCGGCTCCAGAATCCGGCTATCGGCGCCGAGGTCGGCGAGCGCCGCATGGTAGCGGGCTTGGTCACCGTCGCGGATCACCACGCGGATGGCGTCGATCCGGCCCTCGCGGCGGAACGCCTCGACGGTGTGGCGCAGCACGGCCCGGCCGGCGAGCGGAAGGTACTGCTTGGGCGTGGGCTCGCCGAAGCGACTGCCGCTGCCGCCTGCGACGATGAGGGCGATGGTATCGGTCATTGGCGCGGACCGTACCATTCCGTCGGAGCCGGTCAACTCGCAGCGTGCCGGTCGACAGCGCACGATATTGCACTGCGGGATATTGCGTTCCCCGCGGCGCACGGCTTTAATGGCACAAATTTCAAGCAGAGAAGGTGGCTGCCTAGAAAATGGGCATATCAATCGGTCCCATCACCCTTAGCGATCCCGTCATCCTGGCTCCCATGTCGGGCGTGTCGGACCTGCCGTTCCGCCGGCTGGTCAAGCGCTTCGGCGCCGGGCTGGTGGTGTCGGAGATGATCGCATCGGAGGCGATGATCCGCGAAAGCCGGAAGTCGCTGACGATGGCCCAGACCGAGGCCGAGGAGCAGCCCATGGCGGTCCAACTGGCCGGCTGCGAGCCGCGGGTTATGGCCGAAGCCGCCAAGCTCAATGTCGACCGGGGTGCGGCGCTGATCGACATCAACATGGGCTGCCCGGTCAAGAAGGTGGTCAACGGCTATGCCGGCTCGGCGCTGATGCGCGACGAGGACCACGCCGCCCGGATCATCGAGGCCACCGTCAAGGCGGTGCCGGTGCCGGTCACCCTGAAGATGCGGACCGGCTGGGACGACGCCAACCGCAACGCGCCGCGCCTGGCCCGCATCGCCCAGGACGCCGGCATCCGCATGATCACGATCCACGGCCGCACCCGCTGCCAGCTGTACAACGGCAGCGCCGATTGGGCCTTCATCCGCAAGGTCAAGGAGGCCGTGACCATCCCCGTGATCGCCAATGGCGACATCCTCAGCGTCGAGGACGTCACGGCGTGCCTGGAGCAGTCCGGCGCCGACGGCGTGATGATCGGCCGGGGTACCTATGGCCGTCCGTGGTTTCCGGCCCAGGTGGCGCATTACCTGCGCACCGGCGAGCGGCTGCCCGACCCACTGCCGAGCGTACAATATCGCCTGATTTCAGAGCATTACGAGACGATGCTCACCTATTACGGTATCGAGACCGGCTTCAAGATCGCCCGCAAGCACCTCTCCTGGTACTCCAAGGGTCTGACCGGCTCGGCCGATTACCGGTCCGACGTCAATCGCCTGACCACCCCGGACGCCGTCCGGCAGCTGACGCAGCGCTTCTTCGCGCCGCTCATCGACGCCGAGGCGGCGTAAGGCGTGGCGTCCATGGTTCGGCCGCTGGTCTTGCGCAGCCTGCCGCCGGCACCGGAGCCGGATCCCTCGGTTGTCCTGAACGCCCTGCCGCATCCGGTCGTGGTCGTCGACGCCGGCGACCGCGTGGTGGCGGTCAACCTGGCGGCGGAAGGGTTCTTCGACCTCTCGGCCGCGCTGCTGCGCGGCCAGCCCTTCGCCGAGCAGCTCGCCGGCGACCATCCGATCCTGGCGCTGATCGCCCAGGCCCGCGGCAAGGGCATGAGCCTGTCCGAGTATGGCGTGACCATCGAGAACCCACGCATCGGCGTGCGGCTGGTCGCGCTCGAGGTGGCGCCGCTGGCCGAATGCCCGGGCCAGGTCGTGGTGTCGATCATCGAGCGCTCGATCGCCCACAAGATCGACCGCCAGCTGACCCATCGCGGGGCCGCGCGCTCGGTCTCGGCCATGGCGGCGATGCTGGCGCACGAGGTCAAGAATCCCCTGTCGGGGATCCGGGGGGCTGCCCAACTGCTGGAGCAGGACGCCGACCCCGACGACCGCCAGCTCACCCGCCTGATCATCGACGAGGCAGACCGCATCTGCGCGCTGGTCGACCGCATGGAGGTGTTCGCCGACAGCCGGCCGCTGCAGCGAGGTCCGGTCAATATCCATGCCGTGCTGGAGCGGGTGCGCCGGATCGCGCAGAGCGGCTTCGGGCGCCATCTGCGCTTCCAGGAGCGCTACGACCCGTCGCTGCCGCCGGTGTTCGGCCACCACGACCAGCTGGTGCAGGTGTTCCTGAACCTGGTCAAGAACGCGGCCGAAGCGCCGGGCTGCGATGAGATCCTGCTGTCCACCGGCTTCCAGCACGGCGCCCGGCTGGCGGTGCCGGGGCGCGAGAGCCGGGTCCATCTGCCGCTGATGATCCGGGTGCAGGACAATGGCGCGGGCATCCCCGAGGACGTCCGTCCGCATCTGTTCGACCCGTTCGTCACCACCAAGCTCAACGGCACCGGCTTGGGGCTGGCGCTGGTCGCCAAGATCATCGGCGACCATGGCGGCGTCATCGAGTTCGAGAGCCAGCCGCGGCGCACCGTGTTCCGGGTGATGCTGCCGATGACCGCCGCAGGCGCCGAGGCCGACGTCGAAGCGGAGGCGGGGCGGTGAGCGCATCGACGATCCTGGTCGCCGACGACGACCGGGCCATCCGCACCGTGCTCACCCAGGCGCTGGCGCGCCTCGGTCACGACGTGCGCACCACCGGCAATGCCGCCACGCTGTGGCGCTGGATCGAGAGCGGCGACGGCGACCTGGTGATCACCGACGTGGTCATGCCCGACGAGAACGGCCTGGACCTGCTGCCGCGGATCAAGCGCCTGCGCCCCGACCTGCGCATCATCGTCATGAGCGCCCAGAACACGCTGCTGACCGCGGTCAAGGCGACCGAGCGCGGCGCCTTCGAATATCTGCCCAAGCCCTTCGACCTGAACGAGCTGGTGCGGGTGGTCGAGCGGGCGCTGGCCGCACCCCGCGCCAACGGCGTGGTGGCCGCCGCCCCCGACGCCGAGCCCGAAGAGCCGCTGCCGGTGATCGGGCGCTCACCGGCGATGCAGGAGATCTACCGGGTCCTGGCCCGCCTGATGGGCACGGACCTGACCGTGATGGTCATCGGCGAGAGCGGCACCGGCAAGGAGCTGATCGCCCGCGCGCTGCACGACTACGGCAAGCGCCGGAACGGCCCGTTCGTCGCCGTCAACATGGCGGCGATCCCGCGCGAGCTGATCGAATCCGAGCTGTTCGGGCATGAGAAGGGCGCCTTCACCGGCGCGCTC
>CAZEFK010000222.1:0-11514 GCA_964511405.1 uncultured Comamonadaceae bacterium | reverse complement strand
CGTCGAGCGGCGCCAGGGCGGCCGGCGGCAGGGTCGTCGCGGCGTCGTCGGCGACCACCCGCACCGCCCCCCAGGCGCAGCCCGCGGCCTGGGCGGCGAGGGCCAGCCGGTGAGTTTCGAGATCGACGGCCCGCGCCGGCCGAAGCGCCGCCTTGGCGGCCGGGGTCGCGGCCGGAGTCTCGGCGCCGGCGAGCCGGGCCGGCTGCGCCGCCGGCAGCAAGCGCGCCAGCAGGTCGGCAAAATCCGGGTCGGCCGGGATCGCCGGCCCGGATGACGGCGGGTCCACCGCCGTCGCGATCAGGACGACGCCCGAGGCCAGGTCCGGCGCGACGCCGCCCGCAATGCCGAAGCTCAACAGATGGGTGCAGCCTGAAGCGATCAGGCGATCCGCCTCGGCGGTCGCGCGCTCGGGCCGCCCGGCCGAGCAGCCGACCATGCCCCCGATCCTGGCCGCAATCCGGGCTTCGAACCGCAGGCCGGTCAGGATGCCGAGGCGCATCGGCGCTGGGCGTTGGTGCCGGCGTTCCGCCTACAGCCCGTGCATGACCCGCGCGCTGTTGCCGGACTTCAGGTTCCGGTAGCGGGCGATCGACCACATCGGGAAATAGGCCCGGTAGCCGTGGTAGTGCAGGTAGAACACGCGCGGGAAGCCGACCGCATTATAATAGCGCTCGTCCCACGAGCCGTCGTCCTTCTGCGTCCGGGTCAGGTAGGCGATGCCACGCTCGACCGCCGGATGGTCGACCTCGCCGGCGGCCATCAGCGCCAGCACCGCCCAGGCGGTCTGCGAGGCCGAACTCTCCGGCACGGTCTCGCCGCGGTGCTCGCGCCAGTAGGTCGAGCAGGATTCGCCCCAGCCGCCATCCTCGCGCTGGCAGCCGACCAGCCAGTCGACCGCTTTGCGCACGTCGGGACCGTCCATGTCGACGCCGATCGCGTTGTAGGCCGACAGCACCGACCAGGTGCCGTAGACGTAGTTGGTGCCCCAGCGGCCGAACCACGAGCCGTCGGCCTCCTGCTCACGGCGCAGGAAGTCCAGCGCCTTGACCACCGCGGGATGGTCCTTCTTGTAGCCGAGCTGGGCCAGCATGCCGAGGCAGCGGCCGGTCACGTCCGAACTCGGCTGATCGAGCAGCGCGCCATGGTCGGCAAAGGGGATGTGGTTCAGATATTCGTGGGTGTTGTCGGCGTCGAAGGCGCCCCAGCCGCCATTCTTGCTCTGGAGCCCCAGCACCCATTCCGCGCCGCGCTCGATGGCCTCGCGGTAGCGCTGGGGATCCAGGCGGTCGAGCGCCATGACCACGACCGCGGTGTCGTCGAGGTCGGGATAATGCGGATTGGCGTACTGGAACGGCCAGCCGCCCGGGCGCACGCCGGGGCGCTGCTCGGCCCAGTCGCCGACCACATCCAGGACCTGGCGGTCGCGCAGCCAGTCGCCGGCGGCGTGCAGCGCGGCCTTGGGCCCGCCGGCTTCCAGCAACGCATGGCAGGCGAGCGCGGTGTCCCAGATCGGCGATACGCAGGGCTGCACCAGCTGCTTGTCCGGGCCGCGCGTGATCAGGGCCGCGACCGCGGCGCGCGCGGTCGCGACACGCGGGTCGTCCGGGGGCAGGCCCAGCGCGTCATAGGCCATCACCGCATTGGCCATGGCCGGGTAGATCGCGCCCAGGCCATCCTGGCCGTTCAGGCGCTCCTCGATGAAGGCCAGCGCCTTGTCGATGGCGCGCCGGCGCGGCGCCTTGGGCATCAGCGGCTCGGCCGCGCGCAGCACCGCGTCGATGGCGCGGAAGATCGGCACCAGGGCCGAGCTGTTGGGGTTCGAGTGCCAGTCGCGCTCGTGCTCGGGCGGCGTCGCGAACAGCTCGGCGATGCCGGTGCCGGTCGGATTGCGCGCCTGCGGCTTCAGCGTCATCAGGATCAGCAGCGGCACCAGGACGGTGCGCGACCAGTACGACACCTTGCTCAAGTGGAACGGGAACCAGCGCGGCAGCAGCATGATCTCGACCGGCATGGTCGGGACCGCGCGCCAGGGCACCGCCCCGAACAGCGCCAGCTGGATGCGCGTGAACACATTAGAGCGGGCAGCACCGCCATGCGCCAGGATCGCCTGGCGGGCCCGCGTCATGTGCGGTGCGTCGGGCGAATCGCCGGCGCATTTGAGGGCGAAATAGGCCTTGACGCTGGCGCTCATGTCGAAGGCGCCGCCGAAGAACAGCGGCCAGCCGCCATGCTCGGCCTGCAGGCCGCGGATGTAGCCGGTCAGCATGGTCTGATCGGCCCGAAACGCCTCGCCCTCGATCTCGCCCAGGAAGTGGCGCAGCAGGATGTACTCGGACGCGATGGTGGCGTCGGCCTCAAGCACATAGACCCAGTGGCCGTCCGCCTGCTGGGCGCCCAGCAGCCGGTCGACGGCACTCTTGAGCGCGGCCTCGGTGCGCGCCAGCAGCGGGCCGCCCCCCGCCGGAGCGGGCAGCGCATCGTTCAAGTCAGTCATGGTCGGACCGCAGCACCTACAGTGGTAGACCCACCAGTTGGTCGCCAGCATCGCCGCAAGGTGCGACAGACATGCCGGATAATTGACGCGTCTTACAACATCCTGGCAATCAAGGAAATACGCTCTGGATCATGTCTGGTTCCGGGCGCGGTGGTCGATTCCACCGGCGGTCATGCGGCAGGCTGGTGGGTTCGCCCCTTCCAGGCGCCGCCGCGGCCGCGGTGATGCGCCCAGGCGGAGCCCAAGGTCGCCGCGGAATAGATGACGGCGACCGCCGGCAGCGCCGGCGCCCACCAGATGGGCCGCGCATAAAGCCTCAATATCGGCACAAAGGCCAGCGCCATCATCGCCCAGGCCAGTCCGCCGGCCGTGGCCGCTGCGCCATCGCCGGCAAGCGCCCCGGTCACCGCCGCGACGGGTGCGGCCAGGAAGGTCACGCTCAGCCCCAGGATCGTGCCGGCCAGCAGCCAGGGCGAGAACCCGAGCTGGGCATAGGCGCAGCGCGAGACCATGGCCCAGACGTCGGCGAATCGGGGATAGCGGCGCAAGCTGACGGTCGCCTGCGACAGGCCCAGCCAGATCCGACCGCGCGCCTTCAGGGCCTGCCCCAGCGACACGTCGTCGATCAGCCGCGCGCGGATGGCGGCGATGCCGCCGGCCGCGGCCAGTGCCTGGCGGCGCACCAGCATGCAGCCGCCGGCGGCGGCGGCGGTCCGGCGCCGGGGGTCGCGCACCCAGGCGAACGGATAGAGCATGGCGAAGAACAGCACGAAGGCCGGCACCAGGGCGCGCTCGGCCGGGCTGTCGCAGCGCAGTCGCACCATCAGCGAGACCAAGTCGCGGGTCTCGGCCGCGGCACGGGCCGCGAGCTCGGCGAGGTTGGTCGGGTGATGCCGGATATCGGCATCGGTCAGCAGCAGATAGTCGGGCGCCCAGGCCTCGGCTGCGGCGATTCCCTGCGACACCGCCCACAGCTTGCCGGTCCAGCCGGCGGGCAGCGGCGCGCCCGGGAGCACCGTCAGCCGGTCGGCGGCGCCGAGGCGCTCGGCAGCGGCGCGCGCGATGTCGGCGGTGCCGTCGCTGCTGTGGTCGTCGACCACGATCACGCGGAACCGGCCCGGATAGTCCTGGGTCAGCAGCGATTCCACGGCGTCGGCGATGCCTTCGGCCTCGTCGCGGGCCGGGACCACCGCCACCACGTCGGGCCAGGATTGCGGCCGCGGCGCCGGCGGCAGCACGCCTTCGCGCCAGAAGCCGCCGCGCGCCACCAGCATCACCAGCCAGATGACGTCGGCGACCAGCGCCAGGACCGCGATCACCGACATAGGCCGGCGGCCCGGAACCACTCGAGGGCGTCGGCGAGCGCCTGGCGCGCCGGCCGCGTCCGGTATCCGAGCTCGGCCTCGGCGCGCGCCGAGCTGAAGAACATGCGCTTGGCCGCCATGCGCAGCCCGTCCACGGTGACGAAGGGGTCGCGGCCGGTGCGCCGGGCCCAGGCCTCGGCGCCGTAGGCCAGCGGGAACAGAAGGCGGCGGTTGAGCTTGACCCGCGGCGGCCGCCGGCCCGCCAGGGCGGCGATCGCGGCCAGCATCTCGGCCAGGGTCAGGTTCTCGCCGCCCAGGATGTAGCGCCGACCGACCTGCCCCCGTTCGAGCGCCGCCAGGTGGCCGGCGGCGACATCGTCGACATGGACCAGGTTGAGACCGGTGTCGACATAGGCCGGCATCCGCCCGTTGGCCGCCTCGACCACGATGCGGCCGGTCGGAGTCGGCTTGACGTCGCGCGGGCCGATCGGGGTCGACGGGTTGACGATGACGGCGGCCAGTCCCTCGCGCTCGACCATGGCACTGACCGCCGCCTCGGCCAGGAACTTCGACCGCTTGTAAGGCCCGACCATGTCGTCCAGCCGCACCGGCGTGTCCTCGTCGGCGGGCTGGCCGTCGGGGCGCAGGCCCAGCGTCGCGACGCTGCTGGTGTAGACGATGCGCCGGACACCGGCCGCTTGAGCGGCGTGCATCAGGGCGCGGGTGCCCTCGACATTGGTGCGCAACATGGCATCGGCATCGGGCACCCAGATCCGGTAGTCGGCCGCCACGTGGAAGACGGCGTCGCAGCCGGCCACCGCCCGCTCCAGGCTGGCCGGGTCGTCGAGGTCGCCCTCGGCGACCTCGACATCCAGCCCGGCCAGGTTGCGGCGATCGCTGCCCGGCCGCGCCAGCACCCGCACCCGGGCGCCGGCGGCCAGGGCCTGGCGGGCGACCGCGGACCCGACAAATCCGGTCGCCCCAGTCACGGCGATCAGGGTATAAGCCGAGCCGATGCTCACGCGCGCGGCCTCCACCGCTGGCAAGCGGGGCGGTTCGGTTCGGGGGAGAGGTCGGGCATGGGCGTGCGGTCGCTGGTTGGTGGCGTCGGTCGGTTGAGCGCTGGCGCGGTGATGGTGCTGTCGGTGGGTGTCGGCGCGGCGGCGGCACAGGGCCAAGTGGAATGGAGCCCGGTCCCGCCGATTCCCTCCGCCCGGTCGGCAGCGCCGGTCCGGTCGGCGCCGGTTCAGCAGGCGCAGGTCCAGCCGGTGGCCCAGCCGGGCGACCCGTTCATCAGCGAACTCAAGCTGGGCGTCCTGTATCACGACTTGCCGTTCCTGGGCACCCACAAGGAGAAGGGCGCCGACATCGACGCCGAGGTGCTGTTCGCCTCGCCCGACTTCCTGAAGGTCCTGCTGGCGCCGCGGCCGCATCTGGGCATCTCGGCCAACACCAGCGGCTATACCAGCCAGGCCTATTTCGGCGCGTCCTGGGCGTGGACCCTGGTCCACAACGTGGTCAGCCAGGGCGATGGGCTGTTCGCCGGCTTCAGCCTGGGCGGCGCCCTCAACGACGGCAAGCTCCGCTCGCAGTCGCCGAACCGCAAGTCGCTGGGCAGCCATCTCCTGTTCCGCGAGAGCCTCGAAGGCGGCTACCAGTTCAACAGCCCGTTCTCGCTGTCGGTGTATGCCGACCACATCTCGAACGCCGGCCTGGCCAAGAAGAACCAGGGCGAGACCAACGCCGGCATGCGCGTCGGCTACAAATTCTAACGTCCATGCCGGATGCCGGCGTCCCGGTCCGCTGCGCCGGGACCCGGATACGATCAAACCTGGCTCAGCGCCGCCGCGGCGGTCCCATCAGCGCCGGCAGCACGAACAGGGTGGCGGCGAGGGTCAGGGTCAGGGCGATCGCCAGCAGCGTGCCCATGGCGGCGGTGCCGCGGTGCGGCGAGGTCGCGAGGCTGCCGAACGCCGACATGGTGGTGCAGGCGCTGAACAGCACCGCGCGGGCCGTCGGCGACTGCAGCGGGTCGGTGCGCCCCTGGCGCCACGCCGCGACCAGGTAGATGGCGAAGGACACGCCGATGCCCAGCAGCAGCGGCACGGCGATGACATTGGCATAGTTGAGCGGCAGCCCGATCAGCACGCTGATCGCGCCGGTCATGATCGCCGCCAGCAGCAGGGGCGCCATCACCAGCGCGACGTCGCGGGCGCGGCGCAGGACCACGGCCAGCAGCACGATCATGGCGACCAGCGCGATGGCGCCGGCCTCCACGAAGGCGCGCACGATGGTGCGGCCGCTCTCCTGCATGGTCACGGCCGAGCCGGTGGCATCGGGCGCGATCGCCCGCACGGCGTCGACGAATCGGCGCAGCACGGCGTTGTCCAGGGTATTGCCCTTGGGGAAGAC
Source organism: uncultured Comamonadaceae bacterium (assembly GCA_964511405.1). GTDB lineage: Bacteria > Pseudomonadota > Alphaproteobacteria > Elsterales > Elsteraceae > CAZEFK01. The sequence continues at coordinate 5,304 of CAZEFK010000222.1, read as the reverse complement.
CTCGAGCCGGGCGCTGCCGTCGGCGGCGACCCAGTTCGCCCACAGGTCGTCGGGCAGGGTGCTCAAGGTCACCCGCTCGGCCGACAGCGAGGCGCGCAGGGCCGCCATGCGCTCGGGCCAACCGGTCATCAGCTCTGCGGCGATGCGGTCGCGCACGTCGGGCGCCGCGGCCGCCCAGTCGCCCAGCGCGGCGTCGAACTCGACCAGCGCGGGCGGCTTGTTGGGCAGGCCTTGCAGCTTGGCGCGGGTGGCGTTCAGGGTTGCCACCAGTTCGGCGTCGGTCGGCGGCGGTTGGGCCGCGGTCAGCGCCAGCGTCGGGCCCATGAGGTCGCGGGCGTCGGCCAGGATGGCGAGCTTGGAATCCTGATCGTCGGGGATGAAGTCGCTGATCGACACGGCCCGGGCCACCTCGGGCCGTGCCGATAGCTGCTCGCCCAGGCGGGCGGCGTCGGCAAAGGACGGCGTCAGCACGTCGACAGTGAAGGGCGAGGTGGTGGCATCCCGGATCAGCTCGAACATGGTCGAGACCGATTCGGTATGCGGATCCTTGAGGTTCAACGGGTTGAAGTCGAAGCGCAGGCCGGGCAGCAGCGCCAGGCTGCCGGCGGCGACCGCGACGGCCGCGGCAAGCACCCAGCGCCGATGGCGCACCAGCACGCGGTCGACCGGCGCCGCCCAGGCGAAGCCCGCCGGGTGGGCCTCGCCGGGCGGCTTGAACAGCGTCAGCAGGGCCGGCAGCAGGGTCACGTTCAGCACGAAGGCGATCAGCATGCCGGTGCCGGCGATCAGCCCCAGCTCCGACACGCCCGAATAGTCGGTCGGGGTGAAGGACAGGAAGCCCAACATGGTCGACAGGGCGGCCAGCCCCAGCGGTCCGCCGATTGCAGCCGCGGTCTGGCGCAGGGCGACGGGCAGGGTGCCGTGGCGGAACCGCTCGTCACGCGCCCGCACGCCGAACTGGATGCTGAAATCGACGGCGATGCCGATGAACAGCACGCCGAAGGCGATCGAGATCAAGTTCAGGGAGCCGACCGCCAGGGCCGCGAAGGCGGTGGTCAAGGCCAGCCCGGCGGCCAGGGTCAGCAGGATCGGCACGATCAGCCGCCATGACCCCAGCGCCAGGAACAGGATCAGGATCACCAGCCCGACCGACAGCGCGGTCGAGGTGCCGGCGGACTGCGAGACGGTCGAGAACTCGTCGTCGGACAGCGCCACCGGGCCGGTCAGGCGCACCCGCACGCCGTGGTCCGGCGTGAGCTTCAGGGTGTCGGCCAGTTGCCGGATGGTGGCGCTGGCGGCGCCACCGGGCGCCAGCGCCTCATAGTCCAGGACCGGCTGGACCAGGATGAACTTGCGCGTCTCCTCGGGCGTCGGCTGATGGCCGGTCAGCAGGTTCTCCCAGGCGATCAGCGCCGGCTTGCCGGCCAGGCCGGCCCGGATCGCCGCCGTGATCGGGCCCAGCGAATGGGCGAATTCGGCGATCGGCATCTCGCCCTGCTTGACGCCTTCCAGCGCCAGCCCGAGCGAGGTCATGAGGCCGCGCGCGGTGGGATCGGCATTGACCGTGCCGATCAGCGGCTGCGCCGCGATCATCTGGTCGGCGACGCTCTGCACCTCTGCCGTCGACAGGTACAGGATGCCGTTCTTGGCGAAGAACGGCCCGCCATCGGGCCGGTAGACATAGCGGAACCGGTCGGGCCGCTTGCGCAGCGCTTGGGTCAGCGCCTCGGCGGCGTCCTCGATCACGCCCGGGGTGGCGCCGTCGATGACGACGGCCAAGGTGTCGGTGTTCTGCGGGAAGGCCTTGTCCAGCGCCGCCTCGGCCCGGCGCCAGGGCACCTGGGGCGAGATCAGGTTGTCGGTATCGGTGTCGACGCCCAGGCGCTGCTGGATCACCAGCACGGATCCGGCGACCAGCAGCAGGGCTGCCAGCGCCACCAGCCAGGCGCGCCGGCCGCAGGCATCGACGATCCGGACCAGGAGCCCCAGCACCGCCTAGGCCTCCCGGTAGAGCAGCAGGGACACGCCGATCAGCGCGAAGCACAACGGCCAGACCCAGGCCGCGATCCGCCCGCCGCGTCCGGGCAGCCGCAGCTCCAGCCAGCGTGCCCAGCCGGCGGCGACGCCGAAGACCGCCAGCGGCACGTGGGTCACCTCGATCAGCAGTTCCTGGCGGACATTGCCCAGGCTGTGCGAGTGAGCGAGCAGCAGCCCGCCGCCGACCGCCGTCAGCAGCGGGAACACCAGCCCCGCCCGCGCCGAGCGTAGCCGTCCCGTCCGCACCATCCACTCGAACAGGCCGAACGCCACGATCACCAGAACGAAGACGCGGTGCTGCGTGACCTCGGGATCGCGGAAGCTCTCGAAGAATCCGATGTCGCCGAGCGGCCAGGTCTCGGGATCCGAGCGCACCAGCAGGAAGCCGGCGAGCGCCAGGAACAGCAGCGGCCAGTGCCGGGCCCAGGGCGCCTTGCCCGTCCGCTCGGCCAGCGCCAGCAAGCCGATCAGCAGGACCAGGATGCCCGACCAATGGTGGTTGTATTCCGACCAGGCGATATCCGAGGCCTGGTTGGGGGGCGGCAGGCCGGCGCCGGGCACGAACGCCGGCGGCGCCGCGGTGCCGGCGGCGGCGGCCTGGCGGTCGAGCTCGGCCTGCAGCGCCGGGATCGCCAGGGTGTCGTGGTCGGGGCTGGTCAGGCGCGGCCATTCCGGCATCAGCCGCTCGCCGATCGCGGCCAGCGGCACGCGGTCCTGGACCAGGTCCTTGGCCGCGGGCAGCGAGGTGATCGACGCGGCGGCGAACAGCACGGTGATGCCGACGCCGATCTCGACCTCGGCGAAGCGCTTGAGCCGCACGATCGGTGTCGCGGGATCCCGGCGCAGGCGCTCGACCAGCCGGAAATTGCCGTAGCCCAGGCCGAGCAGGCCCAGGAACAGCAGCACCTTGGTCGACACCATCACCCCATAGGCAGTGCCCCAGATGGCATCGGCGCTGCCGATGAACACCCAGCACATGATCAGGCCGGCCACCGTGATCAGCCCCACGCCCAGCATCGACATCTGGCTGAAGCGCTTGCCGATCAGCCGCCAGGCGACGCCGTCGCGGGCCCCGGCCAGGCCGATCAGGAAATAGGGGATGCCGCCGATCCAGATCGCCGCGCCCAGCTGATGGGCGGCGGTGGTCAGGGTCAGCGGCAGCTGGCCCTCGGGCTGGGCCGCGGCATGGCTGGTCAGGGCCGCGCTGGCCAGCATCACCGCGGACAACGCCAGCAGCACCCAGGGCCCGGCTCCCGACCAGGCCAGCACGACGAGGGCCAGGGCGGCGGCGATCTCGACCAGGTCGGCGCGCGCGAAGCCGGCACCGAGCGCCGTCAGGACCGGCAGATCGACGGTCTGCACCAGCACCGCGACCTCCACGGCCAGGCTGGATCCGACCAGCAGCAGCAAGGCAACGGCGCTCCAGCCGGTCCAGCGCCGGGTGCTGCGGACCAGCCGCGGGCCGAGCGGCCCGAGGGCCGGCGCCAGCGGCACCGCCAGGCCGGCCAGGAATGCGGTGCCGCCGATGGCGAGCGACCGGGCGACGAGGCTCAGGCCATGCAGGATGACGGTCAGGAAGCCGAAGATGTCGATCAGCAGCGCCATGCCGGCCGCTAGCGGACCGAGAAGGGGATGTAGCCGCGCGTGATGTGGCCGTCGACCGACAGCACCTGCCAGTAGATCTGCCAGGCGCCGGCGCCGAGGCCGGTCGCCTTGGCGGTCAGCGCCACCGGCGGATCGTCGGCCTGGAAGGCCAGGGGCTGGACCGCGCCCTTGGGCCCGACCAGGCGCAGCACGGAGCGCCTGGGATCGATTCGGCTGTTGAAGCGGACCGAGATGTCGGCGGCGGGGCCGGCGACGGTCGCGTGGGCAGCGGGCGTGGACGCGACGACGATGGCGTGGGCGAAGGCGTCGGCGGTAAAGGCCGCTAGCGCGCCGGCCGTGGCGGCCGCGAGCAGGCGCAGAGACATCGGGGACCTGCAAAGGACTGGTTCAGGCGCCGGGCGGGAGCGATCGGCGCGGCACGATTGCCATCCTTGCCGCGCCGGGTCAACCGCCCGCTGCGTCGCCGCGCGCCAGCAGAGCCGCCATGTCCAGCCATTGGACGGCCGGATGGGCGGCGGTTGCCTGGACCAGCTCGTCCAGGAACGACCACAGGCCGGGCGGGTGGACCAGGTGATGAGTGAGCAGGCCGGTGGCTTCGTGCCGCGGCACGGCGCCGCTGCGCCGGGCGGCCAAGTGCCGGACCAGGCGCTCCAGCGCCCGGTCCGTGCCGATGAAGCGGCCGCCGGCCTTCCAGGCGATCGGGTCGACATGGGCGTTGAGCGGGCGCAGCCCGGCCGGGAGGGCGGGGGCCGGCCCGAAGGTCGACAGCGCCTGGTAGCCCAGCGCCGGCAGCGCCGTGACCACGGCCGGATCGATGCGGTTCCAGGGCGGGACCAGCATCGGCGCCGGGTCCAGGCCCAGCGCCCGGAGCCGGGCCCAGCCGGCCGCCAGCTCCTCGGCCATCGCGGCGACGGGGCGGTCGAGCGCGTATTCCGCCGCCTTCTCGCCGGCAGGCCGGTGGTTGTGGTGGCGCCAGCCATGCTGGACCACGGTGACCGACGGCGGCAGCGCCGCCAGCGCCGCGACCGCGCCGGCCGGCACCACGGCCAACGCGATCGGCAGGCCGCGGGCCACGGCCAGCAGGCGGTCGAGCGCTGGTGTCGGTGCCACGGCATCGTCGTCGCGCCACCACAGGGTGGCGACCGCGCCCGATGCGGCCCAGGCATCGAGCTCGGCCTGCAGTGCCTCCCAGGTCATCGGCGGCGTCCTTCGGCGGCCTGGCGCAGGATCTCGCCGGTCCGGGCCGCGCCTTCCAGGTCGACCGGCCAAGGCGGCGGCGGCGGCCCGGCGAGAGCGCGGTCGACCGCGGCGGCCAGTGCCGCCGCGTCCAGTCCGGCCTCCGGCACCAGCACCGCGCGGCCGTCGGCGGCCAGCAATTCGGCGCGTCGGGTCTGCTCGGTTTCGCCGGGGGCGGCGAACGGCACGAGCACCGCCCGCGGCCCGGCGCGCAGCAGATCGAGGACGGTGTTGTAGCCGGCTTGGCTGATCGACAGTTCGGCGGCGGCGAGCAAGGCGGTGACATCGGACCGATGCCGCTCGACCGTGATCCCGGGCCCGGCGGCGGCGAAGACGCGGGCGGCGTCGGCGGCGGGCATCATCGGCCCGGTCAGCAGCCGCCAGGGCCGGTCGCGGGCCGCCGATAGCGGCTGCGCCGCGGCGGCC
>CAZEFK010000221.1:0-11661 GCA_964511405.1 uncultured Comamonadaceae bacterium | reverse complement strand
CGCGGGCCTGCGGGCGGGCGCCGCCGCCGGCCTCGCGGCCAGGCCGGTGCAGCGCGCCTGGCAGGCGGCCACCCGGCCGTTCGCCGCCTGGCTGCTGCATACGCTCGCGCTGTGGCTCTGGCATGTGCCGCTGCTGTTCGAAGCAGCGATGACCGACCCCGGCGTGCATGCCCTGCAGCACGCCTCGTTCCTGGGGGCCGCCCTGGTCTATTGGTCGGCGTTGCTGGGCCGCCGGCCCGGCGGAGCCGGCAGCGCGGTGCTGTCGCTGTTCGGCACCGCCACCCTATGCGGCCTGCTGGGCGCACTGCTGACGCTGGGACGCTATCCCTGGTACCTGTCCTATTGCGGTCCCGGCCGCGGCGGCCTGGCCGACCAGCAACTGGCCGGGTTGGTCATGTGGATCCCGGCCGGCCTGGTGTACACCGTCGCCGCGATCCCGCTGCTGGTGGCCTGGCTGCGCGCGGCCGAGCTGCGCGTGCGGGCCTGGGAAGCCGGCCTGTGAGCGCCCGCCTCTGCGGCAACGGCGCCTGGGCGCGCGGCGCCGTCGTGAAAACCTGTCGCAAATTCGGCGCTCCGGTGATAGATTTTCACCGCGAGTGAACGAAACCCGCGCGAAATGAATGCTCGTGTGGTGACCGTGGCGGATCCGTCTGGCCGGGGTGAATGGCCGAAGACGCCGGTCGGCGACTTCGCAGGTCGCGTCCTTCCCGAGCGGGGTATCCCGACAGGCTACGCCGCGCTGATACAGCGCTACGACCTCAAGGTGGCCTTGCCGCCGAGGCTTACCGCACTCGCCCTCCGTCATCATCCCAGCTCTTCGCCGGCGTGGCTCATGTTGACGCCACGCCACCGGCCGGAGCAGACGCTGGCCGGACAATTGAAATTCGGATTCCGGTGGGAAGGGGTCGACCTCGGCGTGTTGGCGGCCTTGTTTCGCTCCATCGCCCCACAGGAGTTCGTCGCCATTGTAGGCGCCACCCCGACCGGTGGCTTTGCGCGGCGGCTGTGGTTCCTTTACGAATGGCTGACGGAGCGACAGCTGGATATCCCCGATCCCGGCAAGGTGCGGGCGGTGCCGGTGCTCGACCCTGATCTCCAATACGGGCTTGGCGTTGGCTTGCCGTCGTCGCGGCACAAGGTGCTCGATAACCTGCCTGGCACCCGGCGTTTTTGCCCACTCGTCCGGCGCTCGGGACACCTCCAGGTGCTGGGCGCCCGTCGTCTGGACGAGCGCGCGCGCGAAGTGATGGGCCGCACTCGCAAGGACCTTTTAGCGCGGGCGGCCGCCTTCCTTTTGGTGAAAGATTCCAAATCATCATTCGCAATAGAAAAGGAGCGGGCCTCCGGCGACCGTGCGACGCGCTGGGCGCAGGCGATCGGCCAAGCCGGTGCGCGGGCCCTCAGCCTGGAGGAACTGGAGCGACTGCAGCGCATCGTGGTTGGCGACGCTCGTTTTGTCCGGCTGGGACTCCGGGACGAAGGCGGCTTCGTCGGCGTGCATGATCGCGAAACGGGCGAGCCTGTGCCGGACCACATCAGCGCTCGGCATCATGATCTTCCGGATCTGGTCCATGGGATGGTCGAGTTTGAACGTCGGGCTGCGCCGCGCGGCCTCGACCCGGTGATTGCAGCAGCCAGTCTCGGCTTTGGGTTCGTCTACGTGCATCCCTTTGCAGACGGCTACGGCCGGCTCCATCGATGGCTTTTTCATCATGTGCTGGCCCAGGCTCGCTACAATCCTCCTGGCGTGCCATTCCCAATCAGCAGCGCCATCGAGCGGCGAATAGCAGAATATCGGACCGTACTCGAGAGCTACTCGGCCGAGATACTACCGCTTATAATCTGGCGTCCCACGCCGAAGGGCAATGTAGAGGTTATGAACGAAACATCTGACTATTATCGCTATTTCGACGCGACGGCGCACGCCGAATTTCTCTACGACTGCGTCGCTCAAACGGTGGAGAAAGATCTCCCCGAAGAGGTCGCTTTTTTGGAAGCGCACGAGACGTTCGCCAGGGAGGTGCAGGCTATTGTCGATATGCCGAATACGCTTATCGAGCTCTTGCGCAGTTTTCTTTCCCAGAACGGTGGGGTCCTCTCCAAGCGGGCACGTCAAGGTGAGTTCAAAGCCCTGACGACGGAAGAGGCCGATCGTATCGAAGCGATCTATGCGGGCGCATTCGGACTCGAATAGGACGGCAGCACCCCAACCATCCCGTCACGCGATCAGCTTGTGCAGGAACTCCGCCGACCACGGCGAACGCGCCGAGCAGCCGCAGCCGTACCCCCGCATCGACCACGGCGTCATCGGGCGTCTGCCGATGCCGCCGCGCCGAGCAGCGCGAACAGCGTTCGCGCCCCGTCGCCGTCCCGGAGACCGCGGATGGCGAGCGGCATCCGGCGGCGCCACCCGGCATCCGCCGTCGGGCGCGTGAGCTGCTCGAACTTGTCATGGAGCCGAGCGCGGTTGTCGCCGGTCTCCCAATCGCCGCTGCAGGTGGACACGGCGCGCTCGATGACGCGTCCGTCGCCGGCGATCACCAGGCGGACGCCTGATTGCGCCGGAAAGCGATGCTGGAACACGGGATCGTAATGAAGCTCGACGCGGTGGGCGAGATCCACTACCGCCGGGTGCGACAGGTGCTCCGGCCGGATGAGGGTGACCGCGCCCCGGCCCAGCACGGCAGCCAGCGCGATCGTGAACGGCAGGCTGTACTGGGCGGCTTCCAGGGTCGCCGGCGCGCAGGCGTTCTGCAAGCGCAGGGCCCGGTCGTAGGTGTGCACGGCGACCCGATCGATCGGTGACGGCAAGGCCCCGGACTCGGCGAGATCGAGGACGATGTCGATGGCCGGGTGGGCGTGGCGGCAGGCAGAGTAGTACTTGAAGTAATTCCGGGTGATCGCCCAGTCGACGCCGAGGCCCGATCGGATCGCGGCCGGATCGTGCCGCGGTTCGCCATCGAGCACGTCGCACGGCCCCGTGAAGCCCTGGGCGGCCAGCTCGGCAGCGGTGTAGCCGGCCATGGCTGCCCAGGGCATGCCTTCCTTCACGCTGTTGCCGCGGTCGCGGCTCCAGCCATTGACCAGCATGCTCGGCCCGTGCGCGCCGGCAACCGCCAGGGCTTGGACCGTGGCCCGATCCCCAAGCCCGAGGAGCCGGGCCGTGACCGCGGCGGTGGCGTAGCCGAGCCACTGTCCGGTCGCCGAGCTCGGCAGCCGGAACACGTCGCGGGCGGCCGCGATCCGCACGCCGACCTCGTAGCCGATCGCGATCGCGGCGAGCAGGTCGGTGCCGGTACTGCCCAGGCGCTCGGCCACGGCCGTCGCGACCGGGATCACGCCGGCGGCCGGATGACCGCAGGCCAGGCGATGCCCGTCGTCCAGGTCGAGCGCGGTCGCCGCACAGACATTGGCCAGGATAGCCGCCGCCGGGGGCAGCCGGGTCCCGTCGAGCCAGACCGGTGAGTCCCCGGTCCCAGCGGTGCCTCGAAGCGCCGCCCGCACCGCCGTCGGCGCCGGGGCCGCGACGCCGGCCGCGGCACATCCGACCACGTCCAACAGAACCAGCTCCGCCCGGGCCAAGGCCGCCTCGCCGACATCGGCGCTACGCGTGTCGCAGATAAAGTCCGCCAGTGTGCTCGTGAGACAGGAGGTCATGCGGTATCGCTCTCGTCACCGCGGCGCGTGGCGCAGATGGCAGCGGACAGACTGCGCGGCCAGGGCGGACGGTGCAAGATCGGGCCGCTGGCGCGTGCAGATCGCGACGGCCTGCCGGCATCGCGGCGCGAGCCGCCAACCCGCATCCTTGGTCAGCGGCCTGGCGATATCGTCGACACTATGGTGTCGAGCCTGCCCGGGCGTCGCCGAGGCGCGCCATCAGGGCCCGCCCGGCCCGGCTGATGTGCGCCCCAAGCAGGTCGGAGGCCTCTTGTGCCTTGCCATCCACGGCCGCGGCGAGGATGGCCCGATGCTCGATGGCATCGGCCTGGGATTGCCGATCGACGGCGCGCCACGTCGCATGGAGGAAGCGGGCGGCCGCCTGATGCAGGTCGTCGATCGCCGCGAGCAGGCGCGGCATGGCGCAGGGCGCGATCAGGCTGCGGTGAAAGCGCCGGTTCGCGATGTCCCAGACCTTCGGATCGTCGGAGCTGCCGCCGATCCGCAGCGCCGCTTCGGCGGCCGCGACATCCGCCGGCCCCAGCCGCGGGATCGCATGGCGCAGCGCCAGCCCTTCCAGGGCGGCCCGCATCTCGGTGACCTCCAGGACGGTGGCGGCATCGATCGGCGCCACGCGAACGCCGCGGCGCGGCTCGCTCAGCACCAGGCCGCGCGCCTCGAGCCGGCGAAAGGCCTCGCGCACCGGGACGTGGCTCGCCCCGAACTCGGCCGCGACATGGTCCTGCGCCAGCCGCGCGCCTGCTGCGATCAGCCCGGCGACAATCCGGTCCGCGAGCGTCTCGGTGATGCGGTCGACGAGCGAGCGGTCATCCCTCGTGTCGGTCATGGGATCTTGCATCGCACGGCCGTGGCTGATTTCATAGATAATAGATTGTTTTGGGAGGGCATCGCCATGGCACGGGTTCGGCCGGCTCGGCTGCAGCACATCGCCGGCATCGGCGTCGATCGGATGGGCGCGATCGCCGACGCCGACCGCGGCCGCGACTATCTGCGGCTGGAGAATCTCGACACCGACATCCCGCCCGATCCCGAAGCCGTCGAGCGGACCCGGCGCGCCGCGTCGACCGATGCCGACAATTCCTATCTGCCGTTCGTCGGCCAAGCGCGGCTGCGCGACATCGCCGCCCGGCATGTGAGCCGGGTGACGGGCGTCGCCTATGACGGGTCGCGCAACTGCGTGATCTCGGCGGGCGGCCTGTCCGGCATCCTCAACGTCCTGCTCGCCACCATCGAGGTCGGCGACGAGGTGATCGTCACCGACCCCACCTATGCCGGGCTGATCAACCGCGTGCGCCTCGCCGGCGGCGTGCCGCGGTTCGTGCCATTCTGCTTCAAATCAGGCGGTCCCTGGTCTCTGGATCGCGACGCGCTCGCCGCGGCGGTGACGCCCAGGGTCCGGGCGATGCTGCTGATGTCGCCGTCGATGCCGTCCGGCGGCCTGCTCGACGCTGGCGACTGGCAGCTGGCGGCCGAGCTGTGCGTGCGTCACGACCTGACGATGATCGTCGACGCCGCCATGGAGCGGCTGGTGTTCGACGGTGCCGCCGTCCTCCATCCCGCCGGCCTGCCGGGCATGGCGGAGCGGACGATCACGGTCGGCTCCTCGGCCAAGGAGCTGCGGATGATCGGCTGGCGCGTCGGCTGGATCGTGGCGCCCGAGGCCTACGTGCCCGACTTGGTCGCCGTGTCCCTGGCCAATGTCGTGGTTCCGGTCGGGATCGGCCAGGATGCCGTCGCCGTCGCCCTGGAGACCGCGCCGGCCACACTGCCAGCCTATGTCGCCGAGCTGCAGGCCCGGCGCGATGCCGTCACGACGGCGCTGGCCGGCCTGCCCTTCGGCCTGCCCAAGGGCGGCTGGTCCCTGCTGCTGCGGGTATCGGACTTCGGGCTCGACGGCGCGCGCATGTCCGAGCGCCTCTTGGAGCAAGGCGTCTGCGCCACCGCGATGGCCGGCTGGGGCGAGCAGCACGGGCCGCAATATATCCGCTTCGTTTATGCCAACGAACCGGTGCCCCGGTTGGCAGGCCTCGGCACCCGGGTCCGCGCCGCGCTCGGCCTGACCTGAGGCGGGGACGATACAGACTTGCATTTTGGCCCGCGAATGCGGGCGCCTGGCCCGGCCGCTTTGCAATAAATATGCATCGCGCCGAACAGCTGCAGGAGACCGCCTTCCGTGAGCGACCTCTCGATCGATGCCGAGCGCCTGCTCGGCCGCCTGCACGAGCTGGGCCGGATCGGCCGCGACGCGCAGGGCCGGCTGGCGCGCGTGGCCCTGACCGATGCCGACAAGGCGGGGCGCGACACGGTCGTGCGCTGGATGACCGACGCCGGGCTGGCGGTCGCCGTCGATCGGATCGGCAACATCTTCGGCATCTGGACCGGCAGCGGTAACGGCGATCCCATCATGGTCGGGTCGCACATCGACACCGTGGTCAATGGCGGCATCTATGACGGCAACTATGGCGTCCTGGCCGGGCTCGCGGTGGTCGAGACCCTGATGGCGGCCGGCTTCGCGCCGGCGCGCCCGATCGCCGTCGGCGCCTTCACCAACGAGGAGGGCGCGCGCTATGCGCCCGACATGATGGGCTCGCTGGTCTATGCCGGCGGCCTGGACGTCGACGCGGCGCTGGCGACGGTCGGCACCGATGGCAGCGTGCTGGGCCAGGAACTGGCCCGCATCGGCTATGCCGGCGACCGCGCGCCGGGCTTCCTCAAGCCCCACGCCTATGTCGAGCTGCACATCGAGCAGGGGCCGGTGCTGGAGCGGCTGGGCATCCCGATCGGGGCGGTCGAGACGCTGCAGGGCATCTCGTGGCAGCGCGTGACCATCGAGGGCACCGCCAACCATGCCGGCACCACGCCGATGTCGATGCGCCGCGACGCCGGGCACGCGGCCGCGCGCGTGATGACGTTCCTCCGGGACACCGCCACCGCGTCGCCCGGGCAGTCCGTGGCGACGGTCGGCAGCCTGCGCCTGGAGCCCGATATCATCAACGTGATCCCGTCGCGGGCCGTCTTCACCGTCGATCTGCGCGATCCCGACGAGTACAGGCTGCAGGCGCTGGAAACCGCTCTGGCCCGCTATCTCGACCAGTTGGCCGCGACCGAACAGGTGCGTATCTCGGTCGAGCGGCTGGCCCGGTTCGAGCCGGTCGTCTTCGACGCCGCGCTGGTCGAGCGCATCGACGCGGCCGCGCGCCGGCGCGGGCTGGCGTCGCACCGCATGACCTCCGGCGCCGGCCACGACGCCCAGATGATCGCGCGCATCGCGCCGTCGGCCATGATCTTCGTGCCCAGCCGCGGCGGCATCAGCCACAACCCGCGCGAGTACACGGACGCCGCCGAGCTGGTCGCGGGCGCCAACGTCCTGCTGGACGTCATGCGGCAGCTGGCCGGCGCCCCGTGACCGGCGATCGGTCCGTCAGGGATACCAGGGCTCGATCCCGCCGATATCCAGCGGGCGCACGCCGCCCCGGTCGTCCTCGACCAGGATCGCAGCGCCGTCGGCGACGAACAACGGAATGCGGTCCAACGGCACGGGGCGGCTGACCACTTGGCCGCCCTCGGTCCAGGCACCGGCCATCACGTCGAACCAGCGGCCCGGCGGCAGGCGAACGGCGCGCAGGTCGGCATAGAAGGCGCAGGGCGCCACCAGCAGGGCGTCGCCCAGCAGGAACTGCTGGTCCCAGTCGTTGACCCCGCGCCAGTCGACCTCCGGAAAGGCCAGCGGCATCATGCGGATGAGCGGCTGTCCACCCGCTGCGGCGATCTGGCCGTGATGCCGGAAATACGGCCGCAGCGACCGGTGCAGGCGGGCGTAGTGGGCATAGATGCGCGCTGCCTCCGGGCCCAGGTCCCAGGGCTCGCGGCAGCCCAGGCCATGGATCATCATCAGCGGCGTGAAGCAGGCGAACTCCGCCCAGCGCGCCCAGACCTGCAGCGTGGGCGTGCCGAAATAGCCGCCGATGTCGCTGCCGTTGAACGACCAGCCCGAGAGGCTGGCGCTCTGGGCGGCGCGGATCGCCGCCGGCAGCCCAGCTTTGGGGCAGAAGTCCGAGGTCTGGTCGCCGGCCCAGATCGGCGTGCGCAGCGCCGCCGAGCCCGAGCGGCTGACGATCGCCGGCGGGCCGTCGCCGAAGGCGTCGGCCGTCGCCTGCAGGTAGTGGCGGACATAGGCGTTGTGGGCGCGGCCACCGGTCTCGCCGGAATGTAGCACGGCGTGCTCGGGCAGCTGCTCGCCGAAATCGGCCTTGAAGCCGGCGATGCCGCGGTCCAGCAGGCCGCGCAGCGACTCCGCCCACCAGGCCCGCGCGGCCGGGTTCGAATAGTCGATCAGCGCCGCCACGACATTGGGGTTGGCGCCGGGACGGCGGGTGATCGGCCGGCCCTGGCCGTCGGCGATCAGAAAGCCTTTTGGCGCGGCCGCTTCAAAGGCGCGGCTGCCGACCACCAGCCACGGGCACAGCCACAGCCACAGCTGAGTGCCCTGCGCCGCCAGCCGCTCGACCATGCCCCAAGCATCGGGATACTTGGCCGGGTCGAAGGCGAAGGAATGGACCTCGTCCTCCCAATAGGCGTCGATCAGCTTGACGTCCAGCGGCAGGCCCAGCCGGGCGAAGCCGGCAACGTCGGCAGCCACCGTGCCGCTGTGCTCGGTGCGCCAGTCACCCGCCTTCCACAGCCCGAAGAAGGCGTCGGGCGGCAGCAGCGGCGGGCCGATGCGGGCGACGAGCTGCTGGTACAGGCGGTCCAGGCCGCCGCCCTGCACCTCCAGGCGCAGCGCCGGCCCCTCCACCTGGATGCGCACGCGATGGGGATCCCACGGCGGCGCCAGGTGGAAGACGGCCGGCGCCTCGCCGTCCAGCAGGAAACCGTGGCCGGCGGTGGTGGCGATCCAGGGCAGCGGCAGATAGGTGCCGCTGCCAAGCCCGGCATTCTCCAGGTAGTAGCGGACCGACAGGCCGGCCAGGTCCAGCCGCTCGAACTGCTCGCCGCCGCCCAGATACTGGCACCCGGGCACGGCATCGAACGCCACCTCCAGGCCGTCGGCCTCGGGGTGATCGAGCGCCACGGCCAGGCGGTCGTCGGCCAGCGGCCGCAGCGCGACCGCCAAGCCCGGCGGCGGGCTGCCGGGCGCGAACCGCTCCCAGCTGCCGCCGGGCCGGCGGACTCCCAACTCGATCGGTCGCGGGAGGGCAGTCATCATGGGGTTGCCGTTTACAGCCTTGCCAAAACACGGCTCAACTTGGGATGCCGGCCGCCGCCGGGACAAGCCTGTCGAGGGACTACGCGTGACTCATCTTTGGTCGGACCTGGCCCGCGGCCTGGCGCCCTATGTGCCGGGCGAGCAGCCGCAGGGCGCCGACGTCGTCAAGCTGAACACCAACGAGAGCCCGTTCGGGCCATCCCCGGCAGCGATCGCCGCGGTCGAGGCGGCCGCCGGCGACCTGCTGCGCCGCTACCCCGATCCGCAGTCCTCCCGGCTGTGCGAGGCGCTGGCGGCGTATCACCGGGTGCGGCCGGACCAGGTGTTCGTCGGCAACGGCTCCGACGAAGTGCTGGCGCACGCCTTCGCGGCGCTGCTGAAGCAGCCGTCGCCGCTGCGCTTCCCCGACATCACCTATGGCTTCTACCCGATCTATTGCCGGCTGCTGGGGATCGCGCACGAGGCGGTCCCGCTGGACGCCGGGATGCGCATCCAAGTGGACGACTATCTCGGGCGGACCGGCCCGGTGATCCTGGCCAACCCCAACGCGCCGACCGGCATCGCGCTGCCGCTGGCGGAGATCGCGCGGCTGGTGCGCGGCCGCGCCGAGTCGGCGGTGGTGATCGACGAAGCCTATGTCGATTTCGGTGCCGAGACGGCGATCCCGCTGATCCGCGACCACCCCAACCTGCTGGTGGTCCAGACCATGTCGAAGTCGCGCGCGCTGGCCGGCCTGCGGGTCGGCTATGCGATCGGCGACGGCGGGCTGATCGCGGCGCTGACCCGGGTGAAGGACAGCTTCAATTCCTATCCGCTGGGGCGGCCGGCCCAGGCCGGGGCAATCGCGTCGCTGGGCGACGAGGCCTATTTCCAGCAGACGCGGGCGGCGATCATCCGCAACCGCGCGAGCCTCGGCGCCACCCTGGCCCGGCTCGGCTTCGAGGTCTTGCCGTCGAGCGCCAACTTCGTGCTGGCGCGCCACCCCAAGCGGTCCGGCCCGGCGCTGGCGGCGGCGCTGCGCCAGCGCGGCGTGCTGGTCCGGCACTTCGGCACCCCGCGGATCGCCGAGTTCCTGCGGATCACCGTCGGGTCGGAGGCCGAGCTGGCGCACCTGGCCGACGCCTTCGGCGAGATCCTGGCCGAGCGGCAGTAAGGCTGGCGACATAAGAGGCGGTAAACCGCCGATCCAAGGAGTGGCCGGACGGACGCCGCCCGGTGTCAGCGCTGGCCGGCGGTGAGCGCGCGCTGGCCGGCGGCCTGCGCCTCGGCGATTAGGCGATGGCAGTCGCTGTCCTGGCCGAGGCCCAGGTCGATGGTCGGCAGCAGCGCGGCCAGCGGCGTCAGCAACACGCCCAGCACGACCGAGGCGCCGACGCGGGCGCCGACCCCGGCGGTGTCCGGCTGGATCGACGGCGACGACCAGCGGCCGTCGACATGGATCGGCGAGCGGAAGCTGAGGATCGTGACATCCTTGGCCTGAGGCTTGAGTGTCACGTCCAGGGTTTCGTGGCGTGGGTCGATCGTGCCGCCGCCGGTGACCAAGCTGTCGTCGGTGTCGAGCACCAGGGCGCGCAGCGTGCCGACGCCCTTGGCCAGGGCGGCATCGGCCACCAGGCAACGGATGCGCGTCTGCTGCTTGGAGTCGGTCAGGTACAGCCCGAGGGCGTCGAGCGCGTGCAGGTCGACGCCCTGGACCGCCAGCTGGCTGATCGCGCCCTGGCCCATGAACAGTTGCACCGAGCCGTCGCCGTCGCCCAGCACCTCGGCCAGCGAGCGTCCGGTGCCGCGCACCTGGGCGGCGGCACCCACCGTGCCGCCGGCCCGGGCCAGCGGCACGCCGGCCAGCAGGGTGTCGAGGGTCAGGCGCTCGGCACGCGCCGTGGCCGCGAGTCGGGGCGGCGCCGCCAGTCCGTCGAGGTCGACTGTCAGCACGACGCGCCCCGGGCCGACGCCGAACGCCAGCGGGTCGACATGGACGCGGCCGTCCCGCACCGAGAAGCGGGTGTCGAGGGTGTCGATCGGGCGGGACCCCTTCACATGGGCGCCGCGGTAGCGGACGTCGGCGTCGATGTCGCGCAGCTCCTCCAGATGCAGCGGCGTGTCCGGCAGCACGCGGTCGCGGTCCTTGGCGGCGGGCTGGCCGGCGCCGATGAAGCCGGCCAGGTCGGCCAGGTCGACCTCGCGCGATTGCAGGTCGGCCTTGAGCAGCGGCCGCGTCCGGCCGGTATCGAACCGGATGGCACCTTCGAGGTCGGACTGGCCGACCTGGCCCTGGATGTTCGAGAGGCGCCAGACCGCGTCCTGGTACTCCAGGGTGCCTTTGATCGCGTAGCGCGGGGTGTGCGGGATCGGCACGCCGGTCAGCGGATAGAGCAACGACAGGTCGGGCCCGGTGGCGGCGCCGTCGAGCTTGAAGCCGCCTTTTGCGAACGGCCGCGAGACCGTGGCGTGCAGGTCGACGGCGGTGTTGCCGAACCGGGCTTGGAGCAGGAAGGGATACGGGGTGTGCTCGTCGGGCAGGCTCAGGATCGTCCCGCCGCGGAACATCAGGGCGGCCGGCCCGCCGTCGAGCTGGCCGCGGCCGGTGACCGCGATCATCGCCGCCGGGTGGTGCGGCTCCTCGGGCGGTGCCTCCTGGGCTGCCTCGCGCTGATGGCGGGTGATCTGGGCCAGTTGCGCCTGATCGCTCGGCTGGCTCGGCGCCGGCGCGCGCGTCGGCGCGGCGGCGTTGGGCGGCGGCGCCGCGGGATTGCCGCCGCCTGATGCGGGCGCCGCGG
>CAZEFK010000220.1:0-11697 GCA_964511405.1 uncultured Comamonadaceae bacterium | reverse complement strand
AGCGCCCGGTCCGGCGCCGCTCGCACCGCGGCCTCGGCGTCGGCGAGGGCCGCCGCGACGTCGCCCAGGCGCGCCCGCAGGCGGGCCCGGGCGACCAAGGCGTCGGCAAAGCCCGGTTCGAGCGCGACGGCCCGGTCGAGATGCGCCCCGGCCGCCGCGGCGTCGCCCGCGCGTAGCGCATCGATGGCCTGGGCCAGCAGCCGTCCGGCCTCGGTCATAGCCGCTGCTCCCGCAGGCGGGCGATGTCGAACAGCAGGGCGCCGTCGAAGGGCGCATGGGGCAGCGCCTGGCGCCACAGGCGCTCGGCATCGGCCGGGCGCCCGCCGTGGCGCGCGATCTCGGCCCGCAGGCACAGCGCCCGCCACAGATGGGGCTTGGCCGCCGCCGCCCGCGCCGCCAACATGTCCGCCAGATCCAGCTTGCCCCGGCGGGCATAGGCCATGGCCAGGGCCTCCCACTGCTCCGGCACCGACGGCGCCATCGCCGCCGCGGCCTCCAACATCGGCAGGGCCTCGGCCGGCCGCCCCTGCAGCAGCCGCACCAGCGCCATGACCAGGGCCCCCTCGGGATCGTCCTGGGCCAGGGTCACAGCCCGGGTCGCCGCGATCTGGGCCGCGGCCACGGCATCGGCCCCGGCGCCAGCTTTGAGATGGGCCCGCGCCTCGACCGCCGCCGCCGCGTGGGACAGCGGATCCTGCGCCTGTGCCCGCCTGGCCGCCTCGAGCGCCGCCTCGGCCTGGTTGTCGGCCAGGTGGCATCGGCCGCGCGCGACCCAGGCCCCTTCCGGCGGGTCGGCCGCCGCGACCAGCCGATCGAGGATCGGCGCCGCCTCGGCCTCCTCGCCCAGCTCGATCAGCGCCTCGGCGAGAGCCAGCGCCGCCGCCGGGCTGTCGGGATGGGCCGCGACGGCCGCCCGGGCCTCGCTCAAGGCCTGCCGATAGTCGCCGCGCCAGCGCTGCCGGCGGGTCGACCATAACGCCACCGGACCCACGCGGTCCTCGGCCGTGGCGGCCGCCGGCGCCGCCGGCTGGGTACGGCACCAGTCCTGCCACATCGTCCGGAAGGCCTGGTCGACGGCCGCCGCGAAACCTGTTTCGTCCATGAGCGGCGAGGCGCGCATGCGGTCGCGCAGGGTCCGGCGCAGATCGTCGAGCGCGTCGATGCGGCCGGCGAAGGCCGCCGCCTTGGCCACATACGCGTCCTCGTCGGCGGCGACCCACTCGACCAGCCCCAGATTGGCCATCAGGCCGGCGCCGATGCGGCCGCAGGGCGGGCGTTCGGCCAGGGTCAGCACCGGCACGCCCAGCCACAGCGCGTCGAACAGCATCGTGCCGCCGCTATGCGGAAAACTGTCCAGCAGGATGTCGATCTCGGCCAGCACCGTGGCGACCGGCTTGGTGTGGCCGAAGGCGATGCGGCCGAGGTCGGCGCCGGCCGCGCGGAACAGCCCGGCGAAGTGGTCGCGCGCCGCCGGGTCGCCGAAGGTCTGGAAATCGAGGACCAGCCGTGCGTCGGGCACGGCGTCGAGGATCCGCGCCCAGGTTCGCACCACCCGTTCGTTGAGGCGCTCGGTGCGCCCGGTGTAGCCGAAGGTGACATGGCCCTTGGCCCGCGCCGGCAGCGGCGCGACCGCGCCCAGGTCGGGCGGCCGGAAGCAGAACAGGCTGTGGGGCAGCCGCCAGATCCGCTCGGTGAACACGGCCTCGGCCCCGGGCGGCGCCATGTGCGGGTCCTGCAGCGTATAGTCCATGGCCGCAAGCCCGGTGGTCCAGATGCTGCCGAGCCACGTCACCTGCACCGGCGCCGGCTTGCGGGCGAACAGCAGGAGCCGCCCCTGCGCCATGTGGTTGGTGGCGTCGACCAGGATGTCGATGCGATCGCGCCGGACCAGCTCGGCCGCTTCGTCGTCGCTCAGCCCCTGGATCGGCCGCCAATGATCGAAATAGGTGCGCAGCCGCTGGGTTTCGCCGTCGGGCACGCCGACCGAGGCGTAGGCGAACAGCTCGACCTGGGCGCGGTCGTGATGCTCGAACAGGGGCTCGTAGTAGAAGCGCGAGGTGTGGGCGCGGAAATCAGGCGACACATAGCCGATGCGCAGGCGGCGGCCGGGATCCGGCACCACGTCCCAGCCGCGCTCCGGCTGCGCCAGATGGGCCTGCGCCGCGCCCCAGCGCCGGAACTCGGCGACGATGCGCTCGGCCGGCAGGGTCGGATGGTAGCTCAGGCCGAACAGATGGCTGGTCCAGAAGTCCAGCCGCTCGGGCATCAGGTCGACGGCGCGCGCGGTCTCGACAACCGCCTCGTCATGGCGGGCCAGCAGCGACAGCGATGCCCCGCGCAATTGGTAGCCCTCGGGAAGCCGAGGATTGAGCTCCAGCGCCCGCGACATGGCGCGGATCGAGTCGAACGGCCGGCGCTTCTGGAAATACAGGAAGCCCGTGTTCATGTGCAGCCGGTAGTCGTCGGGCTGCTCGCGGACCAGCGCTTCCAGCTGGTCCAGCGCCTCGTCGAATCGGCCCTGCAGGTTGAGGATGCTGCCCCGGAGCCCGCGGGCGTCCATGTTCAAGGGATCGCGGGCCAGCGCCGCCTGGACCGCGTCCAGGGCCTCGGCGTTGCGCGCGCCGGCGCACAGCACGCCGGCCAACGCCAGGTGGCAGCGCGGATCCTGGGGGTCGCGCTCGACCGCGCGCCGGGCCTGGATCTCGGCCTCGGGGCGCCGCCCCTGCCGCAGCAGGATCAGCGCCAGGCGGCGATAGCCCTCGGCCCGGAACGGATAATGCTGGATCAAGCGCTCGGCAACCGCCCGCGCCTCGTCGGTGGCGGCGACGGCCTCCAGGGCATCGAGCGCGATGACCAGCGTCGCCCAGCCACTGGAGTCCCGGGCCAGCGCCGCGCGGGCGGCCACCGCGGCCTCCGCGAAGTCGGCCGCGGCCTCGGGCGCGGCCTGCGGCCGCTGTACACCCCGGCGACCGAGGAGTGTCGCCTTCGTCGTCAGCAGCGCCGCATCGTCCGGCTGCAGCGCCACCGCGCGCCGCGCCGCCTCGACCGCGTCGTCCAGGCGGCCGAGACGGCCCTGCGCCTCGGCCAACCGGGACCAGGCCGCGGCATCCTCCGGCTGGAGCGCGGCCGCCCGCTCCAAGGCCTCGATGGTGCCGGCGGCATCGTCGCGGCCGAGCGGCCGGACGGCGATCAACGCCGGCGCCGCGCCCGATCCCGGGTCCAGGGCGGCCGCCGCCTCGGACAGGCGCCGGGCGAACGCCGCAGCTGCGGCCGGGTCGCGCCACTCCGGGCGACGCGTACCGGCCACGATCCTGAGCAGGAAAGCGGCCAGCTCGGGATCCGGACCGGACAGCGGACCCACCGGCAAGCCGACGGCGATCGCAGCGGCACGCGCCAGCATCGACGCCGGCGCCGCCGACCAGGCCTGCCCGGCCAGCAGCCGCGCGGCGTCGAGCTTGGCCCGGGCAACCAGGAACAGCGCCAGGTTGGCCTTGAGCTCGGCATCGTCGGGCAGGCGCGCCACGGCGTCGCGCAGCCGCGCCTCGGCCTCGTCGCTGCGCAAGAGGCGATCCAGGCACTCGGCCAGGGTCACGACGACGTCGCGGCGCAGCGGCCCGAGCTGCAGGGCCCGCTCGAGCTGCGGCAGTGCCGCCCAATGCCGGCCGGCCTGGGCAAGGGCGACCCCGGCCCGGGCGGCCAAGTCGGCGTTGCCCGGCAGCGCGCCGGCGCCGGCCACCAGCTGATCGACCGCCGCCGTCCCCTGCCCCATCCAGTGCAGGATGGTCGCAGTCTCGATGTAGCCGTCCGGTCGCGCCGGATCGAGGGCGATCACGGCGCGCGCCCGGTCCAGCGCCTCGGCATGGCGGCCGCGGATCGCCAGCAGCCGGGCCAGCGCGAGGCTCGCCGGCACCGACCGCGGCCCGTGCCGCGCCGCGGCTTCGGCATCGCTCAGCGCGGCCTCGACGTCGCCTTGGCGAGCGCGCAGCTGCGACCGCGCCACCAGCGCGTCGACGAAGGCCGGGTTGGCCGCGATCGCCCGGTCGAGGTCGGCCAGCGCCGCCGCCGGATCCCCGCGCAGGAACGCCTGGGCACTGCGCGCCCGCAGCAGCTCGGGGTCGTCGGGGTCTTGCGCCAGGCCGCGCCGGACCGCCGCATCGGCCTCGTCCCCCCGTCCCAGCTGCAACAGGGCCAGGGCTTCGACGCCAATGGCGGCTGGCTGCCGCGGATCGAGCCCGACAGCGCGCTGCGCCGCCTCGATCGCGCCCTGCGGATGGCCGGCGGCCAACTGCGCCTTGGCCAGGACGGTCCAGTAGGCGGCCTCGGCCGCCAGGGCGCCGCCCAGTTGCGCCAGCATCGCCAGGGCGGGGGCGACGGCGCCTGTTGCGAGCTGCTCGGCGGCCTGCCGCAACACGGCATGGGCCCGCTCGCGATCGGCGGCGGTGGGGGTCGGCTCGGTCATCGCGGCGAGATCATGGGGCGGCGGGATCATGGGGCAAAGCCGGCTGCCGTGCAGCCCTTCTCCGACGCTATAGCGCCAGGTCGTTGATCGCCAGCACGGCGCTGAGCATCGCGGCCAGGACGGCGGCGACGACGCCGCCCAGCAGCAGGGTGATCGCGGGCGTCAGCAGGGCCAGCAGGCGCTCGGATCCACGCGCGACGTCGTCCTCGTAGCCGTCGGCCAGAACGTCCAGCATCGGCGGCAGGCGCCCGGTCTCCTCGCCGACCCCGACCAGCTCCCCGAACAGGCGCGGCAGCTCGGGCCGGGCCAGCAGCGCCGGGGCCAGCCGGCCGCCCGCGCGCACGCCGGGGCCCAGCGGCTGCAGAGCGGCCGCCAGGGCCTGGTTGCGCACCGTCGCCAGCGCCAGCTCCAGCGCCGCCACCAGCGGCACGCCGTTGCCCAGCAGGATCGCCAGCGTCCGGGCATGGCGGCCGAGCTCGGCCTTGACCGTCAGCGGCCCCAGGATCGGCACCCGGAGCCGCCACCGATGCAGGGCCAGCCGCACCGGCGAGCCGGCCGGCAGGCGGCGATAACCCAGCGCCGCCGCCAGCGCCGCCACCAGCAGCGCCGGCCCGCCCAGCTCGACGGCGTCGGCCGCGGCCATCACCGCGCGCGTCGCCGGCGGCAGGCTGCGTCCGGCATCGGCGAACAGGGGCGCGAAGGACGGCACCACGACGGTCAGCAGCACCAGGATGGACGCCACCGCCCCGACCACCAGCACCATCGGATAGACCAGACTGGAGCGCACTTCCTCGCGCAGCTTGCGCGCCCGGTCCAGGGCATCGGCCAGGCGCGCCAGAACCTGGGGCAGGGCACCGCTGGCCTCGCCGGCGCGGACCAGCGCGACATAGGCGGAGTCGAAGCTTTCGGGCTCGGCCGCCAGCGCTGCGGCGAAGCCGCTGCCGCCCTCGACCCGGGCCAGCACGCGCCCGATCAGCGCCGCGCCGCCGCCGGATTCCAGCCGCTGCAGCAGACCCAACGCCTGGTCCAAGGTCAGCTCGGCGGCCAGCAGCGTCGCCATCTCCCGGGTGACCATCGCCCGCGCCCGCAGGCCGAGCGGCCGGGCGCTGCCGCCGCGCCGCCACAGGGCCAGCCCGCGCGGCTTGGGCGCCAAGCGGATCGGCAGGAACTGCCGGGCCTTGAGCCAGGCCGTGAGCTCGGCCTCGCTGGCGGCTTCGCGCTCGCCCCGGATCACCTGGCCGGCACGGTCGACGGCGCGGTAGGTGAAGACCGGCATGGGCTCAGCCCCGCTCCGCCGTCACCCGCCAGACCTCTTCCAGGCTGGTGATGCCCGCGGCGGCCTTGACCAGGCCGTCCTCGGCCAGGGTGCGCATGCCGCGCGCGACAGCCAGGTCGTGCAGGCTGGCGGCCCCCACGCGCTCCTGGATGGCCGCACCAAGGGCGGCGTCGACCGGCATCACCTCGAAGAGCGCGACCCGGCCGTGATAGCCGGTGCCGCGGCACTGGTCGCAGCCGCTGGCGCGGCAGAGGGTCGGGCCGGCCCCGGCGACGCGGTCGAGGCCCAGCGCCCGCGCCTGCGAGGCCGGCAGCTCGTAGCGGGTGCGGCAGGCCGGGCACAGGACGCGGACCAGCCGCTGCGCCACCACCGCCGCCAGCGTCGCCGCCAGCAGATAGTCGGGCACGCCCAGGTCGAGCAGACGCATCACGGTTGCGGCGGCACCGTTGGTGTGCACCGTCGACAGCACCAGATGGCCGGTCAGCGCCGCCTGGATCGCGACTTGAGCGGTCTCGGGGTCGCGGATCTCGCCGACCATCAGCACATCGGGGTCGTGGCGCAGGGTCGCCCGCAGCACCTGGGCGAAGGTCAGGCCGATCTCGGGCTTGATCTGGATCTGGTTGATCCCCGGCAACTGGTATTCGACCGGGTCCTCGACGGTCAGGACCTTGCGGCCGGGATCGTTGAGCCGGGTCAGCGCGGCATAGAGCGTGGTGGTCTTGCCGCTGCCGGTCGGGCCCGCCGCCAGCACGATCCCGTGCGGCCGCGCCAGGGCCTCGGTCAAGAGCCCCAGGCCCGGCCCCTCCAGGCCCAGCGCCGCCAGATCGAGCGGCTGCCCGGAGCGGTCGAGGATGCGCAGCACGAGGCTTTCGCCCCACAGGGTCGGCGTCACCGCGACGCGCAGGTCGATCGGCTTGCCGCGCACGGCCAGCTTGATCCGTCCGTCCTGCGGCAGCCGCCGCTCGGCGATGTCGAGGCGCGCCATCAGCTTGATCCGGGAGGCGACCGCCGCCGCCAGCGAGCGCGGCAGCGTCTCCTGCGCCTGCAGCACGCCGTCGATGCGGTAGCGCACGCGCAGCTCGGCCTCGAAGGGCTCGACATGGATGTCGGAGGCGCGCTGGTCGACCGCCCGGGCGATCAGCTGGTTGACCAAGCGCACCAGCGGCGCTTCCGAGGCCAGGTCCTTGAGCCGTGCGACGTCGGTCTCGTCGTCGGCCTCGGCCCCACCGACGGCGGCCTCGGCGGCCTGATGCGCCGCCGGCAGACGATAGAGCCGCTCCAGCGCCGCTTCCAGCTCGGCCGGCACGGCGAGCCAGGGCATGACCGGCACGCCGCTCGCCAGCGCCACGGCTTGGCGGGCGAAGCCGTCGAACGGGTCGACCATGGCCAGCGCCAGCCCGTCATCGGTCAGCGCCAGCGGCAGGGCATGCGCGCCGGCCAGGAACCGGGCCGAGAGCTGCTCCGGCCGCACCGGCGCGTCGGGATAGTCGTCGGGGCCGGCCAGCGGCAGGTCCAGCAGCCGCGCCAGCCGCTCGGCCAGCCGGCGCTCGGGCACCAACCCCAGGCGCGTGATCACGCGGTCCAGGCGCTCGGCGCTGTCGGCGGCGACCCGGCGCGCGCGCTCCAGCTCGCCGGGCTCGATCAGGCCGGCGCCGACCAGGTCGCGGCCGAGGGCGTCGGGATCGAGGGTCAGCGCGCGCATCGAGCAGTCATCCCCAAGCGGGCTCCAGCGGCCCATACAGCCACACCAGCCACAGCGCCAGCGCCAGCGGCGGACCGAAAGGCACGCGGGCGGCGATGCCGCCGCCGCGCCCGAGGCCGCGCGCCAGGCCGAAGGCCAGGCCGCACAGGGCGGCGATCAGGATCAGGCTGGGCAAGCCCTGCCAGCCCAGCCAGGCGCCGCCCGCCGCCACCAGCTTGACGTCGCCGCCGCCCAGCCCGTCGCGGCCGCGGAGCCGGCGATAGCCGGCGGCGACAAGCGCCAGCACGCCGCCGCCGGCAACCGCCCCGATCAAGCCGTCGCCCGGCCAGCCGGCCGTCCACCACGCCGCCGTCGCCAGCCCGGCCGCCGCCAGCGGCAGGGTCAGGACATCCGGCAGCAGCCAATGGTCGAGGTCGATCAGCGCCAGCGCCAGCAGCGTCCAGCCGAGGACGCAGCTGGGCCAGACCAGGCCCGGCGGCACCACCGCCGCGGCCCAGGCGGCAACCGCCAGCGCCGCGAGTTCGACCGCCGGCAAGCGCAGGCCGATCGGCGCCCGGCACCGCCGGCAGCGGCCGCCCAGCG
The DNA here is from genome assembly GCA_964511405.1 of uncultured Comamonadaceae bacterium. GTDB lineage: Bacteria > Pseudomonadota > Alphaproteobacteria > Elsterales > Elsteraceae > CAZEFK01. The sequence continues at coordinate 3,678 of CAZEFK010000220.1, read as the reverse complement.
CCAGCCAGGACAGGATCGGCACCAGCTCGGCCGGCCCCAGCACCGCCGTGCAGGCCGCGCAGCGCGACCGGCCGGCCAGCACCGGCGCGCCTTGAGGCAGGCGCTCGGCCACCAATCCGACGAAGCTGCCGAAACACGGTGCCGCCAGCACGGCGGTCCAAGCCAGCCCCGTCATGGCAAATCGTCGTCCCAATCGAGGATTCGGAAGCCCGGCGCCTGGCCGGGCTCCGCCGCCAGCGCCAGCCGGACCGCGGCGCGCCGGGTGGCCGTGCCCCCCGGCACCTGGGCCATCGCCGCAATCACCACAGCGTCGCCACGGCTGTCGGCCAGGTACGGCTCGAGCCCGCGCAGCAGCGGCCGGAACCCCGGCTCCCGCTCGCGCCGGGCCACGGCCCGCCGGACCTCGTCGGGATCGGCCCCGGGCAGCGCTGCCAGCACCACTGCCGGTGCGGTCGACGGGTCGATGCCCGCCTGCCGCGACCACAGGCCGACCAGCGGCGCCAGGCGGCGGTAGAGATCGGGCGAGACGCCGGGCAGGGCGGCCAGCTCGTGCACCGACCGAAACGGCGGTGCGGCCGGCGGCGGCGCCGAAGGCGGCGGACGGCGCCCGGTCACGGCACGGGCCACCGCCAGCGCCGCACCCGGATCAGCGCCGGCCGCGATCGCCGCCGTCGCCATCAGCGCCTCAGGCGCCCGGTTGAGGTCGACCAGGCCGCCGGCGTCCTGAATGCTGACCGCCACCGCCGCCGGACCGACCACGACCGTGCTGACGCGGCCATCGCGTGGCGTCGCCTGCGCCGGATCCGTCAGCAGCCCGGCGATCGCCAGCCGCACGGCGCCGTCGGCTGCGGCCTGGGCCTGGGCCATGGCAGTCAGGTTGCGGGCGACCAGGGCCTGGCTGCGGGCACCATGGAGGGCGACGCCGGCGACCAGCGCCAGGAACGCCCCCGCCCACAGCACCGCCAGCAGCGCGAAGCCGCGCTGGCGCTCCCGCGCCCTCCCTGTCAAGGCGTCAGGGCAGGACATTGGCCCGCGTCGGCGGGCTGGACAGCATGCGCTGGCGCAGCTCCTGGGTGGCGGCCGCGGCGTCGGGCGCCGTGCGCACCACGCGCGGCGTGATCAAAACGATCAGCTCGTTGCGGGTGACCTGGTCGACACGGGTGCCGAACAGGCTGCCGACCACCGGCAGCTCGGACAGGAACGGCACGCCCGTGCGGTTCTGGGTATGGTTGGTGCGAATCAAGCCGCCCAGGGCCACGGTCTGGTTGTCGGCGACCGCGATCGAGCTGTCGAACCGGCGGCGCTGGAACGACGGCGAGTTGATCGACGACGACGTGGTCGCCTCGACGTCGCTGACCTCCTGCCGGACGGTCATCAGCACCGCGCCTGACGCGGTCACCCGCGGCGTCACCGACAGGATGACGCCGGTGTCGCGGTAGTCGATCTGGTTGATGATCGGCGTGTTGGTGTTCTGCACGCTCTGCGCCGTCGCGGTGATGATCGGCACCTGGTCGCCCACCTGCAGGTTGGCGGTCTCGTTGTCCAGCACCATCATGGTCGGACTGGACACGACCGTGACGTCGGTGACCTGGCGCAGCGCCTCCAGCACCACGTTGGTGTTGCCGCTGGTGAAGCTGAAGGTGAACGCCGGCGACTGGGCGATCGCCTGGGCGTTGCCGGCGTCGGTCAGGTTGAAGCCCAGATGGGACTTGAGGAACGCCTCGACGCCGAAGCGCAGGGCGTTGTTGAGCTGGACCTCGGCGATGGTGGCCTCGATCTGGACCTGGGCCGGCATCACGTCCAGCTTGCGCAGGGTCTGCTCGATCCGCTGGTAGACCGCCGGGCGCGCCAGGACCAGCAGGGTGTTGTTGACGGTGTCGGCGACCACCCGCACCGGCGTCGCGGGCGGTTCCTGGGCGGTCTCGCCTTCCAGGGGCGGCGGGCCGCCGCCCAGCGGGTTGGCGGTCGGCGCCGCCGCGGTGCCCGGGAGGGGTATCGCTGATACGGCCGGGGTAGCCGCGGCAGCCGGTGCCGGCCCCTGGGCGGGCACCGTGGCCCCGAAGAAGCTGCCGTTGGCCAGGCCGCCGCCCTGGTATGCCGGGCTGCCCCGGCTGGCGGCGGGGGCGGTGCCGGGATAGCCCGCGCCCGTCAGGTCGGTCGCGGCCCGGCCGGGCGCCGTCTCGCCCTGGTTCTCCTTGCCGGCGCGCTCCACCGCCTGGTCCGGAAACAACTTCGAGACGACCTCGGCCAGGTGGCTGGCGCGGCCGCTGGCCACCCGGTAGACGTAGAGCTGCGGGTCGTTGCCGTCGGCCACCTTGTCCAGTCGGTCGACCCAATCCTGAACCCGCCGCAGCCCGGCGGGCGAGCGCGTGATCGCGAGCACCGCGTTGAGGCGCTGGATCGGGACGAAGCGGACACCGTCGGGCCGGTCGGTCGCGGCCGGGCCGCCGAAGATGCGGGTCAGGTCCTGGACCATGGCCTTCGCCTCGACCACCTGCAGCCGGAACAGGCCGAAGCTGGCGCCGGCCATGCTGTCGACGTCGAGCGTCTGGACGACGTCGAGCAGGTTGCCGATCTCGGTGCCGCTGGCGGTCAGGAACACCAGGTTGTGCGCGGGATCGGCATGGATCGCCGCGCCGGCCGGCGCCACCTGCTCCAGGGTCTTGGCGATATCGGCGGCATTGGCGTAGCGCAGCGGCACGATCTGGGTCCGCCAGCCCGGCCCGCGCGCGAACCCCACCGCCGCCGCGCCCAAGGCGAAGCGCGCCTGCTCGGCCGGGACGATGCGCACCGACGAACCGCCCGCCGGCACCAGCGCGGCGCCGTTCAGTCGCAGCGCGTCTTCCAGGCTCGACAGCGCCGCGGCCCGCGGCAGCGGCCGCGCCGTCTGCAGCGTGATCCGCCCCTGCACCCGCGGGTCCAGCGCATAGTCCATGTGCAGCAGATCGCCCAGGACGGTGCGGGCCACGGTGGCGACGTCGGCGTCCACGAAGTCGAGCGTGATCGCGTCGCCGGGCTCGATGCGCAGGGCCGGGGCGATCGGCCTCGCGGTCGGCCCGGTGCCGGGCCTGAGCTCGTCGCGCCGGCCGAGCGGCGTGACCTCGACGCTGTCGCTGCGCGGCGCCGCGGCCGGCACGGCGGGCGGCGGGCGCGACGGCGCCTGGCTGTTGACGTCGGACGTCAGCACGGGATTGAGCAGGTCGCAGCCGGCGGCGGCAAGGACCGGCAGGCACAGCAGCAGGCGGGCAAGGAAGCGAAGCGGCAAGGCGTCCGTCACGTCAGTGCGAAGGCGGGATGGGTGGGGCAGCCGGCGCGGCCGGCACCAGTCCGGGCTGGGGCCGGATCAGCGCGATATCCACGGCATCGGTTCCGTGCCGGAGACGGATGCGGTCGGGTCCGACCTGGACCAGCCGCCAACCCTGCACCGATTCGCCCTCGGCGACCCGGACACCATGGCCGTCGGGCAGGCGGACCAGGGCGATGCGGCGGTCGCCCGACATGGCGATGCCGACCAGGGCGAGGGCCGGTGGCGGCAGGGTCGCGAGGACGGCGGGCGGCGGCGCCGGCTGGGGCGACGGTGATGCCGGCGGGCGGCGCGAGGGCTGGAACAGCGGCCGCTCGACCACCACGGCGTAGGCGGCCAGCGGCTCGATCGGCGCCGGCGCGGCGGCAGCCGCA
>CAZEFK010000219.1:0-11870 GCA_964511405.1 uncultured Comamonadaceae bacterium | reverse complement strand
GGTCGCCGCGCAGCTCGTAGCCGATCTGCTCGCCGTCGACCTCGATGAAGCCGCGGTCCATGGTCTCCAGGTGGTTGATGCAGCGCAGGAAGGTCGACTTGCCCGAGCCCGACGGCCCCAGGATCACGACCACCTCGCCCGGGGCCACGTCCAGGTCGATGCCCTGCAGCACCGCGTGGCCGCCGAACGCCTTGTGGACGTTGCGCGCGCGGACCAGCGCGGTCATGCCGGCTCCGCCGCCGCCGGCGGCCGCGGCACGGCCGCGTCGCCGCGGGCGTAGTGCCGCTCGATGGCGCCCTGCACGAGGTTGAGGACCGAAGTCACGGCCAGATACCAGAGCACGGCGACCAGCAGCAGCGGGATCACCTGGAAGGTGCGGTTGTAGACCGCCTGCACCGAATAGAGCAGGTCGGCCATGGCGATGACGCTGACCAGCGAGGTCGCCTTGATCATGCTGATCAGCTGGTTGCCGGTGGGCGGCACGATCGCGCGCATGGCCTGCGGGATCACGATGCGCCGCAGCGCCCGGACCCGGGTCATGCCGAAGGCGCGCGCCGTCTCCATCTGGCGCGGATCGACCGACAGCAGGCCGCCGCGCACGATCTCGGCCATGTAGGCGGCCTCGTTGAAGGCGAGGCCGGCGATCGCGGCGGCCAGCGGCGAGATCAGGTCGTTGGTGTCCCAGCTCGCCAGCGTCGGGCCGAAGGGAAGGCCGACGGACACCGTCGGGAACAGGGTCGCCAGGTTGTACCAGACGATCAGCTGCACCAGCAGCGGCGTGCCGCGGAACAGCCAGATGTAGAGCCCCGCCAGCGCCCGCAGCAGGCGGTGCCCCGACAGCCGCGCCAGCGCCAGCACCAGCCCCAGCGCGATGCCGACGGTCATGCCGACCACGGTCAGGCCCAGCGTCACCGACAGGCCGTGGAGCACCGACTCGGCGGTGAACCACTGGGCAACCACGCCCCATTCGAAGTGGGGATTGGTGGCCAGGGCCCACGCCACCTCGGCCGCGGCGGCCAGGGCGACCGCCCAGACCAGCCAGCGCCCGACGGGATGCGGCTCGCGCGCGCGGGCGACGTCGCGCAGCGCCAGGTCGGGGTCGCGCTCCGCGCGCCCGAGATCGCGCTGCGCGCGCCCGGGATCCGTCAAGAGGCCGGCTTGCCGGCGAGGTCCAGGCCCGGCGCCGTGATCTGGTTGCCGGCCAAGCCCCATTTCTTCATGACCGCGGCATAGGTGCCGTTGGCGAACAGGGTCTTGTAGGCATCCAGGACCACCCCGCCCAGCGCCGAGCCCTTGGGCACCACGGCACCCTGGTACAGGTTCTCGAAGCCGTTCTTCTGGCCGGTCGCGGCCAGCTCCAGCTGGCCGCCGGCCTGCTGCACGAAATAGGTCAGCGGCGCCTGCGACGAGAAGAAGGCGTCGGAGCGCCTGGAGCGCACCGCCAGAATCGAGCTCGGCTGGTCGGGGAACGACTGCACCTCGACCGCCGGCTTGCCGGCCTTCACGCAGGCCTCGGACTGCTGCTTGATCACCCGCTCGGCCGAGCCCGCGGCCATGACTGCGACCCGCAGGCCGCAGGTGTCGGCCAGGCTGCCGATGTGCTTGGGGTTGCCCGCCTGCACCGCGAACACCACGAACTCCTGGACGTAGTCCACGAAGTCGTTGGTCGCCTCGCGCTCGGGGAAGTCGCCGACCGGGCCGAAGGCGAGCTGGTAGCGGCCCGAGCCGATGCCGGCCAGCACGGCGGCCAGGCCGCTGACCGTCTCGTTGCGCACCGTCAGGCCCAGAAGCTGGCCGACCGCCCGGCCGAGGTCGGCGCTGGCGCCGGTCAGCGCGTGGTCGTCGCCGACGATCTCGTAGGGCGGGAACGAGCCGCTGTTGACCGAGACGAGCTCGCCCTTGTCCAGGATCGCCTTGGGCAGGCGGGCGCGCAGCGCCGGGTCGACGGCCAGCTTCGGCACGTCCTGGGCCAGCGCCGGCAATGCGACGACGGCGGCGGCGACGGCAGCGGACAGGATGCGCAGCATCATGGCAGGGTCTCCTCCGGAAAGATCTCGGCCGGCCCCAGGGGGCGCCCGACGATGCCCTGGGCGTGGAGCTCGGCGGCGAAGTCGCCGATCATCGCGGCGTTGGCGGCCAGGCCGTTGCGGTCCCAGCCCGGGGGCAGGTCGCGGGCGACCCGGGCGATCTCGTCCAGGATCCAGGGCGTGGTGTCGGCATAGCGGGCGCGCTTCTCCAGCCACATCAGGCGGGAGCGGTCGAGCAGCTCGGACAGCGCCCGCGGCAGCCCGGGATGGGCGGCGGCCAGCGCCGGCTTGACCCCCAGGATGTGGATGCCGGGCACATAGCCAACCGCCTCAGCGTATTGGCGCTCGGCCTCACGGAAATCGGGCAGCAGCGGCCGGATCGGCGAGCCGGGGTCGAACAGCCCCGGCGGCGTGAACGGCAGGAAGGCGGCGTCGAGCGCGCCGGCAACAACCAGGTCGGTCAGGGCGCGCCCGGCGGGCAGCGGCGCGATCCGCCCCGGCCGCGCGAAGCCGCCCGGACGCTCGGCATACCAGGTGGCGTCCTCGATGCCGACACCGGCCCGGCGCAGGGCCGCGCGCGTCCAGGTGTGGCCGGAGTCCGGCCAGCCGCCCAGGCCGATGCGCTTGCCGCGCAGGTCGGCCAGCGCGGTCAGGCCGCTGTCCCGGGCGGTCACGATGCAGCGATGGCGGAAGCCGCGCATCAGGAAGTGTGGCACGCCGACGATCGACCGGTCGCCCTCGGCCCGGCCGCGGACATAGCGGCTGAACGAAACCTCGCCGGCGTCGTAGCGCGGATCGCTGCCCAGGTCCTCGGGCAGCGCGGCAACACGGTCGATCGCCAGCTCGAAGCCGTCAGGCCTGAGGTCGCCCAGCGCCAGCGGGACCAAAAAATCCCAGTCGCGCACCGCCAATCGGATCTTCATGTCCGATTCGATAAATGTTCACGAGATGGAGTACAATGCCATCTTTGTTACTGAACAAAGATCGAGCGACATGGCCGACTCCCCGACCATCGCCTGGCTGGCCGCGCAGTTGGCCGACCACAGCATGCGCGGCATCGCCGTCGGGATCGGCGCGCTGATCCGCGCCGGCGCCCTCCCCGCCGGCACCCAGCTGCCGCCGGTGCGCGAGCTGGCCCTCGCCCTGGGCGTGAGCCCGGCCACCGTGTCGGGCGCGTGGGGCGAGCTACGCCGCTATGGCGTGGTCGAGGGCCGTGGCCGCACCGGCATGCGGGTCGCGGGCGGCAAGGTCGGACCGCGGCCGACCCGCTTCGAGGATGTCGGCCCGTTCGGGCCCGATGTGCTCGACCTGACGCTGGCCTCGCCCGACCCGGCGCTGCTGCCGCCGCTGCACGCGGCGCTGCGGCACGGCGCCGATGCCCCGCTGCTCAACAGCTACGAGCGCACGCCGATCCTGGCGCCGCTGCGCGCCTCGGCGGCGGCGCGCTGGCCCTATCCCGCCGAGGCGTTCATGACCGCGCATGGCGGCTATGAGGGCGTGTCGCTGGCGCTGCAGGCGCTGGTCATGCCGGGCGCCGCGGTGGCGGTGGAAGACCCGACCGCCGCGCGCCTGCTCGATATCCTGGACCATCTGGGCGCACACCGGATCGCCGTGCGCTGCGACGACCACGGCCCCGACCCCGACGCCCTGGCCGCGGCACTGGCGCGCAAGCCGGCGGCCTTCCTGTATCAGCCGCGCACCCACTCGGTAACCGGCCGCCAAGTCGGGGCCGAGCGCCTGGCCGCGCTGGCCCAACGCCTGCGCGGCACCGACACCCTAATCCTGGAGGACGACGGCGTCGGCGACCTGTCCAGCCTGCCGCCGGCCAGCCTCGGGCGCTGGTTCCCCGAGCGCACCGTGCACGTCCTGTCCTACTCGAAGACCCTGGGCCCCGACCTGCGGCTGGCGGTGCTGTCCGGCTCGCGCAGCCTGGTCGAGCGGATCCAGGGCGTGCGCAGCTTCGGCGCCGGCTGGACCAGCCGGGTCCTGCAGGCGGCCGCCGCCTGGCTGCTCGCCGATCCCGCCACCGACGCCCTGGTGGCCGCGGCCCGCAGCGCCTACGCCCAGCGCCGCCGCGCCCTGATCGCGGCGCTGGGCCGCCGCGGCGTCCCGGTGCCGGACCATGACGGCCTGTGCCTATGGCTGCCGGTGCGCTCGGAGCACGCAGCCCTGGTGACCCTGGCGGCGCGCGGCATCGTGGTCATGCCCGGCCGGCGCTTCACGGCCGGCCCCAGCCAGCATATCCGGCTTGCGACCAGCCTGCTGACCGAGCGCGTCGACGCCGTCGCCGACGCCATCGCCCTGGTGCACGCCGACGGCCCGGCCGAGCAGCCGCGGCCGCTGGCGGTGTGAGCCGACGACCGCTACGCGTCCCACTCGACCACGGTCAGCGCCGGCCATAGCGGCCGCCAGCGCTCGACCTTGGCCTGGTAGATCGCCCGGGTGATCTGCCGCTTGTTGGGGCGGACGATCAGGCCGAGCAGGTCGTCGAGGCCGAACGGTGCCGCGACCTCGAAGCGGCCCTCGACGCAGCGCACGCCGACCGCCGTCGCCGTGGTCGGGAAGCTGGCGATGGCGTCGGCCATCGACGCATAGGGCGGGATCGGATAGCCGAACCGCGCCGCGTACCACAGGTGGACCCTCGCCTCGTTCTTGACGTCGACCCGGATCCCCTCGGGCACGAGGGCCCGGATCCGGCGCTCGGCGGCGGCCTCCGCGTCGGCGGACAGGTCGGACGGATCGAAATGGACCAGGTCGACATCCTTGATCCCGGCGCCGGCCGGCTGGCCCGCGGCCAGGTTCCACACGGTCTGGGCAATGGCGCCGGCAGCCAGCCAGGCATCCGGCAGGTCGACCTGGTCGAAGCGGTCGAGCAGGCCCGCCAGCACCGGATTGGCCCGGACCCGGGCTTCGAGCGTCGCGATCGGATCGTCCATCGCGCGCCGCGCCACTGCGGAGCCCCCGACCCTCACGCCCGCATCCGCCCCACGAACGCGGTCGCCTGGCGCTGCAGCAGGTCGCCCTGGGCGAACAGGTCGGCGGTGGCCTCGCCGACCCGGACCGCCTCGGCGCCGGTCTGCTGGGCGGTGCGCGACACCGCCGCGATATGGTCGGTGACCTCGCGCACCCCGTGGGCCGCGCGCTGAATGTTGGTCGCGATCTCGCGGGTCGCGGCGTCCTGGTGGCCGATCGCCTCGGCGACCGTGCCGGTGACGCCGACGATATCGCGCACCACGTCGCTGACCTCCGCAATGGCCGACACGGCCTCGCGGGTCGAGGCCTGGATCTGCTCGATCTTGGCCTGGATCTCGCCGGTCGCATAGCCGGTCTGGGTCGCCAGCGTCTTGACCTCGGTGGCGACCACGGCGAAGCCGCGGCCCGCCTCGCCGGCGCGCGCGGCTTCGATCGTGGCGTTCAGCGCCAGCAGGTTGGTCTGGTGCGCGATGGTGCGGATCAGCTCCAGCACCTGCCCGATCTCGCGCGCGGCATCGGCCAGGCCCACGACCGTGCCGTTGGCGCGGCCGACGGCACCGGCGGCATCGCCCGCGATCCGGGCCGAATGCTGGATCTGGCGGGCGATGTCGGCGATCGACGCATGCAGCTCCTCGCCGGCGCTGGCCACGACGCTGACGCTGTGCGACGCCGCATCGGCCGCCTCGGCGACGGTGGCGGCCCGGCCGCCGGCCTCGGCGGCGGCCGTCGCCATGGTCTGGGCAGCTTCGCGCATGCGCGCGGCCTGGTCGCCGATCGTCACGACGATGGCCATCAGCTCGTCGTTGAAGGCGCCGGCCAGGCGGTCGCGCAGCGCCGCCTGCTCGGCCGCCGCCCGCGCCCGCTCGGCGTCGGCAGCCTCGCGCTCGACCACGACCTGGCGCGCGGTCTCGCGGAACACTTCCAGCGCCCGGGCCATGGCCGCGATCTCGTCCCGCCCGCCGGTCGGGATCTGGGTCACCAGGTCGCCCTCGGCGACCCGGCGCATCGCGGCGGCCAGCGCCGTCAGCCGCCGGATGATCTGCGGCCCGACCACCAGCCACAGGACGGCAATCACGATCAGCACGCTGGCAGCGGCCAGGATCGCGCTCAGGCGCTGGCCCTGGGCCAGCGCCGCGGCAGACTGGCCGGCGGCGGCCGCGCCGCCGGCGCCGGCTTCGGCGGCGATGGCGGCGACGCCGGCCTGGATCTGCTCGACCGCCGAGCGGTTGGCCGCAACAGTGCCGGCGATCTGGGCGACGGCCGCGAGGTCGGCCGCGCGCAGCTTGGTCAGGCCATCGTCGGCGCCGGCGAGCGCGACAAGCGCCTGGGCGGCGGCCGCCAGCTCCGCCGCGGCCGGATCGGCGCCGAGCGCGGCGGCGGCCTTGGCCAGCCGGCCGGCCGAGCCCCGGACCGCCGCCGACAGCCGCAGCACCTGGCTGCCCTCCGCCACGCCCAGACCCTGGAACAGCAACGCCGCCAGGGTGTCGGCCTCGTCCGCAACCGCCCACAGCGGGCGCTCGGCGTCGGCGGCCTTGGCCTCCGCGATCAGGGCCGCGGCCGCCTTCTGGACCTTGGCGCGCTGCGCCTCCAGCTTGCGCACCGCGGCGGCCAGGCCGGCACGGGTCGCCAGCGCGCTGCCCACGAGATCGTTGAGCTTGGCCAGGCTGTCGCGCGTAGCCGCGACCCGGGCGGTCAGGTCCGCCAGTTGACCGGACGCGAAGCCCAGCGCCGCCAGGCCGTCGAGCGCGCTGACCATGGCGCCGGCGTGGTTCTGGACGTCGGCCCACTGCTCGCGGCGGATCTCGTCGGACGTCGCGGCCCCCAGCGCGGTCGCCGCCGAGGCGACGGCGGCGGCGTCCGCCGCCAGCCGCCCGGCCGTGGTGATCGACGGCAGGCTGCGGCCGGAGATCACCCGTAGCCGCGCCTCGACCGCGCCGCCCATGACCAGGTTGGCCGCCGCGGCACCGACCGTGCAGGCCGCAACCACGGCGAAGGCAGCGAACAGCCGGCCGCGGATGCCCAGGCTGGGCAGGGCGCGGGCCGGGCCTAGCAGACGGCGCATGGCGGTCTCCCCCAATCCGGTTCGATCTTGCAATCGATTACATCGAACGATAGCAGGCGCACGCGGCCGGTAAAGCGGTTTTGCGGAATCATGGCCTTGCTCAAACAAATAAGTGTGTGCTTATGTATCGACATGATCGCGTCGGACATCTTCCGGGCTCTGGCCGACCCCACGCGGCGCGCGGTGTTCGAGCAGCTTGCCCAGGGCGAGCGGACCGTGGCCGAGCTCAAGGCCGGCTCCGCGGTCTCGCAGCCCGCGATCTCCCAGCATCTGGCGGTGTTGAAGGCGGCCGGCCTGGTCAGCGAGCGGCGCGCCGGCCGCCATGCCTATTACCGCCTGGACCCCGCCGGCCTGCTGCCACTGGTCGACTGGATCGAGCGCTACCGGTCGTTCTGGCCCGACCGCATCGAACGCCTGAAATCCCTGCTCAAGGACATCGAGCCATGACCGACCGAGACGCCCTGGTTTCCGAGTGCGAGCTGCCCGATCCGCCGGCCAAGGTCTGGCGCGCCTTGACCGAGCCCGAGCTGCTGTCGCGCTGGCTGCTGCCGGCCGCCGCCACCGCCGATGGCCATCTCCGGCTGGACGCCGGGCCCGGCTTGGGCGGGACCATCGACGCCCAGGTGATCGAGGCGGAGCCGCCGCGCCGCCTGACCTATCGCTGGCGCGGCACGGCGCTGGGCCTCGACAGCGTCGTGACCTTCGACCTGGCGCCGACGCTGCCCGGCGGCACCCGCCTGCGCATCGTCCATAGCGGCTTCGCCCCCCAAGCTGCCAACCGGCGCGCCGCCAATGCCAACCGCCCGCCGCTGCTGGCGGCCGCCTGAGGAGCCCGCTAGCGGGCTCCTCGCATCATTGAGGAAAGGAAATGCGCAGAGCGCATTTCCTAAGGAGCGCCCCATGACTCTCGTGCCCATGGTCATCGAACAGTCGAGCCGCGGCGAGCGCAGCTTCGACATCTTCTCGCGCCTGCTGCGCGAGCGCATCGTCTTCCTCAACGGCCCGGTCGACGACGGCATGGCCGCCCTGATCTGCGCCCAGCTCTTGTTCCTGGAGGCCGACAATCCCGAGCGCGAGATCGCGCTCTACATCAATTCGCCCGGCGGCGCGGTCACATCAGGCTTCGCGATCTACGACACCATGCAGTATGTCCGCAATCCGGTCTCGACCGTGTGCGTGGGCATGGCCGCGTCGATGGCCTCGTTCCTGCTGATGGCCGGCACGCCCGGCCGCCGCATCGCCCTGCCCAACGCCACCATCATGCTGCACCAGCCGTCCGGCGGCTTCCAGGGCCAGGCGTCGGACATCCAGCGCCACGCCGAGGACATCCTGAAGGTCAAGCGCCGCATGACCGCCCTGTACGCCAAGCATTGCGGCCAGGACTACGAGGCCGTGGAGCGAGTGCTCGACCGCGACCATTTCATGACCGCCACCGAGGCCCAATCCTGGGGGCTGGTCGACCGCGTCTTCGAGCGCCGCGCCGACGCCGCCTGACCCTGCGCCCCCGATCCTGCGCCCGGGGCCCTGCGGCGGAACGCGCGGCGGCCTTCCCGCCGCACGCGCCCCGACTACCTCATTGGCCATGCTATTGTCGCACGCCGACGGTGGCGGCGGACATATCATGCGCCAGGCGGGGAGCGCGGGATGGGGCGGTTGGGCGGAGCCGCAGCGGCGGTCTTGGCGGCGGCGATCGGCACCGCGCTGCCGGCGCGCGCCGATTGGCGGGATCACGGCCGCTTCCACGACCACGACATCCGGCATTTCGAGCGCCACGATTTCGATACCTGGCGCGGCGGCCACTGGAACCACGGCTGGCACGACGGCCGGTTCGGCTGGTGGTGGAATGTCGGCCCGTCCTGGTACGACTACCCCTATCCGGTCTATCCCTATCCCCAGCCCTACGTCCCGCCGGCCGTGATCGTGCAGCAGCCGCCGATACCGGCACCGCCGCCGACCCAGTTCTGGTACTATTGCGACAATCCCGCGGGGTACTATCCCTATGTCCAGAGCTGCCCGACGCCCTGGCGCCCGGTTCCGGCCCAGCCGTCGCCCTGAGGATCGACCCATGCCCACTCTGATCCGGCCGGCCGGCCGCCTTGCTGCGGCCGGCCTCCTGCTGACGGTCGCGGCCTGTGCCCAACCCCTCGAGCCGCATGTCGCGGTGATGCCGGCGCCGAACAAGCCCTATGCCGTGTTCGCCGACGACGACGTCCTGTGCCGCCACTATGCCGAGCAGCAGGTCGGCGGGCCCGACGCGGCGCACAAGGGGTCCAACGACACGCTGCTCGGCGCCGGCATCGGCACCTTGGCCGGTGCGGCGCTGGGCGCCCTGCTGTCGGCCCATTCCGGCGGCACCGGGGCGGCGGCCGGGGCGGCCATCGGCTTGGCCGGCGGCACGGCGATCGGCGCCGGCAACGGCCAGGAGGCGCAGTACGCGGTCCAGCGCCGCTACGACATCGCCTACCAGCAGTGCATGTACGCCAAGGGCAACCAGGTGCCGGGCTTCGCCGCCGCCGGCACCCCGCCGCCACCGCCGGGCGCGCCGCCGCCGGCGCCGGCCCCCTCCTACGGCGGCGGCTATGGCGGCGGCGGGCCGGGTGCGCCCCCTGGCGTGCCGGCGATCCCGCCGCCCGGCACACCGCCCCCGCCGCCGGCGTCCTGAGCCGCGAAGCCGGCGAACGCCGCGGCGTCCAGCGGCGGCGCGTACAGGTAGCCCTGGCCGACCCGGCAGCCATGGTCGGCCAGGAACCGGGCCTCGTCGGGATGCTCGATGCCTTCGGCAATGGCGGTCAGCCCCAGATTGCCGGCCAGGGTGATGATGGTGCGGGTGACGGCCCGCGCCGCGGCGTCGGTGCGCAGCCGCCGCACGAAGGACTGGTCGATCTTGAGCGCGTCGGCCGGCAGCCGGTGCAGGTAGCTCAAGGACGAGTAGCCGGTCCCGAAGTCGTCGATCGCGATCCGGATGCCGGCGCGGCGCAGCGCCGCCAGGGTCCGGCTCGCCAGATCGAAGTCGCCCATGACGACGCTCTCGGTCATCTCCAGCTCCAGCCGGGACGGGTCGACGCCGTGGCGGGCGGCCAGCTCGGCGATCAGCTCCGGCAGCGCCTGGCGCCGGAACTGGTTGGCCGAGATGTTGACCGCCAGCCGCACCGCGGCCGCCGGCGTGCCGGCCCAGCGCGCGGCCTGGGCGAGCGCCGCGTCCAGCACCCAGCCGCCCAGCGGCAGGATGACGTTGCTGGCTTCGGCGATGGCGATGAACTCGGTCGGGCCGACCAGCCCGCGGACCGGGTGGCGCCAGCGCAGCAGGGCCTCGGCGCCGGCCAGCCGGCCGCTGTCCAGGGCCACCTTGGGCTGGAAGCGCAGCTCGAACTGGTCCTCGGCCAGGCCGGCGCGCAGGGCGCGGGCAATCTGCCGGCGCTCGGTCACCGCCGCGCTCAGCGCCGGGGTGTAGCGCAGCACCGACGAATCATGGTCGCCGCGCGCCTGTGACAACGCCAAGTCGGCGTGGCGCATGAGCTCGGCCGGCGTGCGGCCGTGCTCCGGGAAGCCGGCGATGCCGACATGGGCCTCGACCCGGACCTCCTGGCCCTGCAGGCGATAGGGCGGCTCCAGCCGCGCGATCGCGGCCTGCGCAAGGGCATCGGCCTCGGCCCCGGCGGTCGGACGCACCCGGAGCAGGGCGAACTCGCCGTCGCCCAGATGCATCAGGCTGTCGGTCCGCTCGGTCACCCGCTCCAGCCGCCGCGCGACGGCGCGCAACAGGTCGTCCAGCAGGTCGCGGTGGTCGCGGTCATGCAGGTCGCGGTAGTTGCCGAAGGCGACGAACAGCAGCGCCCCGGCCGCCGGCTCGGGCCGGGACAGCAGGTCGCCCAGGCGCTCGATCAGGGCCAGCCGGTTGGGCAGGCCGGTGACCGCATCCAGGCGCTCGCTCGCCGCCTGCCCCTGCTCGATCTGGCGCCGGGCCGTGATGTCGCGCAGCGCCAGCGTCCAGCCAGGTCCGCCCGCCAGCCGCACCGGCTTGATCGACAGCTCGACCGGCGGGCCGCCGCGGCCGGGCCAGGTGGTCGTCTCGAACCCGACCCGGGGCCGGCTCACCCAATCCCGCGGCAGCACCACCAACTCGGCCACCGGATGCCCGACCAACGGGCCGCGGTCGGGCCCGAACAGCGCCGCCGCGGCAGCGTTGGCGGCCGCGACGGTGGCATCGGCGGCGACCACCAGCAGGGCGTCGGGCGTCAGCTCCAGCAGCGGCGCAAGCGAACGGGGCATGTCTGCTTCAACACCTCAATCGGGCCGTTCGGTCAACCCACTGCTTACGCAAGACGGCCAAGTGCCCGCCAAATTGCATGAAGACCGTACGTCAACCTCAAGATAAATATGGATTTCTTCCCCCAGCCGCGGCATCGTCCGCGGGTCGCAGCGACGTGGCCGGGATCATGAAGCCAACCAAGCGGACCTCACGGCGCCGGCCGGCGTCGTCGGTGACGATGTCGCGGCGCACGCTGGCGGCCGGCGCAGTGTTGACCTCGCTGGCCAGTCTGGCGGCGGGTCGGCTGCTGCCCGAGCTGTTCCGGCGCCGCACCCCGGATCCCGGCAGCGTGCGGCCGGCCGAGGCGCCGCCGCTGCCCATGGCCGAGCATCCCCGGCCGTTCTTCGATCACATTCCGCCCGAGCGCTTCGTCGACGAGGAGCCGCTGCCCGGCGACGTGGTGCCGCCCCCGGCGCCCGCCATCGCCGCGCCGGCGCCGCCGCGACCGCGGACCGCCCCGGTGCCCGCAGCACCCCCGTCGCTCGCCCAGGCGGCGCCG
>CAZEFK010000218.1:0-11971 GCA_964511405.1 uncultured Comamonadaceae bacterium | reverse complement strand
CGGCCGCCCTTGACGTTGAACGAGAAGCGGCCCGGTCCGTAGCCGCGGGCCTTGGCTTCGGGCAATCCGGCGAACCAGTCGCGGATCGGCGTGAAGGCGCCGGTATAGGTCGCTGGGTTCGAGCGCGGGGTGCGGCCGATCGGCGATTGGTCGATGTCGACGATCTTGTCGATGAAGTGCACGCCCTCCAGCCGGTCATGCTCGGCCGGGATCTCGCGCGCGCCGTTGAGCCGCCGCGCCAGCGCCTTGTACAGGGTCTCGATCACCAGGGTCGACTTGCCGCCGCCCGACACCCCGGTGACGCAGGTCAGCGTGCCCAGCGGGACATCCACGGTGACGTTGCGCAGGTTGTTGCCGCGGGCGCCGGCCACCGTGATCTGCTGTCCGTCATGGCCGGGCCGGCGGCGGCTCGGCACCGGGATCGCGCGGCGGCCGGTCAGGTAATCGCCGGTCACGCTGGCCGGGCAGGCCATGACCTCCTCGGGCGTGCCGGCGGCGATCACGGTGCCGCCGTGGATGCCGGCGCCGGGCCCCATGTCGACCAGGTAGTCGGCCGACCGGATGGCGTCCTCGTCATGCTCGACCACCAGCACCGTGTTGCCCAGGTCGCGCAGCCGCCGGAGCGTCGCCAGCAGCCGGTCGTTATCGCGCTGGTGCAGGCCGATCGACGGCTCGTCGAGGACATAGAGCACGCCGGTCAGGCCCGAGCCGATCTGCGAGGCCAGGCGGATGCGCTGGCTCTCGCCGCCCGAGAGCGTGCCCGATGCGCGTGACAGCGTCAGGTAGTCCAGCCCGACATTGTTGAGGAAGCCCAGCCGCTCGTTGATCTCCTTCAGGATCCGCTGGGCGATGTCGCGCTGCTTGTTCGTGAGCTTCGGCCCGAGCTCCTGGAACCAGAGGCCGGCCTCGGCGATCGACAGTTCGGTCACCTGGCCGATATGGCAGCCGTCGATCTTGACGCACAGCGCTTCGGGCTTGAGCCGGAAGCCCTGGCAGGCCTCGCACGGCCGATCCGACTGGAAGCGGCCCAGCTCCTCCTTGACCCAGGCGCTCTCGGTCTCGCGCCAGCGCCGGTCGAGGTTGGGAATGACGCCTTCGAACGGCTTCGAGGTCTGATAGGCGCGCAGGCCGTCATGGTAGTGCATGGTCACGGGCTCGGCCGTGCCGAACAGGATCGCCTGGCGGACCTTGTCCGGCAGCTTGCCCCAGGGCGTGTCGATGTCGACGCCGAAATGCTGGGCCAGGCTCTCCAGGGTCTGGGCGTAATATTGCGACGACGAGCCGGCCCAGGGCGCGATCGCGCCGGCATCCAGCGAGCGGCTGTCGTCCGGCACCACCAGCTCGGGGTCGAACTCCAGCTTGACGCCCAGGCCGTCGCAGGTCGGGCAGGCGCCATAGGGATTGTTGAACGAGAACAGCCGGGGCTCGATCTCGTCGATCGTGAAGCCCGAAACCGGGCAGGCGAACTTGGCCGAAAAGGTCGTGCGCTCGCCTGAGTCGGCGTTTTCGGCGAAGACCAGGCCGTCGGACAGCTCCAGCGCCGTCTCCAGGCTGTCGGCCAGGCGGTTGCCCAGCCCCTCGCGGACCACCACGCGGTCGACCACAACGTCGATGTCGTGCTTCAGCTTCTTGTTGAGCGCCGGGACCTGGTCGATCTCGTACAGCTTGCCGTCGACCTTGACGCGCTGGAACCCGCGCTTCAGCAGGTCGGCCAGCTCCTTCTTGTATTCGCCCTTGCGGCCGCGGATCAGCGGCGCCAGCAGGTAAAGGCGGGTGCCCTCGGGCATGGCCTGGATCCGGTCGACCATGTCGGTGACCGTCTGGCTCTCGATCGGCAAGCCGGTTGCCGGCGAATAGGGGACGCCGACGCGGGCGAACAGCAGGCGCAGATAGTCGTAGATCTCGGTGACCGTGCCGACGGTCGAGCGCGGATTGCGCGAGGTGGTCTTCTGCTCGATCGAGATCGCCGGCGACAGCCCCTCGATGGTGTCGACGTCGGGCTTCTGCATCAGCTCCAGGAACTGCCGGGCATAGGCCGACAGGCTCTCGACATAGCGGCGCTGGCCTTCGGCATAGATGGTGTCGAAGGCGAGGCTGGACTTGCCCGAGCCGCTGAGGCCGGTCAGCACCACGAGGCTGTCGCGGGGCAGGTCGACGTCGACGCTCTTGAGATTGTGTTCGCGCGCGCCGCGCACGCGGATATGGCTGGTCATCGAGGATCCCACGGACTGCCAGATCGTCGGCTGAAGGCCCCTAACATGGCGACGAACCGGCCCGCTGTCGCGGGGGATCTTGCGCCGCAGCGCCGGAACGGCCAAGAACGCAAAGAGAACAAATGCGTTAGACCGCCGCCGAGGGCCCGCCTCGGGGCATCATCGTCAGGGTCATCGGGGTCCCGCCGCGGAGAATCGCCAGCGGCTCACGCCCAGAGCTGCGCGCGCACCGGGTCCGGCCAAGCCTCCGGGTCGAGGCCATGGTGGCGGAACAGCGCGAGCGTGATCCGCTCCAGGCCAAACGCGACGCAGGCGCTGTGGGCGGGCGCGCCGTCCGCGACCTGGATGCCCCACAATTGGCCGAAATGGTCCTGCGCGTAGTTGAAGCTCAAACACGCGGTCGGCCGCTCGGCCGAGGTGATCGGCACCAGCAGCTCGAATTTCAGGCTCTGCTCGCGCTGGGCGCTCGCCAGCAGCTTGCCCTGGCGGCCGAAGAACGGATCGTTGGCGACGTCGACCGCGAAAGGCAAGCCCAGCGCGCCGACCAGCTGCTGGCCGCGCTCCAGCCAGTCCTCGCGAAACTGGACGACGGCATCCGGCGTCCCGATCCGCACATATTCGCGCATCCGGAACAGCTGCTGGCGGGTCGGGTCGAGCGACGGCTCGTGCCGAAAGCACCACGAATAGACGTCCAGCAGCCGGCCGCCGGTGGGCAGCGGGCCCTGGGCCGCGACCATCGGGTACAGCGAATAGCAGGCGGCCGGTGTCATCACGACCCGCGTCGCCGCCAGGCCGGCACCCCAATCGGCGCCGGCATCGAGCGCTTTCAGCAGGGCCGCGTGGTCGCGGTCGTCGCCGGTGAAGCTGCGGACGGCGCCGGCGAGTTGCGGGAAGCTCTTGAGGTAGCCGCTGCGCTCGAAATGATCGAGCGTCATCACCGGCGGGAACCGGATCGCCTCGGCCCGGTTTTCGGCGCCCCAGCGCGAGATCCGGGCATTGAGGCGCTCGATGACGTCCTCGAAGCGGGCGCTGCGGCCGTAGACGCCGTCAACACCCATCGGGATGAGCAGGCCGGCCGCGACCAGCTCGGCCAGGTAGTCGGCTGCGTGATCCATGCGATCAGTCCATGAGATCGGTGTCGAGCCGGACCGCCGGCATCAGACCCGCCGTGCTGGCGCGGATGCGGTCGTTGCTGATCATCAGCATCGCCGAGTAGGCGTCGCGCAGATGGCGGCCGACGCTGAACTCCGAGTCGTTGCGATAGCCGGCAATGCCGCAGACCAGCAGGGCGTCCTGGACCACCTTGACCGCCAGCTCGGCGGTCGAGGTCTTGAGGGTGTTGAGCGCGACCATCAGCGACAGCCGGCCGAGCTGCTCGGGCTCGGCGCGCGCCACCTCGTAGCGCCTGACGCCGTCGGCCACCAGTGCCTTCATCTGCTGCAAGGCCGCCGCCGCATCGGCCAGCCGCAGAGCGTCGGGCGATACGCCACCCGCGGCCGCCGCCCGCATCCGGGCGCGCAGCGCCGCCCGGGCGCGGGCGGCGGCGTCGGCGGCGATGCCCAGCCACAGGCTGCTCCAGGTGAGGTGCGAGACCGGGACCATGGTCCGCGGCCCGATGTCGGCATAGGCGTCGGGCAAGATCTGGTCGGCATGTCCGTCGGCGCGCAGGCGGTAGCCGTTGCTGCAGGTGCCGCGCATGCCCAGGGCGTCCCACCCGGCCGTCTGATCCAGGGCGCTTTCCGCGCGCAGCACGACCGCGAGCACTTGGTCGGTCGCGGCGGCTTCAGGCGATCGGCGCGCGGTGACCAGGATGCCGTCGGCCTGGGCGCCGTAGGAGATCACCGTGCCGTGCTTGTCCAGCGTGAACCGGTCGCCGGCGCGCTCGATGGCGCAGGTGCTGCGCCCGAGATCCCCGCCGATGCCGGCCTCGGTGGTCGCCGAGGCCAGCAGCAGCTGCTCGGCTGCCAGGCGCTGCAGCAGCTGGCGATGCCAGTCGACGCCGTGGCCGTGACTGATGACGCAGGCGGCCTGGATCTGGTGCATCGCGAACACCATGGCCGTGGCCGCGCAGTGCCGCCCGAGCAGATGGCAGATCGAGGCGATCTCGGACAGCGGCGCGCCGTCGCCGCCGAACTGCGCCGGCACCATGGCGCCCAGCAGCCGGGCGTCCTTGAGCGCCGCGACCGCCTCGAAGGGAAACCGCGCCTCGGCGTCGACCGCTACAGCGTGGGCCGCCGCCACCGCCGCCACCGCGCGGGCCCGCTCCAGTGGCGCCGTCATGCCTCGGCCGGGGTTTGCAGGCGGCCGATCGAGGCCGCGATCGCCGCGATCGTGCGAAAGGTGCCACGGTTCAGCATCGCATCCGGGAATTCGACGGAAAAATCCGTCTCCAGCGCCAGCATCAGCTCGACCAGCGCCAGGGAGGTCAGCCCGGCGGCGAACAGATCGTCGTCGTCGCTCAGGCGGTCGACGGGCGCGGCCAGCCGGCCATGGTCGCGCAGGATCCGCCGGATGGCCTCGGTCATGGCCGGGCTAATGCCAAGTCGACTGCGGACCGGGTGGTGCCGCCGCTGGGCGCGTCGCCGGCCTCCAGGTGGGCCTCGATCAGCGGGTACAGCCGCTCCCGTGACGATTTCAGCGAGAACACGTGGTCGCCTTCCTCAATGATCTCGAAGCGCACTCCCGGCATGACGGCAAGCTTGCCACCGCCCCGCCCGAACGTCAGCTCCAGCTCGTCCAGTCCCGGATCCGATTCAACATAGACGAAGAGCGTCGTGACGCCACGTGCCGACAGAGTCCGGAACAGGCGCAGCGTCGCGCCGGGGGCGCCACGTGCGCCGAGCCCCTGCACGATTGCCGCCAGGCGTGTGCCCACGCGGGCGAGCAGGGCGCGCGCGATGGTCCCGGCGGCGACCTCGCCCCGGACGACACGGAGCCAGGTTTGCAGTCGGCGGGCGTTCTTGAGGTAGTAGCGGGTCGAGTTGACCGACGGCGGTGTGTCGGCCGATTGCCAATAGCCTTGCAGGTTGAGCAGCAGCAGGCCCGCCACGCGCCGATCGGTGGCGGTCTGCAGCGCCGCGCACGCCCCGGAGCACAGTCCGATCAGGATGACGGCGCGGTGGCCTTGGCGCTCGAGCCAGTCGAGGGCGGCGCGCATGTCGGCGACCAGCGTGTCGCCGCGCACGACGCCGTCGGGCCGAACTGATGTCGGCGGGCTGTCGCCCAGCCCGCCGGTGTCCAGGCGCAACGACGGGAAGCCGAGCTGCGCCAGCCGCCGGGCCATGGTCACGGTCATGCGGCTGGTGCCGACGTGATGATTGGCGCCGGTATTGAGGAACAGCAGGGCCTGGCGCGGCGATGCCGACGCCGGGCGGCACAGGATGCCGTGCAGCGGCGAGGGGCCGTCGATGCGCACGGCGGTCTCGATGCCTTCGGGCAGGCGCAGCGGCAGAGCGGCCGGCGGCACGACGGCTGTGCCCGGGATATTGGCGGCGGCCAGCCAGCCGACGACCGCGCCGAACCCGGCCTCGGGGTAGGTGGACTGGTCGGCGTCGCGCATGACGTCGCGATAGTCGTCGAACGGCCCGGTGTCGACCGCGGCGCCGAGCGCGCGGAACTGGTCCGCGACCGCCGCCTCGGCCGGGGCGTCGGGCCGCGCCAGCACCAGGATGCGGGGGGCCGGGGCGCGGTCGGCGCCGGGATCGAGAGCCTTGAGCGCGGCCAGCGTCTCGGCCGTGTAGACGAAGCCGGCCGCTTCGAGGCCGCCGCCCGCCGGCGGCGGCTGGTTCTGCCGGACCGCGGCCATCCGCGACAACGCCCGCAGTTCGCGGGCATAGGCCGGACCCCAGGCCGGCGCCAGCAGCGCCACCTGGTCGATGTCGTCCCGGGTTTGCGCTGCCGCCGCGGCCAGGGCCGCCCCCAGCCGCAGGCCGACCAGGGCAATGCGCTCGACGCCGGTGTGGGCGCGCAGCCATCCGATCGCGCCATGGACGCTGTCCAGCCAGGCCGGGACCCGCGCCGGCGCCTCGTCGTCCTCGGCCGAATCGCCGGTGCCGCGATAGTCGAAGCGCAGGGTCGCCAGTCCCGCTGCGGCCAAGGTCCGGGCCAGGCGGTGCCATTGGCGATGGGTGCACAGCGCCTCGTAGCCGATCGGGCCGCACAGCACGATGCCGAGTCGGCCCGCGGCCGGATGGAACCAGCCGGCGCAGCGGTCGAAGGTGACCGGGACGGCCATCGCGGCCAGCGGCTCTCGACTCACCCGACCTCTCCAACGGCAGTGTGACGAACGGATAGATCATACCTAAGAGAAAACGAATCGTTAAGAGTCGAATGTATCTCGACCATCGCTCGGATTGATCACCCGGTTGCCTTGCCGATAGCCTGGTCGCCAACGCGCTGCGCGGTCCGGCGGCGATCGCTCCGGCGCAAGACGGGGAGGACGATCCATGCAACTCAACCGGGACGAGCTGCTGCGCGCCTATCGCACGATGCGGCTGATCCGCGACTTCGAGGACCGCGTCCATCAGGAGTTCGCGACCGGCGAGATCCCGGGCTTCGTCCATCTCTATGCCGGCGAGGAGGCGTCCGCGGCCGGCGTGTGCCTGCATCTCGGGTCCGCCGACTCGATCGCCAGCACCCATCGCGGTCATGGCCACTGCATCGCCAAGGGCTGCGACGTCGATGCCATGATGGCCGAGATCTACGGCCGCGCCACCGGCCTGTGCGGCGGCAAGGGCGGCTCCATGCACATCGCCGACCTGACCAAGGGCATGATGGGTGCCAACGGCATCGTCGGCGGCGGCCCGCCGCTGGTGTGCGGGGCGGCGCTCGCGGCCAAGACGCTGGGCACCGGCGGCGTCGCGGTCGCCTTCGTCGGCGACGGCGGCTCCAACCAGGGCACCACCGCCGAGGCGCTGAACCTGGCCACGGTGTGGACGCTGCCCGCAGTCTTCGTGTTCGAGAACAACGGCTATGCCGAGGCCACGGCGTCGCGCTACTCGGTGTCCTCCGGCGACATCGTCAACCGGGCCCAGGCCTTCGGCATGCCCGGCGTGCAGGTCGACGGCTTCGACTTCTTCGCGGTCCACGAGGCGGCCGGCGAGGCGATCCGGCGGGCGCGGGCGGGTGCCGGGCCGTCGCTGATCGAGGTCAAGTTCGGCCGCTATTACGGCCATTTCGAGGGCGACGCCCAGACCTACCGGGCGCCCGGCGAGGTGCAGGCGCTGCGCGACCGCGACTGCCTCGAGCACTTCCGCCGCCGGGTCACCGGCGCCGGCCTGCTGGAGGCGAGCCAGCTCGACGCGCTCGACCGGGAGGCGGCGGCGGCCATCGACCAGGCGGTGGCGCGGGCCAAGGCGGCGGCGATGCCGCCGGCCGAGGCGCTGCTGACCGACGTCTACCACGCCTATTAGGGAGCGCCCCCATGCCGAAGAAGAGCTTCCGGGCCGCGATCAACGAGGCCATGGCGCTGGAGATGCGCCGCGACCCGCGGGTCATCCTGATGGGCGAGGACATCTCGGGCGGCGCCGGCGCGCCCGGCCAGCAGGACGCCTGGGGCGGGCCGCTGGGCGTGACCAAGGGCCTCTATGCCGAGTTCGGGCCGACCCGGGTCCTGGACACGCCGATCACCGAGTCGGCGTTCGTCGGTGCCGCCGCCGGCGCCGCGGCATCGGGCCTGCGCCCCATCGCCGAGCTGATGTTCGTCGACTTCATGGGCGTCTGCTTCGACCAGATCTTCAACCAGGCGGCCAAGTTCCGCTACATGTTCGGCGGCAAGGCGACCACGCCCCTGGTCATCCGCACCATGTACGGCGCCGGCCTGCGTGCCGCCAGCCAGCATTCGCAGTGCCTGTATCCGATCTTCACCCACATCCCGGGCCTGAAGGTCGTGATCCCGTCCGGGCCCTACGACGCCAAGGGCTTGCTGATCCAGGCGATCCGCGACGACGACCCGGTCGTGTTCTTCGAGCACAAGATGCTCTACGACCTGGAAGAGGACGTGCCGGACGGCGGCTACACGATCCCCTTCGGCGAGGCCCGGA
The DNA here is from genome assembly GCA_964511405.1 of uncultured Comamonadaceae bacterium. Classification (GTDB taxonomy): domain Bacteria; phylum Pseudomonadota; class Alphaproteobacteria; order Elsterales; family Elsteraceae; genus CAZEFK01. Next base: position 3,717 of record CAZEFK010000218.1, on the reverse strand, counting down.
TCGTGCGCGAGGGCGACGCCGTGACCATCGTCGCCATTGGCCGGATGGTGCACATGGCCAAGACTGCCGCCGAGGACCTGCGCCGGGCGGCCGGCATCGAGGCCACCATCATCGATCCGCGCACGGCCTCGCCGCTCGATCGCGACACCATCCTGGAGAGCGTCGAGGCGACCGGCCGGCTGGTCGTGGTCGACGAGGCCAATCCGCGCTGCAACCTGGGCGCCGACATCGCCGCGCTGGTCGCGGCCGAGGCCTTCGGCGCTCTCGAGGCGCCGATCCGCGTGGTGTCGCCGCCGCACACCCCGGTGCCGTTCTCGGCCGCGCTGGAGGACTTGTACATCCCGGGCCCGGCCCGCATTGCCGAGGTGGTCCGCGCCGTCGTGGAATGGCGGCGATGAGCGCCATCCGGGCCGTGACCATGCCCAAATGGGGCCTGGCGATGACCGAGGGCACGGTGGTCGCCTGGCAGGTGGCGGAGGGCGAGCCGGTCGCGGCCGGCGCCGAGCTGGTCGACATCGAGACCGCCAAGATCACCAATGCCCTGGAGGCGCCCGTCGCCGGCGTGCTGCGCCGGCAGGTGGCGCGGCCCGGCACGATGCGGCCGGTCGGCGCGCTGCTGGGGGTGATCGCCGACGCCGCGGTCCCGGCGGCCGACATCGACGCCTTCGTGGCGGACTTCGAGCGCCGCTACGTGCCGCCCGCCGAAGACGCGGCCGAGGCCGGCGGCGGTGCCGAGACCGTCACGGTGGAGGGCCGTGGGCTGCGGGTGCTGCGTCAGGGCGCGGGTGCCCCGGTCCTGCTGATCCATGGCTTCGGCGGCGACCTGGGCAGCTGGCTGTTCAACCAGCCGGCGCTGGCCGAGCGCCATGCCGTCGTCGCCTTCGACCTGCCGGGGCACGGCGAGTCCGGCAAGGCGATCGCCGACGGCTCGGTTGCGGCGCTGGCGGGCACGGCCGCCAGGTTGCTCGACGCGCTCGGGCTCGATCGGGTCCATGTCGTCGGCCAGTCGCTGGGCGGGGCGGTCGCCCTGGAGCTGGCGCTCGCGCGGCCCGACCGGGTGCAGTCGGTGACGGCGATCTGCCCGGTCGGCCTCGGGCCCGAGATCGACGCCGGCTATCTGCGCCGCTTCCTGGCCGCCGAGCGGGCGCGCGATCTCAAGGCGGCGCTGCAGACGCTGTTCGCCGACCCCGGCGCGGTCGGCCGCGACATGGTCGAGACCGCATTGCGCATCAAGCGCCTGGACGGGGTGCGCGCGGCCCAGGAGGCGATTCTGGCCGGCTTCCTGTCCGGCGACCTGCAGGCGGTCGACCTCAGGCCGCGGCTGCGCGAGCTGGCGATGCCGGTGCAGGCGATCTGGGGGGCGGCGGACCGGATCATCCCGCCGGCCCACGGCGCCGCCCTGGACGCGCAGGTGCTGGCGGACGCCGGCCACATGGTCCACATGGAGCAGCCGTCGGCGGTCAACCGCCTGATCGCGGAGTTCATCGCCCAGACCTGACTCTGCTCTTGCAGAGCGCCCCGGGCTGGGCTCCTATGAGCGACCGCGGTTCGGAACTAAAGGAGAACGCGCATGGCCGCTTCGGTCAACAAGGTCATCTTGCTCGGCAATCTGGGCCGCGATCCCGAAGTGCGCTCGACCCAGGACGGCCGCAAGATCGTCAATCTCCGGATCGCGACCTCGGAGAGCTGGAAGGACCGCAACAGCGGCGAGCGGCGCGAGAAGACCGAGTGGCACCAGGTGGTGATCTTCAACGAGAACCTGGGCCGCGTCGCCGAGCAGTATCTGCGCAAAGGCTCCAAGGTGTATCTGGAGGGCCAGCTCCAGACCCGCAAATGGACCGACCAGCAGGGCCAGGAGCGCTACTCCACCGAGATCGTGCTGCAGCAGTTCCGCGGCGAGCTGACCCTGCTCGACAGCCGCGGCGGCGGGGGCGGCGGCCCCATGGAAGACGACGAGGGCGGTTTTGGCGGCGGCAGCAGCTATGGCGGCGCGGGCGGCGGGAGCGGGGGCGGCGGCTACAGCCAGCCCAGCCGCCAGCCGGCGCCGGCCGGTCGCGCCACCGACCTGGACGACGATATCCCGTTCTAAGCGCGGCAGATCGGCTCCTCGATGGTCTGGCTCCGGCTCGCTGTGGCCTGCCTCGCGCTCGGCTTGGCGTCGGCCGCTGCGGCCGAGCCGCCAGCACCGCCCGCGGCGCCCGATTGGGTCAAGCATTTCAAGGCGCCGCTGCTCGACAAGGCCCTGCCTGATCTGCTGAACGACGGCTGGGTCCTGGTCGCCATCACCGAGGGGGCCGGCGGCCTGAATGTCGGCATCAAGAAGGGCGACAAGACCGCGCTCTGCCGGATCTCGCCCGAAGGCCAGCCGAAGCCGGCGGACAAGCAGTTGCCCTATAGCTCGGTCTGCCTGGGCCTGAACTGAAGGCTACCGCTCGAACGCCGGATCGATCGGCACCCGGTAGCCGTTGGCCAGGCGGTTGGTCTCGTTGGCCATGCCGACCACGGCCATCAGCTCGGCGAACATGGCCTCGGTCATGCCCGCCTTGGCCGCGGCGGCGCTGTGGCTGGCGATGCAGTAGCCGCAATTGTTGGTGACGCTGACCGCCAGATAGATCAGTTCCTTGACCAGCGGGTCGAGCGCGCCCGGTGCCATTACCTCCTTCAGGCTGGTCCAGGTGCGGCGCAGGGTGGCCGGGTCGCGGGCCAGGTACGTCCAGAAATTATTGACCTCGGCGACCCGGCGCGTGGCCTTGATATCGTCGAACACGGCCTGCACCTCGGGCGGCAGGTCAGCCGGATCGACCGGCTGGGGCTTGGGCATCGCGGTCTCCTCAGGCGCGGCCGCGCCGGCGCAGCGTCTCGCCGGCCAGCAGCAGCAGGGTCATGACCACCAGCAGCACGGTTGCGGCGGCGGCCAGGGTCGGGTTGATCTGCAGCAGCATGTCGCTCCACATCTGGCGCGGCAGGGTGGTGACCGCGCCGCCGGTCACGAACAGCGAAACCGTCAGCTCGTCGAACGAGGTGATGAAGGCGAACAGGAAGGCCGCGATCAGGCCGCCCCGGATCTGCGGCAGGGTGATGCGCCACAGCGTGCGCCAGGGATCGGCGCCCAGCGTGTGCGCGGCCTGGTCGTAGCGGCTGTCATAGGTCCCGAGCACGGCCATCACCGTGATCACGACATAGGGCAGGGCCAGCACGGTGTGGCCGAGCACCAGGCCGGTGAGGGTGCCGACCAGCTCCAGCCGGGAATAGAGATAGAACAGCGCCACCGCGATCACGATGCGCGGCACGATCAGCGGCGACAGCAGCAGGCCCAGCAGGGCGCTGCGGCCGGGCACCGGCCGGCGCACCAGGGCGAAGGCGGCCATGCCGCCCAGCACCAGCGCCAGCAGTCCCGAGACCGTGGCGATGACCACCGAGTTGACCGTGGCGGCGATCCACTCGGGCGCCGCCAGATAGGCCTGGTACCAGCGCAGCGACAGGCCGGCGGGCGGCAGCTCGACGACGCGGCCGGCGGTGAAGGAGGCCGGCACGACCAGCAGCGCCGGCAGCACCAGGAAGGCCGCGGTCAGCGCGAACAGCGCCGACAGCGCCCAGCGTCCGGCCCCCGGGCCAGGGCGCCAGGGACGGACGCGGTCCCAGGCCTCGCCCAGCACGGCGCCGCCATCGCCGAGCAGGCCGACCAGCCGGCGCCCGAGCGCAGCCCCGGCCGCGGCC